>JAJXXL010000321.1 GCA_021781115.1 Planctomycetota bacterium
GGCTGCCAGCCCAGACGCGACCGGGCTTTCGAGCAATCGAGCTTCAGGTAATGCGCCTCGTGCGGGTGCTCGCCACCCGTCAGGCGCCACGCGGCCCCACCCCCCCAGAGTTCCGTAATGCGGTTCACGATCGCATGCACCGGGCGTGCATCCTGGTCGGCCGGACCGAAATTCCAGCCTTCGGCGAATTCCTGGCCGTGTTCCCACAACAGTTCGGCCAGCCGCAGGTAACCGGCCAGTGGTTCGAGCACGAGTTGCCACGGGCGAATCGACGTGGGGTTGCGAATTTCAATCGCCCGCCCGGCCGAGCAGGCCCTGAGGCAATCGGGAATCAGCCGGTCTTCGGCCCAGTCGCCCCCGCCAATGACGTTGCCCGCCCGCGCCGAAGCGAGCGCCGCGCCCCCCGCGGCGCCAAAAAATGATTTCCGATAGGCATCGGCCACGAGTTCAGCGCAGCCCTTGCTGCTGCTGTACGGGTCGTGCCCGCCCATCGGTTCGTTTTCGCGATAGCCCCACATCGTTTCCTGGTTCTGGTAGCACTTGTCGCTCGTCACGTTGACGATCGCCCGCACCCCGCCCACCTGCCGCACCGCTTCGAGCACGTTCGCCGTTCCCAACACGTTCGTCGAATACGTTTCCAGCGGGTCGCGATACGACCGGCGGACAAGCGCCTGGGCTGCCAGGTGCAGCACGATTTCGGGGCGACGTTCCTGAATGACCTGCCGCACCCGTTCGAAATTGCGCACGTCACCATGCACCGAGTCGACCCGCTCGCCGATCTGGGTGAGTTGAAACAAGTTGGGCCGGGTGGGCGATTCGAGCGCATACCCGCAAACGTGGGCGCCGAGGCGCTCCAGCATCAGGCACAGCCAAGCCCCCTTGAACCCGGTGTGCCCCGTCACGAACACCTGTTTGCCTCGCCAGAACTCGGCATTCACTTCCATACCCTCCATGGCGCCTGGCCGCGGCTCCAGAGTTCTTCCAACTGGTTCTTGTCGCGCAGCGTGTCCATCGGCTGCCAGTAGCCTTCGTGCTTGTAGGCCGCCAGTTGCGACTGGGCCGCCAAGCGGGTCAGCGGCTCCTGTTCCCATACGGTCGATGGACCTTCAATGAAATCCAGCACGCCGGGCGACAACACAAAAAAACCGCCGTTGATCCAGCCACCGTCGCCCAGCGGCTTTTCGACGAAATCGGCCACCTTGTGCCCTTCGATCTTCAAGCTGCCGAACCGCCCGGGGGCCTGCACGGCCGTCAGCGTCGCCAGTCGGCCGTGCTCCTTGTGAAACGCCAGCGTGTGCGAAATATCGACATTACCCACGCCGTCGCCGTAGGTCATGCAAAATGTTTCGTCGCCCAGGTATTTCTTGACGCCCAGCAACCGCCCACCCGTCATCGTGTTGGCCCCGGTGTCGATCAGCGTGACCCGCCACGGCTCGACATTATGCTGATGCACATCCATTCGATTATGCCGCATGTCAAACGTCACGTCCGATTCGTGCAGGAAATAGTTGGCGAAATACTCCTTGATGATGTAGCCCTTGTACCCCAGGCAAATGATGAAGTCATTGACCCCGTGGGCCGAATAGATCTTCATGATGTGCCAGAGAATCGGCTTGCCGCCGATTTCGATCATCGGTTTCGGCTTGAGCTGGGTTTCCTCGGAAATCCGCGACCCGAACCCTCCCGCCAATATGACCGCCTTCATCGTGAAGCATCCCCCCGCATTGACCCCCCTTGCGACCTGAACTCAGCCGCCGGAAATCCCATAACGTCCTGACGAACGCCAACCGCCGCCGCATCGGGCGCGGAACAATCTCAAAAAGCGGCGGGAGGGTCAAGGTCAATACGGCGCGGTGAACGGGTGGCGCTTGGTTGTCGGCGCTCAGGTTCCGTGTGCCGCCTGCGACGGAGGTGCGAATGAGGCCCGACGGCGTGCGAGCTCGCGATAATACACGACGGTGGCATAGAATTGTCCTTCTCGAACTCCTCGCCGGTACAACGAGTTAGCGAGCGCTGGATCGGGGCGTGCGCCCTGAATCCAAAAAATGACGATTTTGGTCTGGACAACGGGGTCCACCGCCATTAAAAGCAAACACTGACGACTGATCACGACCTCTGGGCCTTCGTGATTGGTGCATGTGGGCAAAGGGTCATGAAGCGCAGGGGACGCGCCGTAACCGCCAGACATCAGCCGACGGTCGAACCTGGCCGATCGCGCGCCTGTTCTGGCAGATCAGGATTCGCAAACGTTGTCATTTTCTCCGGGCGCATCCCGTCGGAACTGGCGACGCGTTGGGAATTTGATGCGGGCCGACTGTTTCCGTCACACTTGGTCCCCAGAGGAAGGAGCTCGTCCCATGCGTTGGTTTCGAAAGCTTTCTGGTCGTATCGAAAGCGTACGCCGTGTCCGTCGGTCGCGACGCCCGCGGCTCCTGGCTGCGGCCCCCGAGGTGTTTGAATCACGGGTGTTGCTTTCGGCCGAGTTTTTTGGCGATCCGTCGATCGCGCAGCTTGGCGCCCCCGTGGCCTATGCCGTCGGCGGCGCTCCCGTGGTCGTGGCGCCGACCGCGGTTGTTGCCGATACGAACAGCGTGTTCGCCAATTCGAAACTTACGGTGTCCGTTGCCCATTGGGGCGACGCGCGAGAGAACTTCGCGCCCACCGACGAACTCGGCGTTGCCGCGAGTGCCGGCGTGACCGTCCAGAGCAACGGAGATTTGCTATACAACGGTTCCATGATTGGCAACGTTTCTGGGGGAACCAGCGGGGCGCCCCTGGTCGTCAGTTTCGACGCCAACGCCACGCAAGCCGGCGTGCAGGCCGTGCTCGACAGCGTGGCTTATGCGAATTCCAGCGCCACGCCCATGCTCGGCGCGCGACTCGTTATGTTTCAGTTCACCGACGGCAGCGGCGATTGGGATGCCCCCGTCGAAAAGCCGGTCTTCGTGACGCCCGCCGCCGCAATCAATGGCGTTGACGAGCCAGTCACCTATACGGCGGGAGCGGCGCCCACGGCCATCGCGAGCAGCGGGGTCGTTTCCGACGTGGCGGGCGCCTATGCCAACTCCCGGCTGACCGTCGCACTTTCCCGCGGAGATGACGTCACGCCATCGAGCGCCGCGACCGACGAACTTTCAATTCTGGCCGACGGCGGCGTCACGCTCGATCAGAGCGGCAACGTCTCGTACAACGGAGCCGCAATTGCCGTGGCTTCGGGAGGAACGGGCACAACGCCCCTCGTCATTGCGTTCAACGCCGCAGCAACTCAGGCCGGCATTGACGCAGTGCTCAATGACGTGGCCTACGCCAATTCGAACCCTGCGGTTCCGCCAGGTACTCGAGCCGCCGTGTTTCAGTTCACCGATGGAAACGGCAGCGCCTCGCTGCCCACCGACGTCGATCTGCAGATCGTTCCTGCCGCGTCGATCAGTCAACTCGGCGCTCCGGCAACCTACGCCGCCGGTGCTTCGCCGGTGATCGTGGCCCCAACCGGCGCCGTGACCGATGCCAACGGCGCGTACGCCAATTCGACGTTGCACGTGGCCATCGCGGCCCGCGGGTTTGATCAGCAGAACGACACCCTGGGAGATGAACTGAGCATCGTCGCCGGTGGCGGCGTCACGCTGGGAAGCCAGGGGGCCGTGCTTTACAACGGTTCGACAATCGGTATGGTGACTGGCGGAACCGCCGGCGCCCCACTCGTCGTCACGTTCAACTCCACGGCCACACAGGCTTCGATTCAGGCCGTGCTCGACGATGTGGCCTTTTCCAACTCGAGCGCAAATCCTGAAACCGGGGCCCGCGTCGTCGTGTTTCAGTTCACCGATGGAAATGGCAGCGCGTCGCTGCCCGCCTGCAAGCTGGTGCAAGTCACCCTGGGGGCATCCATCACGGATCTCGGGGGGCCGGTCGTCTACGCCGCGGGTGAAGCCCCCGTGGTTTTGGCCCCCAACGCCCTGGTCACCGATGTCAACCACGCATTTGCCAATTCGCAATTAACCGTTGCGTTCGAAGACGGGGATCCAGACCGCCCCGTCGCCGTTTCGAACGGCGATCAACTCAGCATCGCCCCGTCCAGCACCGTGACGCTCGGCCCGGGCGGCACCGTGCTTTACAACGGAACTGCCATTGGAACCGTCACCGGCGGAACGGGGGGAATGCCTCTTACCGTGGCGTTCAACGCGTCCGCCACTCAAGCCGGCGTCCAGGCCGTGGCCGAGTCGGTTGCGTTTTCGAACTCGAACGCCGATCCAAAACTCGGTCCGCGCGAAGTCGTCTTTCAGTTCACTGACGGGTCAGGCGAGGCTTCGCTGGCGGCCGGCATGATCGTGCAGGTGACGAGTTCGGTCGCCATCACGAACGTCGGCGGGCCGGTTGAATATCAGGTCGGCGCCGCGCCAGTGCTGCTGGTCCCAAATGCCATCGTGACCGACGCCGCCAACGCCTTTGCCAACTCGCAATTGGAAGTCTCGAATTTGAGCCTGGGACTGGGCCTCGGAAACAGCATGCGCGACGATGTGCTCAGCATTCTGGCCTCGGGCGGCGTGACGTTGGGCGCCAATGGCGCTGTGTTGTACAACGGTACGACGATTGGCACGATGACCGGCGGAATCGGAGGAACGCCGCTCGCAGTGGCGTTCAACGCGAACGCCACTCAGGTCGGCGTTCAAGCAGTGCTCGACAACCTGGCCTATTCCAATTGGAGCACCCGGCGCGAGCCCGTCAGCCGCTTTGTCGTGATTCAGTTCACCGACGGGAACGGAACCGCGGCAACTCCGGTGGGCAAGCTGATCGAAACGGAAATTGGCCTCGCGACACACGACGCCAATGCCATCGACGACGTGTTTGCCGCGTCGAACTTCAATTGGTGGTGCAATTTCGAGTCTGACGACAATTCCGACTCAGGTCCGGCCGGCCACGGTGAAAACTCCGGCCCAGGCCACCACGGGAAAAAATGATTGCACGCGCGACCTCACGGCACGTGCGGCGCGCCTCGGCTGTTGCGGCCAATCTCGGCTCCAAGGACGGCCCGCCGAGGTTGGCCCTCCTTTTTTGGGGTTCTGATCACAGGGCCGGGCGTGAACCCCGTAGCCCCATATTGTCCGGGTTCGCACTGCGTTTGTATCGGTGGCGACTGCATCGGGACGACCGAACGCCAGATTCCCAAACCAAAATCAGGAATAAGTGGCAACACGGCCGAAACACGAACGGCAACCGGAAGAGTTCAAACGCGGTACGCTGGGGCTATGGCCGCTTGGCGTTCCGCCTGCCGCGCAGATTGCCGCACGTGCTCGGTACGTTCCGAATGGAGAGCACAAGCGCTACCCGTCGCCCACGGGGTTGTGGACCATTGGCCACAAGATCGCTTAGGCCAAATGAGATCGCGCGGCTGACGATGAGTGGAATGAGTTTTCCGTGTTCAGTCAAGCAAAACGGCGGTGGCAGTTCGAAGTTGTCAGATTTCCTCGGCAATGCCAGATCGAACCTCACCCGTCGCCCGAACACTGAACACCGAAAACTCATTTCGCAAGCAATTCGACCTGCACCAGGTTATCGAAAAACGTGGCGCCGCCGCCCATGTCGCTCAAGCGGGTGGGGGTCGTGGCGTTGGCGTTGGCGCGATCGCGGGTGAACTTGTTCCACCAGATGCTTGGGGCGACCACAACCCCCGGGCGCACGGTGGGGCCCACCACGGCCTCGGCTTCAAACCGGCCCCGGTCGTTGAACACCGCCACCCGGTCGCCTGTGCGCACCTGGCGGGTCGCCGCGTCGTCGGGGTGAATTTCGATCTGTGGCGCGCCTGCCGCCTGCCGCAACGAATCGACGTTGCAGAATGTCGAATTCAGGAAATGCGGCGATGGCGGCGAAATGAGTTGCAGCGGGTACTGCGCCGCCAGTTCGGGGGCTGAATCGACGCTTTCTGCCGGTGGTGTATAGGCCGGCAGCGGGTCATGGCCGTCGGCGAGCATGGCGGCCGAATACAGTTCGCATTTGCCGCTGGCGGTGGGAAAACGCCCAGCGGCAAACGGCGTGAAACGGTCGGGCAGGTTCAACCTCAGCGGGCCTGCGGCGATCAGCCGTTCGAGGGTGATTCCGGCCAGGGCGGCGGGTTTCGCGGCAGAGCTGGCCGCGGTCTGCCACAAGGCTTCGCGCGCCAGGTCTTCATCGCTGGCTTCAAACAGCTCGGGCTCGAGCCCCATGCGGGCGGCCAGAGCCCGAAACACCGCCGTGTTGCAACGCGCCTCGGCAAGCGGGGGAATAGCGGGCCGGTTCACTTGAACATCGTGGTGACCATAGGACGTGTGCAAATCGAAATGTTCCAACTGGGTCGTGGCGGGCAGCACGAAGTCGGCGTAATCGACGGTGTCAGTGGGAAACTGCTCGTGCACAACGGTGAACAGGTCGTCGCGCAGCAACCCGGCCAGCACGCGGGGCTGGTTCGGGGCCACAGCGGCTGGGTTTGAGTTGTACACATACAGGGCCCGCACGGGGGGGCCGGGCAGCTCGCCATGCAGCGCCTCGGCAAGCTGATTCATGTTGATCGTTCGCGTGCCGGGCGGAACCAGGTCGGGGCGTTCGAGCCCGGCGGTATTGAGGCCGAACAGCGAACTTGTCGACAAGAGGATTCCGCCGGCGTAGTGTCGCCAGGCGCCGATCAGGGCGGGCAGGCAGGCGATCGTGCGCACGGCCATGCCACCGCCGTAATGCCGCTGCAGCCCGTAATTGACGCGAATGGCCGCGGGTTGCGTGCGGGCATATTCGTGGGCCAGGCGTTCGACGTCGGCGGGAGGCACACCGGTAATTCGGGCCACGCGCTCCAGACCGTACTCGCGTTCGACCCGTTCGCGCAGTTCGTCGCAGCCGAGGGTCTGGCGGGCGAGGTAATCGGCGTCGGTCAGGCCGTCGCGAAACAGGACGTGCATCACGCCCAGGGCCAGGGCGGCGTCGGTGCCCACGCGGGGGGCGATGTGCCAATCGCTGCGGGCGGCAGTGCGGCTGCGATACGGATCGATCGTTACGATTCGTGCGCCGCGTTTTCGGGCCTCGTGCATGAAGACCCACAGGTGCATGTTTGTCACGGCAGTATTCGAGCCCCAGTTGACGATATACCGGCTTTCGGCGAACGCTTCGGGCGCCATGCCGGTCTTGTCGCCGATCGTGTAGGCGTAGCCGGCGCCGCCGGCGGTTGCGCAAATCGTACGGTCAAGCCGCGAAGCGCCCAAGCGATGAAAAAAGCGGCGGTCAAGGCTCGCCCCCTGAATCACCCCCATCGTGCCGCAATAGCTGTAGGGCAAAATCGCCTGGGGGCCGTCA
>JAJXXL010000001.1 GCA_021781115.1 Planctomycetota bacterium
CGGCCCCGCGCAGCCGTTTCCGATCAGGGCGGAAGACATTCCGGCGGTTGAACTGGTGACGGCACCACTGTTTCCGAATGTGTCGGTCGGAACATTTGAGAACGCGAAAATGCGGTGGTTGTCGCGTTCGTCAGTCCCTTCGGTTCCACTTTTGGGTTCGGGCGGCAGTGGCACTGCGGCGACGGCCACGCTCGTGGCCCTACTGCTGCCCGCGGTGCAACAGGCCCGCACGGCGGCGCGGCGCTCGCAATCGATAAACAACCTCAAGCAATTCGGCTTGGCGCTGCACAATTACCACGATGGCCACAATCATTTTCCGCAAGGCACGGCGGCCAACGAGAATTTGAAGCCTGAAAAGCGGTTGAGCTGGCAGGCAAGCATCCTGCCGTACCTCGATCAGGCGGCTGTTTACAACCAGATCAAGTTCGACAAAGCGTGGGACGACCCGGCAAACGCCAACTTGGTCAAACTTCAACTCCCGGTGTACCAGAACCCGCAAACGCCGTTCGATCCACAGTTGGGCAATAACGTCACGCATTACATTGGCTGGGCGGGATTGGGCGAAAACGGCCCGACGCTGCCAGTGAAAGATCCCAAGGCGGGCGTCTTTGCCTACAACCGCGCGACAAGCCTGCGCGAAATCACTGATGGTTTATCGAATACGATTGCGGTCAGCGAGGCAAGCAAGGACTTTGGCCCGTGGGCCGCGGGCGGCCGGGCGACGATGCGGTCGCTGACGAAGAAGCCATACATCAACGGGCCTGATGGCATCGGCAGTTCGTTTCCGGGCGGCTGCAACGTGCTCTTTTGCGACGGATCGGTGCGGTTCATTTCCCAAAACGTCGATCCGCAGATTCTGGAAAAGCTGGCCACGGTTTCCGGCGGCGAGGTTGTCGGGGCGTTTTAGAATCGAGGGATGCATGCGGCGCGTTCACCGCGACGCGGGTTCCATCGGCAGCGCGCTGGCGATCGAGCGGCTTCCGGTGCGCCGGTTTGTCTCGTGCAATTGTCGGCGGACTCCTATAATGCGAGTAGTCAAACCTGACCTCCTCCGCCTGTTTCCGGAGCCGCCGCATTGCAACCTGCCCCGCTTGTGTTCGGTGTTGTGCTCGCTGCCGCCGCGTGCAGCGCCGCCGACGAGCCTGCGCTCGACGCCGAGTTCTTCGAAGCGAAAATTCGCCCGGTTCTGGTCGACAAATGCTACAAGTGCCATTCGGCTGATGCCAAGGAACTGAAGGGCGGCTTGCGGCTCGACTCGCGCGCCGGCTGGCAAAAAGGGGGCGACAGCGGCCCCGCCATCGTGCCCAAAAACGTCGATGACAGCCTGCTGATTCAGGCGTTGCGTTACGAAGACCTGAAAATGCCGCCCGACGCGAAACTCGGCAAGCAGGTCGTCGCCGACTTCGAAGAATGGATTCGCCGCGGTGCGCCCGACCCCCGGCAGGGCGAATCGCCGCCGCCGCGCCCGAAACGCTTAATCGACTGGAATGCGGCCCGGCAATTCTGGTCGTTTCGGCCCGTTCAGCGCCCGCCGCGGCCGACCGTGCGCGACGTCGCCTGGCCGAAAACGATCGTCGACGAATTCATTCTCGCTCGGCTGGAGGACAAGGGGTTGCACCCTGCCGACCCGGCGAATCGCCTCGTGCTGCTGCGCCGGGCGACGTTTGACCTGACTGGCCTTCCCCCTGCGCCTGAGGAAATCGCGGCCTTTCTGCAAGACGATTCGCGGGAGGCGTTTGCGAAAGTCGTCGAACGTCTGCTCGCGTCGCCGCATTACGGCGCGCATTGGGGGCGGCACTGGCTCGACATAGTGCGGTATGCCGATACGGCGGGCGAGACCGCCGATTTTCCCGTGCCCGACGCGTGGCGGTACCGCAATTATGTCATCGACGCCTTCAATGCCGACAAACCGTATGACCAGTTTCTGACCGAGCAGTTGGCGGGCGACATTCTTGCAGCCCAAGACCCGTCGATTTCGACGGCGTGCTACTCCGAACTGACCACGGCCACCGGCTACCTAGCGGTGGCCCGGCGGTTTGGGTTCGATGTCGAAAAGGACCATTTTCTGACGATCGACGACACGGTTGATACCCTGGGCAAGAGCGTGCTCGGCCTGGCCGTGGGTTGCGCCCGGTGCCACGATCACAAGTACGACCCGATTCCGGCCGACGATTATTATGGGCTGTACGGCGTGTTCGAGAGTACGCGGTACCCATTCCCCGGATGTGAAAAGACGAAAGCCCCGCGCGACTTGGCGGCGCTCGTGCCCCCCGCCGAATGGAACCGCACGATCAAGCCGCACGAGGACAAGCTGGCCGCGATGAACGCGGCGATCAAAAAGCTGTCCGAAACCCAGGTGCAAAGCGCAGAGAAAATCCGGCAACTCTTCGCTGGCTCGGCCCGCGTTGTGGCTCGGGGTGAGTTCGACGACGGAAAGTCACAGGCGATTGCGGCGGAAGGCGGCGGGGTCTTGGAGCCGGTTGACCTCAAACCCGGCGAAACGTTGGCGCTGTGGCTGTTTCCGCGCGGCAATCATGGGGCCGACAGCACGCTCGTTGAATGGGAAATTGCCGAAACCGGCGGTGAACTGCGCCGCTGGAGCCTGGCTGCTGACGTCGCCCCCGATCTGCTCGCTGGCAACCCACATGGCGATTCGCTAGGAAATTCGGGTGTGTGGCGGTTTCGCGACGGGCGCGACGGAGTGCTGCTGGCACAAGGCGTGCGGCAGGTCGACGGCACGCCGGGGCTCGATGCATGGCGCAAGGGTGACACGCCGTCGGTATTCGCCAATTCGACCGATCAGCCGATCACGGCCTGGACAACGCTGCCGCCCAAATCGGTGTTCGCCCACCCCGCCCCTGATGGCCCGGTTGTCATTACCTGGACCAGCCCGTTTGACGGCGCCGCGGCAATTTCCGGACGTGTGGCCGATGCGCACCCAGGCGGGCCCGACGGGGTGGCGTGGCGCCTCGACCACCTGCCGGGCGACGCTCGGCCGCAGTTCATTGCCGAAACACTGGCCGCCAGCGAACTGGCAGCCCTCGAACGCGAGCGGGGAGAACTCGTGAAAAATCGCCCTCTGGTGCCGGTGGCCTACGCGGTTACCGAGGGGGCGGCACATAACTCGAAAATACATCTGCGGGGCGACCCGCAATCGCTGGGCGAGGAAGTTCCGCGACACGCGCTGCAAGTGCTCGGTGGCGAACCCTTGACCGGTTCCGGCAGCGGCCGGCTGCCATTGGCCCGCTGGCTGACGAGCCGCGACAACCCGCTCACCGCCCGCGTGTTGGTGAATCGTTTGTGGCAGCACCACTTTGGCGTGGGGCTGGTCGCGACGCCCAATGATTTCGGCACGCGCGGGGCGGCGCCCACGCACCCCGAATTGCTTGACGAACTCGCGGCCCGATTCATGGCTGAGGGGTGGTCGATCAAGGCGATGCATCGGCTGATCATGGCGTCGGCAGCCTATCAGGCGGCGAGCGTGGGCGCGGCCGAATGCATTGCCGCCGACCCCGACAACCAATGGCTGGGCCGGTTTCGCCGCCGCCGCTTGACGGCAGAGGAAATTCGCGATGCGATTCTCGCCGCCAGTGGCGACCTCGACGAAACGCCGGGCGGCGCCCATCCTTTTCCTGATGCGAAGGGGTGGGGGTTCACGCAGCACGCGCCGTTTGCCGCGGTCTATGAGCATAACCGGCGCAGCGTGTACCTGATGGTGCAGCGGATCAAGCGGCACCCGTTTTTGACGCTGTTCGACGGGGCCGACGCCAGCGCCAGCACGCCCGTGCGCGATACGACGACGGCGCCTACGCAGGCGCTGTACTTTCTGAACGATTCGTTCGTGCACGCCCGGTCAGCCAGCCTCGCCGGCCGGCTGCAGAAACTGCCCGATGATCGCGCACGCGCTGAAGATGCCTGTTTGCGCGTGTGGTCGCGGCCTGCCGCGGCGGCTGAGGTGGCGTTTGCGAGCCAGTTCGTCGCCGACTACGCCGCCGCCCTGGCCGATGTGCCGCCGGCTGAACGAACGCTCGCCGCGTGGTCGGCCTGGGTGCGGATCCTGTTCAGCGCCAACGAGTTTTTATACGTCGATTGACGAACAGAGGCGTGCATCATGCCGAAATCCGATTCTTGTGCCTGTACCCGCCGCGGTTTTTTGCGTTCGGCCGCGGCCGGCTCGACGCTGTTGCCGGCCCTTGTTGCCGAATTGCTCGCCGATGGCGCTCCCTCTGCCGACCCGCTGGCCCCGCGCCCGCCGCATTTTTCGGCGCGGGCCAAAAGTGTGATTTTCCTGTTCATGAGCGGTGGCGTTTCGCATGTCGATACGTTTGATCCCAAGCCGCGGCTGTTTGCCGACCACGGCCGCCAGGTCGAACTCGATCACCCCGAAACGCGAAACCGGCCGGGGTATGAGCGCCTGTTTCTGAAGCGGCCCCAGTGGGAATTTCAGCCGCATGGCCAGTGCGGCATGCAGGTGAGTTCGCTGTTTCCCCACTTGGCCACGCGGGTCGATGACATTGCCCTGATCCGGTCGATGCATGCTGACCATTCAAACCATTACAACGCGACCCTGGGCATGCACACCGGTTCGTTCAATGCGGCGCGGCCCAGCATTGGTTCCTGGGTGAGCTACGGCTTGGGCAGCCCCAACCGCAACCTGCCGTCGTTCGTCGTGCTGGCCCCGTTTACGCCGTATGCCGGCAGCCAGGTTTGGGCGTCAGATTTTCTGCCCGGCAGTCATCAGGGAACGCTCGTCGTACCGGGCGACGAACCGATGAAAAACATCAGGCCCCGGGTTTCACGGGCGCGGCAGGAGCGCGAATTGGCCGCATTGGCCGCGCTGAATGACAACCACCTTGCCGCCCGTGAGGGTGATTCGGCGCTGGCGGCCCGCATTCGGTCGTTTGAAACGGCGTTCGGCATGCAAATCGCCGCGCCCGAAGCGTTCGATCTGGGCCGTGAAACCGATGAAACCCTGGCCCTGTACGGGTTGCCCCGCGGTTCGACGCAGGGGTTTGCCTGGCAATGCCTCGTGGCCCGGCGACTCGTCGAGCGGGGCGTGCGATTTATAGAACTGATCGATTCGGGCTCGTCGAACAACTGGGATTCGCACGGCGACATGCAAGACCACGCGCGGCTTGCCAAAAATGTCGATCAGCCGATTGCCGGGCTCCTGATCGACTTGAAGCGGCGGGGTTTGCTCGACGAAACACTGGTGGTGTGGACGACCGAGTTTGGGCGCACGCCGTTCAACAATCAGGCCGAGGCCAAGGGCCGCGAACATCATCCTTGGGCATTTGCTTCGTGGCTGGCGGGTGGCGGCGCGCGGCCGGGCGTGGTGCATGGGGCCACAGATGAACACGGCATTCGTGTCGCCGAAGATGGCGTGCACGTGCACGACCTGCATGCCACGATTCTGCACCTGATGGGGCTGGAGCACACGCGGCTGACCTACCGATATGCCGGCCGCGACTTCCGGCTGACCGACGTTCGCGGGAATGTCGTCCGCGAAATCCTCGCCTGACGCCGTCGCGCAAGGGGCGGCGCATTCCCGGCGGTGGCAACGCCCGTTGACAGTTTGGCTTGCGCGTTGTCAGGAAAAATACAACGGGCGGCGGGTTTCTGCGCGGGGGTCAGAATTCGGCAGAGATGCGGCTCGATGTGGCCGGCGGCCCGTTTGCGGGCGCGAGTCGGAATGTAAAAAAACAACCCGGGATTTCGGCCAGAGGAAACTGGCCGGAAGATCCCAAGGGGGCGGCGAATTGGCCCGCGTGGCCGCGGCTTGTCAAAACAATTTCGCCCCGCCGGCAAAAAACGGCGGGGCGAAAAAAATGGCAGCGCTGTGGTTGGCGGGGTCAGTCGTCGAGGTCAAATTGGGGTTGTGGTTGCGGGCGGGGCTGGTTGCTTACCGAACCCATCAATTCACTTTCGCGCGGGCCGTGGTCATAACAATCGGAATCATGCCACAGAGGCATGCCGGCGGCGTACCGTGCCGAGAGCATCAATACTTTTTCCTCGGAACCGGGCCGCGCCACGGTTGGCTTAACTGGGTCAATGCCCATAGCTGTGAAGTCCTCGTAGTCCAAGAATTCTCCGGTATCGTCTGCATAATCCGAAATCACGTCGTCGTCATCATCATCGAGGCCTGGATTCACCTCGAACTCCCTCGACATCGTTCACGCTCCATAAAAGGGGTTATTAAATCGACGGTACCCGGCATTGTCAGGGGCACCAGAACAAAAGCAACCGCAAAGCCGCGTCGCAAACCATCAATTCGCCCCATGCGGCGCGAAACCAGCTTCAACCTGCCCGCGACACGATTGGCCGGCAGGGTCATTGACAGCAAGCAGCAGGAGGCGACCAGCAAGGGGCCAAATGGCCAAGGCAGGAAGACATCGGCGTAGTCGCCAGTTTTCAGCCCTGATTCTTAGGTGATTTCCGCGCAATGTCAACAAAAAAATTTCAAATTTCTGCCGGGGGGGAAAAATCGCCCGGCCGCGCGGTGGTTTGAAATTCGGGCCGCCCGAACCGGTTCAGGCCGGTTCGCCGGTCGGTGGCGCGACGCTGTGTGCGAGGTCATGAGTCGGGCCGGGCCACGCGGTACCGCTTGAGTTTTCGGTCGAGCGTCGAGCGTTCGATACCCAAAAACTGAGCGGCTTGCGATTTATTCCAGTTCGTGCGTTCGAGCACCGCCAGAATATGCTGCTGCTCAACCAGGTCGAGCGTCGCGACGCTGCCTGTTGGCAGCATGGCGACAGCTTCGCTCAGGCTCAGCCGATCTTCGTTCGCGCCCAGACTGGAAAGTTGAATATCGGCAGGCCCGACGATGTCGGTTGGGCACAGGATGACGGCCCGCTCGACGGTGTTTTGCAATTCCCGCACGTTGCCGGGCCAGTCGTAAGCCATCAGTTTTTCGAATGCCAAGTGCGTGAGTTCTCGCACCGGCCGCCCGGTCTTGCGGGCGTAGCGCTCGAGAAAATGCGCCGCCAGCAGCGGAATGTCGGTCGCGTGCTCGCGCAGGCTGGGGACAATGATTTCGACGACCTGCAACCGAAAATAGAGATCCTTGCGAAACGTTCCGGATTCGACGGCTTTTTCAAGATCACGGTTCGTGGCGGCGACGACCCGCACGTCGACCTGCACGGGCGACCCTCCGCCCACGCGCTCGAAGGGGCGCCCCTCGAGCACGCGCAAAAACTTGGCCTGAATCGCCAGGCTCATTTCGCCCACTTCGTCGAGCATCAGCGTGCCTTTGTGCGCCTGCTCGAATTTGCCGATTTTTCGCCCCGTGGCCCCGGTAA
>JAJXXL010000112.1 GCA_021781115.1 Planctomycetota bacterium
GCCGCGATCGAGGTCGGTGGGGTTGATTCCGCAGTAAATGGCCCACGGCCCCAAGTGCCGCCAACGCCCGGCTCGCTTCGGCTCTTCAGGAAGCACTGGCGTTGTACAGCGATTGCAGCCAATCGTGGCATAGCCCTGGGCGTGCAACGGGTTCAGAATGACTTTGTGGGCGGCAATGTAATCGCTCAGTTGCTGATCGCTGAAATTCGCCAGAATGTTGACCCGCAGGCAGTTCATCCGCGGGTCAACCGCGAGAATGGGCACTTTGCTGCGACGTTCGCCATCGCCGCGGCGCAAGCTTGACACCAGGGCGTCGTATTGCCCGCGGGCTTTGAGCAGCGGCGCGGTTTTCCGCATTTCGCAGCATTGTTCCTGCCCCAATTGCGACAGGTACAGCACCCCGTATTGTTCGGTTTGCTGTTCCATGGTCAGGTCGGGGGTCAGCGTGACGAACCGCAGTTGGTATTCGCGCATGATGCGGTCGCGCGTGGCCAACGTTTCCGGAAACAGTACGCCGGTATCGACGAACAATATGTCCAGATCGACACCCGCCTCGTACGCAATATGGCACACCGTGGCTCCGGCACGCTGCAACGCCGAAAGAATCGCCGCCCGATTGCCGAACGTCGCTTTGACCCAGGCCAGCAATTCTTGCGGAGTGTGGCTTTCAAACGTTGCGTTCAGATCGGCCAGATCATGCTGGGTTAGTAGTGCCATACTCTTTCAGCACCCTTAAAATAACCAGACCTGAAAAGCGAAGTGCAACCAGGGAAAACGGAACAAGCAGACCAGTCAGGCGCAGCCACCCCTTTTATTTTTGCCCGCGTTCCTGCAACGCGGGGCATGAATCGCCGCCGAAGCACCAAAGTATAGGGGTCCGATTCTCACAAATCAACCGCAGGAATTGCACGCGATTCGTGGCTTTGTCTCGCCGCGATCAAGGCCGGGCAAATCGTCCTTAACCACCACAGAGCGAGGCGCGGAGCGAAGCATTTCGAACGGTTGTCTCCCGACAGAAGAGGAATGAGGTGTGGTTGTAAAGAGGGTTCAGCAATCACGCCCCTGGCCTTCCCGGTCGGCTGCGTCCATCCTGCGGGCGGGCCGATTTTTAATTATTGCTGAGATTTTACAATTGACATGTCGATTTGATTCGGAATCAGCAAATCTGAAGAGACCCAGGCGACACATTAACGGGCATTGCCGATTCACGTATATATGTATGTTCACTATCAGGCCGGTCGCCACCCGTTGACGATTCGCCTCTGCTCTCAATTTCAAAAATACTTGTGGGTGCAACTGCAATTTTCACTTGCATTTCTGAATACGTTGCGTTAGAGATAAACAGTTGCTGCTGGGTTTGCTTGGTTCTCAGTCGATCCACTCAGGCAGTTTCGCGCCCGGGTGTGATTTACCCGAATGCCATCCCCATTGGTGTTATCCGAATTTCTGATTGCCTTTCATCTTTTCCGGGGGGGAAACGCTTCATGTCGCACGTTTTGAGGGTCGGTCTTTTTGCTGGTCTGTGTTTGATTTCCTTGGGTTGTTCGCATGGGCCTGTCAAGCCCAAGTTGTACTCTGTATCCGGTAAAGTGACCGTCGCGGGCAAACCGCTGACCGATTGCGGCATTCAGTTTGTGTCAACCAAAGATTCGACTGTGGGCTACGGCGGCACGCTTGACGCCAGCGGCAACTATACCTTAACCGACCGGCAAGACGGGCGGGCAGGCGCACAACCGGGCAAGTACAAAGTCGTGCTCGAACCGTCGCTGGAAGCGGCAAAAAAGGCGATGAGTGGCGGCGGGCAGGCGGGGCCCATGCAGGGCTCGCCCGGGGGCGAGTTTCCCCCCGAATATTCGTCGGCTGCGACATCGCCCAAGGAAGTCGAAGTCCAAACTTCATCGACTGTGATCAATATCGAAATTCCGTAATTGTTGTGATTCATCGGTGATTTGCCGATTCGCTGAAAGGCTTGATCGATTCGGGCCCTTGTCGAAGTTCCTTATTTCTGGGTTTTTTCGGGAAAGCGAGGTCGTTATGAATTTTTTACGGAATGCGTGGGTGCTCCGGCGGAGGCGAGCGGCGTTCACCCTGATCGAGTTGCTCGTCGTGATCGCGATTATTGCGGTTCTCGTGGCCCTGTTGTTGCCCGCTGTGCAGCAGGCGCGCGAAGCCGCCCGCCGGTCGCAGTGCAAAAACAGTCTCAAGCAACTTGGGCTGGGGATTCACAACTACCACGACACGTTTACAAAACTGCCGTCACAGCGATCGGGTGCCGCCCTAGGCGCACCATCCACGTTTGGCCAGGTTTCCTGGATCTGCATGATCCTGCCGTACATCGACCAGGCCCCTTTGTACAACCTGATAAACTTCCTTGACCAATCGAACGCGCCGCTGTGTGTGATTGGCGGCCAAAATAGCGGCCCACCGAACAATCTGCTTGCCCGGCAGACAGTGTTGCCCGTCCTGCTTTGCCCCAGCAACCCTCAGGCAACGACTGTGACCGGCCAGAATGGGCAAATCGGCTGGGCGTCCGACAACCTGTCGGGTGCCCGCAACGATTATGTCGGCAACCTCGGTTGGATGAACGCACCGCACCGCGATTGCTATCAGATCCCCGGGCAAAACTACGGCAACGAAGGGTGGTCGAACAACGCCCAGTTTGATGGGTTGTTGAATGGCAATAATGGCGTGTTCGGCTGGAATGGTTGCATCGGCCTGCGCGATATTACTGACGGCACGTCCAACACATTCGCCGTCGTCGAAAACATGCACTGGAACAATAAGACGCAGCCGAGTAATGTTCAGATTGACGCGCTCTGGATGAGCCCGTATGCGGTCTGCTCGCTCAAGAACCCGATCAATTGGAATCCGAATGGAGACATTCGCTGCGACCAATGGAGCAGCCTCCATGTCGGCGGCGCCCAGGGCGTGCTGTGCGATGGTTCTGTCCGGTTTGTCAGCGAAAACCTCGCCTGGCAAGTTCGTATGGCCATTGCCACGCGTGGCATGGGCGAAACGGTCGGCCAGTTTTAGTCCGGCCGAAATCGCCTTGGCGGTGCGGCATGGCTCTGGTTTATGGTGGCCTCCCCGAACCGGGCTTTCGCCCCGGTTCGGGGGGTGCCGAGTTTTTTTGACGATTATCTCCAGGCTCGTAGCGATCGCTGCGCTGGCCACGCTGATGGTTCAATGGGCGGGGTGTTCGCAGCGCGTCGAGCAGTCGCAGATTGCGGCCGGTATCCCCGCCGTGACCGCCCACCCTTCGCACGCAGTTTCTGTCATCGCGGCCGAATTCGCCGACACGCCGCTGACTGAGGCTGTTCCTGCCGTGGGGCAGATTGCCACCCCCTTCTTCACCGATGTCGCACAAGCGGCGGGGGTCAATCACGTTTACGAAAGCGGCGCAGACGGCAAGTTGTTGATGGTCGAAGCGGTCGGGGGCGGCTGTGGCTGGATCGACTACGACCGCGACGGGCAGTGGGATCAGTACCTGAATCAGGGGGGTGACCCGGCCGCCTCTGTGTTGGCAGTGCAACCCTCGGACCAGTTGTTTCGCAATCTGGGCGGCGGCCGATTTGCGCCTGTCACAATTGATGCAGGAATCGACGAGCGGCAGTACAGTCAGGGGCTCGCCGTCGGTGATTTTGACAACGACGGGTTTGATGACATTTTCGTCTCAAACGTCGGCCCCGACACATTGTACCGGAACCAGGGCGATGGCACGTTTGTCGACGTGACCGACGCCACGATTGGCCGTGACAAATTATGGGGTACCAGCGCGGCGTGGGGCGATCTGGACCTTGATGGCGATCTGGATCTCTATGTCTGTAATTACGTCGATTTTGACCCCCGGCATCCGCAGGACTGCCGGAATGCCAAAGGGTTGAAAATCATGTGCCAGCCCAACCAGGTCGAGCCCGTGCCGGATGCCTGTTTCTGGAACGACGCTGACGGTTCATTTCGGTCAATAGCCTCAGAACGGGGGCTGTGCGGCGCAGGCAACCGGGCCCTGGGCGTGGCCATTTGCGATTTGAACAACGACGGCTGGCCCGACCTGTTCGTCGCCAACGACGCTACGCCGAATTTTCTGTTTATCAATCGCCGCGATGGAATGTTTTCCGACGACGCGCAGCTCCTCGGTTGCGCCGTGTCGTCTGAGGGCCGCGCTCAGGCCAACATGGGCATCGCCGTGGGCGATTACGACGACAATGGCTGGCTCGACCTGTACGTGACCCACTTCGAAGGCGAATGGAACACGCTGTACCAGAATCAGGGGCAAGCCGGTTTTCAGGACGTCTCGGCCATCGCGGGGCTGGTCCCGCCGAAACTTGCCCTGGTCGGGTTTGGCACGGTCATGCACGATTTCAATCAGGACGGGCACGATGAACTCTTCGTCGTCAATGGCCACCTTGACGACCCCGGCCATCTGGGCGTCGAGCTCGAAATGCCGCCGCAGTGCTTCACCGTTCGCGCGGGGCACTGGCAGGACTGCAGCGCCGCGGCGGGCCCGTACTTCAGCGGGCGCTACATCGGTCGCGGGGTGGCAACCGCCGATTTCGACAATGACGGCGACCTCGACACGGCCATCGTACATCAAAACCTGCCCGCCGCGCTGTTGCGAAACGATTCGCAACGCGGACATTGGCTGAAATTGCAGTTCATTGGTCGGCGATCCAACCGTAATGCCATCGGGGTACGGGCCGTGGTGCAATCCGGGGCAAATCAGCGGATGCAGGAAGTCGCGGGAGGAACCAGCTATTGTGCCGCGCACCAGCCGACACTGGTGTTTGGCTTGGGCGAATCGACTGCTCGGTGCCACGTCGAAATTCGCTGGCCCGGCGGCACCACGCAATTACTGGATGACGTCGCGGTCGACGGGTCGCTGCTGCTGATTGAGCCGCTGGGCGATGACCACCCCGGTACGGTCATTCGCCTGCCTGTGGAGGCCGGCCATGATTGACCCGGTAATAACGGTCGCGCCGGGCAGCCGGCGCGGCCTGCGCACAGTCATGGGGGGGGGCGTTGTCGCACTCATCGGGCTGATCGGGTGGTGGAGCTTGATGGCACTTCGAACTCCGCAGCCCGCCGCATTGCGGCGCGAGGCCGAACATGCGGCGGCGCGCGGCCGGTGGCAGGAAGCGGGCGAATTGTCACGACGACTGAATGTCCTCGACCCCCACAACGGGCCCGCTTGGCTGATGCAGGCCCGCGCGGCACAGCAGCAGGGCGATATGGCGGAAGCCGCCCGGATTCTGGCGGTGGTACCGGCCGACACCGAACAGCGGGCGACGGCCGACCTGGCGCTCCTTGAACTGCAACTCGGGCCATTGAATTCGCCGCTCGCGGCAGAACAGACCTGCCGCGCGATGTTGCAGCGCGATCCACGATCGGCCGTGGCTCATCAGCGGTTGATTTTCCTGTATGCCATCACACTGCGGCGGCAAGAGCTGATTCAGCAGGCTCGGCGGGCCATGGACCTTGAGTGCGAGCCGATCGAGGCGTATGTCTATCTCTTTTTCGCGGACTCGCTGCATTTTTCCAACGGGACGGAACTCAATCGCCGCTGGCGGGCGGCCAATTCAAACGCTGAGCTGTTCATGGTCGCCGAAGCGGTTTCCATGGCGACGGCGCTCGAAGGCGGCGCCCCGCGCGACGACATCGAAGTCGTTCGCCGGATCCGCAAAATGGCCGATGACAAAGACCAGTTCCTGGCCGAGCTGTTCGCGCGTTACCCGCAAAATCTGGAACTGCTGGCTTGGCATCTTGATCGTGCTGTTGCGCGCGGCGATGTCAATGGCGCCGTGGCGCTATTGCGCAAACTGCCGCCCGCGGCCGACGACGACAACCGGTTTTGGCGGTTTGCCGGCTGGACCCATGTGCAACTGGGCCGCGAAGAGCGGGCGTTGGCTAGTTACCAGCACGCGCTCGAATTGCATCCGCTGGATTGGAATACGCGGCATTTTCTGGCGGCCTTGCGGAGGCAGCGGCGGGAATTCGACGAAGTTCATCGACTGGAGCAATTGGTACAAGCGGCACATGCCCTGCGCCGTGCGCTCGACGTGCTGCCCAATGCCCGCGCGGCTCCCCCTGTACTGCTGGAACAATTGGCCGATTACGCCGGGCAATGCGGCGACGACCAATTCGCGCGGGCCTTGCGCCGGCATTTGCAACAACACATCCCTGACCACAGCCCCGCATCCTGAATAACAAGCGCAGCGTCCATTTCATGCCCCAACAGTTGCCCCACCGCCGTCTGCCGTGGCTGGCCTGCAAGGTCACCCGGGCCGTTGCCCCCGGCGCTGACGTTCGGCCCCCGGCGCCGACCGGGCGCGTCGTCGCGGCGGTTATGCTCGTGGCGGCGATCGGGTGCAACACCGAAAGCCCGGCGCCTGTGACGGCGCCGGCACCCGACCGGGCGGCGGCCACGCCGCCCCCGTTCCGTTTGCCGGCCGCGAGTGCGCCGCGGTCGGTCGGGCTGTCTGCCGGGTTAAAACGCGCCTCACGCCCCGATGGGTCTCCCGATAACGAAAAAACGCCAGTTGAATGCTCGCAATTTACGAACGTCGCTGCCGAAGTGGGCCTGATGCATGTCTACGTGAACGGTGCAGCGGGCCAAGTGCTCATGGTCGAAGCGACCGGAGGTGGCTGCGGCTGGCTCGACTACGACCGTGACGGAAATTGGGACGTGTATCTGAACCAGGGAGGCGACCCGACTGCCACCGTGCTCGATGGGC
Organism: Planctomycetota bacterium; assembly: GCA_021781115.1. Classification (GTDB taxonomy): domain Bacteria; phylum Planctomycetota; class Planctomycetia; order Planctomycetales; family Planctomycetaceae; genus JAJXXL01. The sequence goes on from JAJXXL010000112.1 coordinate 6,732, forward strand.
AACCGTCGGATCAGTTGTTTCGCAACGTCGGGGGCGGGCGTTTTGAACTGGCAACCACAGCGGCGGGCATCGACGAGCGGCGTTACGGCCAGGGGGTGGCCGTGGGTGATTTTGACAATGACGGATTCGACGATGTGTACGTCACCAACGTGGGGGGCAATACCTTGTATCACAACGCTGGCGATGGCACATTTCAGGAGCTGGCCGCGGGCGTGGCCGGCGGCTTGTGGAGCACGAGCGCCGCCTGGGCCGATCTTGACCTCGATGGCGACCTCGACCTGTACGTTTGCAATTACGTCGATTTTGACCCGCATCACCCGCGGATCTGCCACAATGCCAGGGGCCGCACCGCAATGTGCCACCCGAACCAGATGGAGCCGGTTCCTGATGAATGTTACCTGAATCTGGGCCAGGGCGAGTTTCGACCCATTGCCGCGGAACGCGGTTTGGTCGGCCCGGGGAACAAGGCCCTGGGCGTGGCGATTGCCGATTTCAACAACGACGGCTTTCCCGATGTGTTCGTGGCCAACGATACGACGCCCAACTTTCTG
>JAJXXL010000549.1 GCA_021781115.1 Planctomycetota bacterium
GTCGAGACCGGAGTACACCGGTTCCGGCAGACGCGGTTCACCTGAATCGTTCGTGCGTGTTGTGTTCATCGTTTATCCTTCCATGAGGCTTGAGAAACAGAATCGGAAAATCCGATTCGCTTTGTCTCAAACGCCAGAGCGAATCTCCCCAAGGCCGGCTTTAAGCAACTCTTGTGCCGTATTGCGGAATGCGATGCCTGGCCTGCGCTGCGCCCAGCGAACGGCCGCTGTTTCTTGCGAATCCGTAATGGGTTAGGTGAATCGAAACCGGTCCGATGACGAGCCGGAAACGACGCGGCAACTGGGCGATCTGATGCACTGGAATCGCGCGGTGTGCATTGCCCGCCAGCATTTTGCCCACTGGCGCCCCAAGTGAGTTTGTCGCGCGATTATCGCGCACATCACCGCGAAAGGCGGATCCTCATTGGCTACCGGATGTCATTGTTGCCAGGGATCCGCCGATGCGGTCCGCCGCACGCTCATGCGAGCACGACGTACACGACAATGGCGACGATTCCAGCGATTGCGTACAGATCACCCAGATCAAGCTGGGCAATCGTGACGCTCAGCGGTTTTCGCGAAGTTGAAGGTACAGTCCGTTGTGTGGGCATTGCCGAAATCCATAAACCGGGGTGAACCGCTTGATTGCCCGAGTTTTGCCTTTCATCGACACGTTGGGCCCAGGACTTTCGCGAATGTTGAGCCAAGGGAGCAGCAATTCGACTCAGATTCTTGCTTTCGTCATGCCCCGCCGGGCGTTATGATGATCGGAGGTTGCATGACATAGTTTTCGCCTTGCTGTGAGCGAAACTTCCCTGCATCACGTCATGTCGGGCACGACCTGTCCAGATGTGCATTACGTGTTGCCAGCCCTGATCGGCCGCAACAAAACGCTGAGTGAAACCGAACCGCGCATTCGTAACTCAAGGTGACAAAGCCGGTCAGGCGTCCCTGCCGGTATTTCCGTCGATTTACAACAACGAAGATCTGAAAACGGCTTCATCAAGATTTCAGAGGAGTTTCAACGTGTTCCAAAAGGTGGCGATTGTCGGTGCAACCGGTGCCGTCGGTCGAATCATGCTCGAGATGCTTGCCCAGCGAAATTTTCCCGCCCGCGAGTTCCTGTTTCTGGCCTCGGCCCGCAGTGCTGGCAAACCGTTGGAGTTTCTGGGCAAAACCTACACGCTGCAGGAGCTGACTCCGGCGGCTTTTGCGGGCTGCGACCTGGTCATTTCCAGCACGCCTGACGACGTGGCGGCGAAGTACCTGCCTGCGGCGGTCGCGGCGGGCGCGACCGTGATTGACGAATCGGGCTATTTTCGAATGAACCCCGATGTGCCGCTGGTCATTCCTGAAGTGAACCCGCAGGCGGCCCTGGCCGCGCGGGGGCTGATCGCCAGCCCGAACTGTTCGACGACACAAATGGTCGTGGCGCTCAAGCCGCTGTACGACGCCTCGCGGATCCGCCGGGTCATCGTGAGCAGTTACCAGGCGGTGAGCGGAGCTGGGCTGCAAGGCACGGCCGATCTTTGGGATGGCACGCGGGCGCATCTCGCGGGTGGCGAATATTCGTATTCGGCATTCGCGCACCCGATCGCGTTCAACGCGATTCCGCAAATCGGGGGGTTCAAGGACAACGGCTACACGAGCGAAGAAATGAAAATGGTGCTCGAAACCCGCAAGATCATGGGCGACGACGCCATGCAGATCAACGCCACATGCGTGCGGGTTCCCGTTGCCAATTGTCATAGTGAAACGATTACGGTCGAAACCGAACGCCCGATTTCGCCCGCCGAGGCGCGAGAATTGTTTGCCGCATTTCCCGGCATCGTCGTCGTCGACGACCCGGCGCATGGCCGCTACCCCATGCCGCACGAATGCACCGGCCGCGATGAAGTCTTTGTTGGGCGGATCCGCCGCGATTTGTCACATCCCAACGGGCTGAGTTTCTGGTGCGTCAGCGACAACTTGCGGAAAGGTGCGGCCACGAATGCCGTGCAAATCGCCGAACTGATTGCGAGCCACCGGTTCGCCGGCGCAAATCGCTGATTCACCGGGCGCCCGGCATTATTTGCCGGGCGACGCACCGCGATTGCACTCGCGGTGTGCGGCGCAAACCGTTGGCCTCGCGGCGTTCGTTGGCGAGGCGAGCGGCCCCCCAGTTGATCCAGCCGCGGTTTTCTTCAGGGAGATTTCCAATGGACCATTTCAATTACCGCGACCGCGAACTGTTTTGCGAAGACGTGCCGGTGGCCCGGCTGGCTGAAGAATATGGCACCCCCCTGTGGGTTTACTCGACCCGCACGCTGCGGCATCACCTGCGGCAGATCCAAACCGCGTTCGCCGACGTCGATCCGGTGATTTGCTACTCGGTGAAGGCGAATTCCAACCTGGGCATTCTCAAAGTCATGCAGGAAGCGGGCAGCAGCTTCGACGTCGTTTCGGGGGGCGAGTTGTACCGTGTGCAGCAGGCTGGGGCCGACACGACGAAAGTTGTGTTCGCCGGGGTCGGAAAAACCGACGCTGAGATCCGCCAGGCGCTCGAGAACCAGGTGCTGATGTTCAACGTTGAAAGCGAAGCCGAGCTTGACGCGATTGCCGAGGTTGCCGGAGCGCTGTCTGTTGCGGCCCCGGTGGCGCTGCGGCTCAACCCCGATATCGACGCCAAAACGCATGCCAAGACGACGACCGGCAAAAAAGGGAACAAGTTCGGAATGGATATCGAACGGGCGGCGTTTCTGGCCGACAAGGTGTTGGCCGACAAACGCCTCGTGCTGCGCGGCATTCACATGCACTTGGGGTCGCCGATTTTGACGACCGAGCCTTACGCGGCCGCCGTGGCCAAAGGGGTCGAAGTCGTCGAGCAATTGCGGCGGAAAGGTCACGATACCCGCTGGATTAACCTGGGCGGTGGTTTCGGCATTCACTACCGCAAGCAAGAGGCGTTGCCGGCCGCGGCCTACGCGGCGGTGATTGTACCCGCCATTAAGGCGGCTGGCTGCCGCCTGGCGCTTGAGCCCGGCCGATTCATCGTGGGCAACTCAGGAATTCTCGTCAGCCGTGTGATTTACACGAAGCGCGAAGGCGGCAAGCTGTTCATCATTCAGGATGCGGCAATGAACGACCTCGTCCGGCCGGCGATGTACGATGCGTTCCACCGCATCTGGCCCGTACATGCGGCGGTCGCCCCCCCTGAGGATTTTGAAGCCGAAATCGCCGGTTGCGAGCCGGCCGACGTGGTCGGCCCGATCTGCGAGTCGGGCGATTACCTGGCCAAGGGGCGGTGGTTGCCCCCGCTGGCGCGGCAGGACCTCATTTCGACATTCAGCGCCGGGGCCTACGGCATGGCCATGAGCAGCAATTACAATTCGCGGCCGCGGGCTGCCGAAGTTCTGGTCGACGGTGCAGGGCACCACTTGATTCGCCGGCGCGAAACCTACGACGACCTGATCGCCCATGAACGATTCTGAGGCCGCTCGCCGATTCAGCACACGTGGCGCATTCGGCACAATCAGTGCCGCACATACAACCCGCACCGATGGTGGCGGGACGGCCCGCTGCCGCGCGTGTGGCGCACCGGCCTTCGCAATTATGCCGAACGATTGCAATTTGACGCGGAAAAAAGTGTTGCTTCCGGCGCTGCCGGCTCTTTACCATTGAATGCTGTAGCCGATGATTCTGTTACAACCTGCCTTACCGCGGACGCGGAGTGTTCTGAATGCGCCTCATGTTGTGTAGCTGGCTGGCATGCACGCTGCTTGCAGTGTGCGGGGTGTGGTGCGCGGCGCCCGCCGCTGCGCAAGATGCGGCCGCGGCGCCCGCCGCTGGTGAAAACGCCGCCGAAACGGACACCGCCAAGCCTGAAGAATCGCCCCTGGCGGCCGAGCCAGAAACGCCGCCCGACATTTTCGAAGCGGCCGTGCTCATGGCCGATATCGCCCGCCCCCGCCTGGCACGCGGTTATCTCAACCAACTGCTGAAACAGACGACCGCCGACCCGGCGATTTTACTGGCGCTCCGCGACCGGTTCGGTGCGGCACCGCTGCTCAGGTTCCTGCAGATTCCTGAATGCCGGCCCGTGGCGGTCAAATTGCTCGACCAACTGAATGCCGCCGCGGCTGCCGCGGCCAATGACCCGGCCCACCTGGCGCGGCTCGTCGAACAATTGAGCGGTTCGGCCGAAGATCAATCGCTGGCGTTTGGCGAGCTCAAGGCGATCGGCCCGCGCGTCATACCTCCGTTGCTGGGGGCCGCCGCCGACCCCAAGAAATCGGCACAGCATGAGTTGATTCTCGCCGTACTCGTCGGCATGGGTGAAACCGCCATTCCCGCGCTGATCGGCGCCATCGACGCCCCCAACGACGACGTGAGTGCGAACGCCATGCTGGCCCTGGGGCGGATCCGTTCACCGCGCGTTGTGCCCTTTCTCTGGTATCGCGCGGTGGCGCCGTCGATTTCGCCCGCGGTGCGCGTTGCGGCTCAAGAGGCGCTGGCTCGATTGCTGAAGGTCTCGATTGTCGAAGTGAACCGGGTCGGGTCCGAAACCGCGGTGAGCCGGCTGGTTCAGGCGGCCACCGGGTTTTACCGGCTCGACTACCCCTGGGCGCCCGATGACGACGGGAAAGTTTCCGTCTGGTCGTATCACGCGACGGGCGGGCTCGTCGAAACACGCGTTGCCCCTGAAGTCGCAGCAGACAGGCTGGGGTTGCGCCTGGCGTCACAAGCGTTGCAGCTCGCGCCAGAAACCCCCGCTGTCCAAGCCCTGTTTCTGGGGTTGGCCCTGACCGCCGACGTGCAGCGCCCCGGTTCGACGAACCCCGTCGCTACCGGCCCCGGCTCGGCGTTTGACGTGGCACTGACCGTCGGCTCCGATCTGGTGGCCGAAGTTTTGAGCTCAGCCCTGAGCGCCGGCCGCGTGCCCACCGCCGTAGCCGCACTCAAAGTTCTTGAACAGACCGGCACGCCGGCCCTGCTGGCTGCGGGGGCGAAGCCGTCGCCGTTGATCGCGGCCCTCAATTACCCCGACCCGCGCGTGCAGTTCGCGGCCGCCGCCGTCGTGTTGCAGCTCGACCCCCCGGTTTCGTTTCCGTTTGCCGGGCGCGTCGTGGCAATCTTGCGCCGCGCTCTGAGCAGCCAGCAGGACGCGCACGCCATCATTGCCGATCCGTCGAGTGAAAAGGCGGGGCAAATCGGTGGCCTGCTCAGCGAGCTGGCCTATAACCCAATCCTGGTGACGACGGGCCGCGACGTATTTCGCGTCGCGGCAGAACGCACCGACGTCGAATTGATCGTGCTCGACCCGAACATCATCCGCTGGGCCCTGACGGAAACACTCGCCAACCTGCGCGGCGATGTGCGAACGGCCAACATTCCCGTGGTGATTCTGGGCGGGGCCGATCTGCGCGCGAAAATGCAGCAGCATTTGAAGAACCACCCCCGGGCCACCTTCGCCATCAACGTCAACCAGGCCCGCGACCTCGACTTGCAAATTCGCCCGTTTCTGCAGCGAATAACAACACCGCCCATGTCTGCCGATGAACGCTCGACCCAGCGCGCCGCGGCGCTGGGGTGGCTGGTGCACATTGCCGAAGGCCGCCGTTCAAAAGTCTTTCCGCTGGCGGGTGTCGAAGATAGCGTGGGCAGCGTATTGCGCGACCCCGACCTCGGCGCAAGCGCCATAACCGTGCTGGGCGAAATTCCCACGCGCAGCAGCCAGAAGCAGCTTGCCGACCTGTTGCTGACGCGCGATGCCGATGCCCGGCTTCGCGAGGCCGCCGCCCTGGCTTTGGCATTTCATATTCAGCGGTTCAACCTGCTGATCGACAAGCGGGCGATTGCCGAGCTGCACGCGATCGACGCGGCAACCACCGACGCCGGCTTGCAGACCGCGATCGGAGGCGTTCTGGGCACGCTCAAACCCGATGCCGCGCTGATCGGCCGCCGACTGCGGCAGGTTCCCCGTACAGGGGCGGGCGGCGAATAGAAGTGACAATGCTGCGGTGTTCGCGGGGCTCTGGCGAACGATTCTGAGTCGTCAAGGAAAACTTGCGCCAAGGCAAATGCGCGAGAATTGTGCATCGCGGCGATTTTATGATCAACTGCGCGGCATGACTGGGCGGAATCGCACAACTTCGGGGCAGATTGACGTCACCAATTCCTGTCGATTCGACGATTCTTGACGATCATTGGCACTCTCCGCTTCACTTCGGTGAATTTAACGCCTATAATCAGTGCTGCGAAGCGCTCAATTTGTGCGGTGTGTTTGACCCTCGGTAGAAGATGGATGTTTTCGGGAAATGAGCGCAGACATACTTTCCAAGCCCGATGCGGGCACCGGTTCGACGACGTTTATTCCCGGCCTGATCGGCCAAAGCGACGTCATGAAAGAGGTGTACCGCGTCACCCGGCAAGTTGCCGCCAGCGGCGCCACCGTACTGCTGACAGGCGAAACCGGCACCGGCAAGGAGCTGATCGCCCGCGCGCTGCACGAGCTCAGCCCCCGCAGTACGGGGCCATTTATTCGCGTGAATTGTGGCGCGCTCAGCGAAAGCCTGCTCGAAAGCGAGTTGTTCGGCCACGTCAAAGGGGCATTTACCAGTGCTCATGAAAACCGCACCGGGCGGTTTGAGGCGGCCCACGGCGGGACGATCTTTCTCGACGAAATCAATTCGGTCAGCTACACGTTACAAGTCAAGCTGCTGCGCGTCTTGCAGGAGCAGGAGTTCGAGCGCGTCGGCGACACGAAAACGATCACGGTCGATTGCCGCGTCGTGGCTGCCACGAATCGCGATCTGCTCGAAGAAATCGACGCGGGTCGATTTCGCGACGACTTATACTATCGGTTGAACGTTGTGCCGATTCTCCTGCCCCCGCTCCGCGAACGCCCTGAAGACGTTTCGCACCTCGCCGAGTTCTTTGTGAAGAAATACGCCGAGGCGAACCGTCGCCCCACTCCGCGGCTGCCTGCCGACGTGATCGAAGCCCTGCGGCGCTACGCGTGGCCGGGCAATGTGCGCGAACTGCAAAACTACATCGAGCGCGCCATCGTGCTTTCACCCGATGGGCACCTGAACCTGAACCTGTTTCCTGCGCACATGCGCGGCCTGGTGCCCCCGCGCTCGCCCCGGCACCAGGCCCGCACCCCCGAAACCCTGTGCCGTGAATTGATCTCGCTGGGGATGCTCGGCGTGACTGACGCCGACACGAACGTCTACGAACGCATCGTGTCGCTCGTCGAAAAGGAGCTGATTCAGCAGGTGCTCAAATCGTGCCAGGGGGTGCAAACCCGGGCGGCGTCGCGATTGGGCATCAACCGCAATACGCTGCACAAAAAAATCTCCGACTATGGCCTCGAAGCGGTCGATCAGTGAATCCTGGCGATCGGCAGGCGGCGCCCGGCGGGGTGGCGGCCGTTTGAGTCCGCGGTGCTGCCAGCCGGCGCTCACGATCAACCAGCGCTCAGGCCCCGGTCGAATTCCTGCAAATCGCGGAGCGACAGGGCCAGCGTTGTTTGCCAGGTTTCGCGGCTGATTTTCCAGCTTGGCTGCGCTTCGGTGAACCGGTTGCAATGGTCGACCAGCAGCCGGTACAAAAACTTGAACATGTGCCGGGGTACGCGCAGCCGATCGAGCGACGCGATTAATTCGACGTCGGAAATTGAGGCGTCGAACAAGTCGCGAAACTTCGGCGCCGCGCCGTTGCCTGCGGCGCAGGCCCGCACGCGGTCGCTGGCCACGTCAAACAGCGATTCGCCCGTCCATTGCAGCGAGCGGATCATGTTCTGTTTGTCGAGCCGCGAATGTTCGAAGAATTCCTGGTCTTCCTTCACCAGGTGGTAGCTGACTTCAATTGGCAACAGCAACTTGAAACCGACGCCGGGGTGCTTCAGCAGCTTGTTGTCGAGCAGCGGCCACAACAGGTCGCGCATCCGCGCCGGCGAACCGTTGACAAGATGCGGTTCATCGACGCGATCGACGATCACGAACACCCCCTGAAACCCCAGGTCGCGCAGCACACCCAGAAATTTATTGAGCAGTTCGTACCGGTCGTCGCTGCGTTGCCGGCAGGGCAGCGGCTGGTCGGCCAGTTCCTTGCGCTCGAAACCTGACAGCAGCGTGCGCAGCAGCCCCCACCGCAGATCGACCACGCGCACCTGCCGCGCCACGCCCGATGCCTTCCACAGCAGCCCCGCCTGCCGCCAAAGCCACGGCAACCAGCCGGCGAGCAAAATCAACCACGGAATCCAATGGTCGGTGAGCTCGGCCAACCGCCCCGTGTACGCCATGATTGCGGGCACGGCCAGGCTGACCGCTGCGCCCAAGGCAAAGTCCCACTGGGCCCGCCACGTCGAAAATCTCAATTTCCGCCGCAGCGCACGCCAGCGATCCTGCCGGGGCGCCGCCAGCGTATGATCGTAAATCGCGGCCAGCAGCAGCAGGTCGCGGCGCTTGAGCCGCGACAACCTGGAAATGCGGTCGGGGTCGACGCCAAACGATTGATCGGCGGCGTGCGGCTCAGTCTGGAGCAACCGATCGGCGAGTTGCGTCACGCCGAGCGTCAAAATGGCGTCAATATGGTCCCACAGTCGCCAACTGGTAATGGCCCGGTCGGTGGCCCGGTTTCGACCCCACAGGCGTTCACAGAAACTATCGAGAAAGGGATTGAAATCATCATACTCGATGACGAACAGCCGCTGATCGGGGTGCGCCAGGTTGTGCCGCGTTGCATGTTCGACGATTTGCAGCCGCAGCGCGGTTTTGCCGCTGCCTTTCTCGCCGAACACGATCGCGGTGGCAGCGTCGGCGGGGCTGCCGAAGATTTTGTCCCACGCGGGGTGGCATGTGCCGTCGAGGCAGCGCCGCTTGAAGACCGGGTCGCATTGCGCGTCTTCCTGGCCGAACGGGTTTTCACCGATGCCATGATGTGCCAGAAATTGCTGAACCTGCATGATGACGTCTGTCTGTGAATCGGGGTTTCAGTTGCATTCGCCGGGGGGGGACCGTCTAATAATGGGTCGCAGGCACAGCCGGGCGAACGGCCGGGCTGCCACGCCCCCGCCACGCGGCGGTGTAAGCCGGGTTGCGTGGGCCAGCGGCGGATGCGCGCTGACCGTTTAGCCGGCCGCGCACGCAAAACCCACCTAATATGATAGTGTTCAACACCCCATCCTCAAGGTTGAAAAGGATCGTCAATGCGTTTATTTCCGATTTCCCGGTGGAGTGCCGCGGGCCTGATTTGCGCACTCGGGCTGTTTGCATCGGCCGGCTGCCTGTCAGAATCCAGCACCCCGCCCAAGACGCCCGGCGCAGCCCACAAGGCACCAAACCCTGCCAGTTCAACGACCGGCCCCGGCGTGGAAGTTCCCGACGCCGCCCCAGAAATGCAAGGCCCCCCGCCCAAAACCAAAGAGCCTGTTGCGACCGAGGCCGACGAGGCCAAGCCTGACGACGCGGCCGACAAAAAGCCTGCCGATGAGGCCAAGCCCGAAGCCGACAAGGCGCCGGAAACGAAAGAATAGTCGGAATCGCTCCGGTTCGGCCTACGGGGCCTGAAATTGCCGGCCGTCAGCCCGATCCCCTCCGCAACCGCGTTTGCGCCACCCTGTGCGCAACGCGGGCTGCGTGCGGGCCTGCTTGCGCTATGCAACCTGGCGGCCAATTGTCGTCAGACGACGAATTGCATCGGCGTTACCACTTCCAGTCGATGCCGACGTTGAACCCGCGAAGGTAGAAGGTCGAAGGCTGGTAGTCGATCGACGGCGCGGGGTAGGTGTAGTTAATCACATCGGCAGGCCGCGACATCAGGAAGAGTGCCAGGAACTGATACCCGAACCGGAATTGCCCGCGACGCAAAATGGGCACCCGGTTTACCAGTGGCAGGTAGCTGAACAACGGGATTTCCATTTGCACGCCCAGGTCGATCAACGGCGAGATGTGCGAATGGTGCTCTTTCAACAGCACGTTCGCCCCCGGCTGGGGAAACGTCGGGTCTGACAGCAGCAGGTTGCTGTTCACGCCATAGTTCAAGGCCCGCAGGTTCGTGACGGCGAAGTCGCCCATGGCGCCCGCTTTGACAAACGATGAGATTTTGAAGTTCTTGCCGCCGAGATCCCACTGCAGGCCCACTTGCGGGCCGAACAACTGGCTCGTCACGCCCGAGGTAATCTCAGAGAAGCCGCTCACCGAGTCCATCATTTGCAAGTCAAGCGATTCCTTCACGCCCAGGTACCGGGCACCGTACATGAACCGCAGCTTGTTCGCGCCGTGACCCAGGATCGGCGTCGTCAGAGCATTGGCCTGCACGCCCCAGGCGTTGCTGGTGTACGTCGCGTTGATCGACTCGTTGAACGTCATGGGCAATGCGGTGATCGTCCCCACCGGCTCGATCGCCAGCGGCGATGCCGGGTTCAGCACGGTCGGTTGCGAAATCGTGCGCGGCACCGCGTCGATCATGTTGATCATCCCCGGGTACGCCAAACTCGGGAAGAACGACCCGACATGCATGTTTTGCAGGTAAAACCCCTCGATTTCCAGTCCGCTGTCATCGGCGTTCGTGTATCCGACAAACGGCTTGATGCCGTTCGTGTTGATTCCCCGGCTCCAGTCGTTGAGCTGCGGAATAAACCCGCTTAGCAGGTTGGGGTCGCCTTCCGGAACGGGAAAACCGACCTGGTGGTTTCCCGGCCCCTTGAGCATCATCCGCAGGTAATCAATGCCCATGTGCCATTTTCGCGGGGCGTTGCTGGTCTGGTTCATCCACAACCCCTGTTCACGCCGGAGTTGATCGAAATTGTTCGAATAAGGCGAAACGCCTGGCCAAGGCATTGCTTCATCGGGCATGCCGGCAGGAGGGTACGGACCGCGCTGATAGTAGTACTGGCCCGGCGCCGCGGGTTGCTCGGGAAGCGCTTCCTGCATCGTACCGTCTTGAGCCTGCTGCGGAGCCGCCTGCAGCGCTGTTTGATAGTAGCCAGTATCCTGCTCGGCGACTTCGCTTGAGTCGCCGTTTGCCGGCTCCGCCGCCCGAACCGCGGCCATGCCCAGCGGTGCGAGCATCAAACTCCAGACGATCGCCGAACATTTGAGAATCCGCATCAGAGTGTCCTTGGTTCAGGGCAATCTTGGGAAATGGCTCATCCCTCTCGACGGCGCGACGCCGCGCAAGAGAATGACCCTGCCGAACTTTATCGGTTGGCGGATTTGGTAAACTGTAGCGATTGTTCCGAGAATGTCGGTTTTGCCGCTTCTGCCGATAATTCCCGGCATGTCGGGCTTCGGCTGACACGTTACCCGAGCCGGGTACAGGGGCTGCCCGGGCCGGCGACGTTTCGAAAAACACCACCCAGACGCTCAAATCGCATCCAGTACGTCGCAACCCGGCAGATTGTGAATCCTCTGGGCGTTGTGGCCAATCTCTCGTATGCGGTCACCCGATCACAGGGGGCCGCGGGGCCTGCGGCAGGGAGTCGTACGCTCAGCCACCGCTGCGTCAGCCGTGTCGCAACCTATTACATTCCAAACAGTTCTGCATGACGATCCTCATGACGCGATCCAGTCTGTGGGCATGCACGACCCGTTCTTCAGACATTCATTACGTCCTGCGGATACGGCGTCAGCGGTGAGGGAGCGGGCCGCGCGACGGTTTCAGGGGTGCAGTCTGCCCCACGTAGACTTGGTGCGTCAGCCGCGTCGCAACTCACTGTGCTAATGAATGTTGTGCATGACGATGGTTTTTGGGCACTGCGTCAGTCGGCGAAGGTGCGAGCGGCTGGGCACGGCCTTGCCAACGATGGGGCGAATCCATATCAACCGGCACCGAGACTGGCTCGACCAACTCCAAACAATATAAGACATCCATCTTTTGGACCACCAGCGAATCATGCTCCTCAGCCTGATCAAGCCCGCTGAGCTTCGGTTCGGTCAGGCCGCAACAGCCCGCCCGCTGCACGACTCAATTGCCGCGTCAAACAGAACTTCGCATGCCTCGCATGTCATCCAAAATGGCTATTTATCTCATTTATTCAGTCGCTGACGGTTTTTGCCTCCGATTCGATGCACCAGGGCTCGCGTTCGGCCGGGCGTCGTTTGCTGAAAAAGGGGCGTCTACTTTGTTCGGCGGGGGGGATAATCTCGAATGGCGGTGTTTTGGGTTTGTTCGTACAATCCGCCGCCAAAACCAAACTGCCGGGCGAAGTGGTCGCTCAATTGCGGCTCGCCGACCGATACTCATGTACGCATTGCATTGGCACGAATTCACGAAACGGACAGTTGCCGCATGGAGAATCACGTCATGGATGACCTGCAAACCCGTCTCGACCGCGCGCTCGAATGTCATGAATCGGGCGATCTGACGACCGCCGAATTTCTCTATCGCGAAGTGCTGCTGGCCGACCCCGGCCAGCCCGAAGCCCTCGACGGCCTGGGCACGCTCGAACTGCAGCGCGCCAATGTCGATGAGGCGATTGCCCTGTACAGCCATGCGGCCAAGTCGCGGCCCGATTCGCCGGCCATTCACAACCACCTGGGCGTCGCCTGCCAGGCGCGCGGGCAATGGAACCAGGCAGCCCAGGCGTTCGAGCAGGCGCTGTCGCTTGACCCCGACTTTGCCGAAGCCTACACGCACATGGGCGACCTGGCGCTGTCGCTCGGACAGGAGCATTCGGCCGTCACCCTGTACCGGCAGGCGATCGCCCTCAATTCCGACGTGCTCGCCCCGCATCTCAAACTCGGCGATTTGCTGTACGCGCACGAAAACTGGGCCGGGGCCGAACAATGCTACTTTGCCGCCCTGAAGCTGCCGGCGCTGCCGGCCAACAAGAAACTGATCTGGGACATGCTGCTCAAGCTGAGCATTGCCCTGATCCGCCAGGAAAAGCTGGCCGTGGCCGAACAGATCATTTACCAGAGTTTCGAGCTGGCCCCCGGTTGTTCGGAAATGTACGCGAACCTGGCGTATGTGCTCGAACGTGTCGGCAGGCTCGAAGACGCCGTCGCTGCGGCGAACCGCGCAATCCAGCTCAAGCCTCAAAATGCCGAAGCCCACAACAACCTGGGCGTGGCCCTGCGCACGCTGCATCGCCTCGATGAAGCGAAAGCCTGCTTTCAAAAGGCATTGACACTGAAGCCCGACTATTACACGGCCCAGTTTAACCTGGGGTCGTGCCATTTGATGCAAGGTGATTTTGCCAACGGCTGGCCGGCATGCACGAACTGGCGCGCGCTGTTCACCGACACGCCGCGCCAGTTTGCGGCCCCCCGCTGGACGGGCGAACCGCTGCCATTTCGCTCGTTGCTGGTGCATGCCGCCCAGGGTTTGGGCGATTCGATTCAGATGTTGCGGTTTCTGCGGGAAGTCAAGCAGAAGTCGGAAGCATTCATCGTGCTGGAACTGACACCCACGTTGCTGCCACTTGTTACCGATCTCGAAGGCGCCGATCAATGCATTCCGGCGGGCAACCCGTTGCCCGCCTACGATGCCGAAATCGCATTGCCCGATGTGCCCGGCGCGCTCCACACCGAAATGGCCACGATTCCTGCCAAAACGCCGTACCTGACGGTCAGCGCCAGCCGGTCGCGGCGGTGGGCCGAAGTGGTGACGCAGCGGGTCGAAGACTGGATCGGGAAACACCCCGCAGCCAAAGTGGCCGGCGATTCCTCGCGGCCGTTTCGGGTGGGGTTGGTCTGGCAAGGCAACCCCGCCCAATCGCAGGATGTCGCGCGGTCGTGCCCGCTCAAGAAATTCACGCCGCTGGCGCAAATTCCCGGTGTCGTCTGGTTCAGCCTGCAAAAGGGCACCGCGGGTGAGCAGCAACTCGACGACGTGCTGCTCGACTGGCCGATCATTCCCATCGGGCCGCAACTGAATGACATGGCCGATACGGCGGCCGCGATGTGCGCGCTCGACCTGGTGATTACGGTCGATACGTCGGCGGCGCATCTGGCCGGGGCGATGGCCCGCCCGGTTTGGACGCTGTTGGGCTACACGCCCGACTGGCGTTGGTTTCTCGACCGCACCGATTCACCCTGGTACCCCACCATGCGTCTGTTTCGGCAGCCGAAGTGGGGCGACTGGCCGGCCGTGATTGACGCAGTGCGCGGCGAGCTGGCGTGCCTGGTCGAATCGCACCGCAACGCCGCCTGATCGGTGGGCGGCAGCGTCTGGTCATCAATTCGGGTAACTCACCCCGCACGCAACTGGCCGAACCGGCATCGTCGTGCGCGATCTCTTCACCTGCGGTTCACGGTTTTCGCCGCAAATCGACGCATTTGAGCGTTTTCTGATCGCGCACGAAAAACAGCCCTTCCGAAAGCGCCGGCAACGGCCGGGTTGTGCCGCCCAGGAGGCGCGCTGAACCGAGCGGCTTGAATTCCTGCGGCGACGGCGTGGCCAGCATGAGTTCGCCGTCGGTTTTCATGATCAGCAGTTTTTCGTCGGCCAGAATGAACGTTGCCACGCCGAAATCGTTTTTCGTCCAGTGCACTTTTCCGGTGCGGGGGTCGAAGCATCTCAACCGTGCCCGGCCCACATCCTGGCGCCCGTCGCTGCCATACAAATCGCCCTTGTGCAAGACGCAGGTGCTGTACTGGCTCGACATGGTGCCGTCGTTGGCCCACACCGATTCGGCGCCCTGCTTGCCGATGCGGGCATACGCCGCGCCGACCCCGTAGCTCGCCGAAACGAACAGGCCGCCGCCGATGATCAACGGCGTCGCCGCGTTGACCGTTGGCCCCCGCTGCCCGAAGGGAAAGGTGAACCGCACGTCGCCGGTGTTCGGGTCGAGCGAAACCACGTTCAGACGGGTGACGAAAATGACGTGCCGTGCGCCGTCCAGCGTTGCCGCCGTCGGCGACGAGTAACTCGCCTGTTCGCTGGTGGCTTGCCACACGGTTTTGCCGTCGGCGAGCGACAGGGCAACAATGCCGGCCCGCCCCTTGCCGCCGACGTTGATCAGCAACTTGTCGCCTTCAATAATGGGTGTGCTGCCAAAGCCGAAATAGCCCTCAGTGGCCCCGAAATCGCGGGCCGCCTGCCGCGACCACCGGGTTTTGCCCGTATTCAACGCCACGCAATACAGCCCGCCTTCAGCCCCGCACAGGTAAACGTGGCCGTCGTAAATCAAGGGCACGCACCGGGGGCCGTTGTCTTCAGAAATTGAACCAGCATAGTGCGTCGGAAAATCGGTCTTCCACACCAGGTCGCCCGTAGCCGCTTGCAGGGCTTCGACGCGCTCTTCATCGCCCACCCGATGAAACAGCACGAGCCGGCCCTGGGCGACCGCCACACCGGCCAGGCCTTCGCCCACGCTGCGTTGCCACACCACCGCCGGGCCCGACGGCGGCAGGGTATTGGCCAGGCGCTCGTCGGTGGCGATACCGTTCCGCGACGGGCCGAGAATTTGCGGCCAGTCGCCCGCGTACGCCGCAGTGGCGGCCCCGCTCACAAGGCACAGGACAGCGCACCCCGTGCGGCACCAGCGCCGCAGGGCCGATGAAAATCGTAGAGCAGGCATCGGGTGGGTTTCCACGCGGGAATAACGAGGGAGTGCCGCCAGCGGCTACGCCGTATTCTGACGCGCCGCGGGTTCGGGTTCAAACGTCGCCTGACCCTGGCCCGCCGTATACCGCTCTTCGTTCGGAAAATGGCAGCTCACGAGGTGATCGGGCTGACCGGGCAGCGGAGCCAGCGCGGGGGGCGTGGTGCGGCATGGTTCGGGCCGCCCCTTGGCGACATACAGCGGGCACCGTGGATGAAACGGGCAACCGGGGGGGATGTTCACCGGCGAGGGAACCGAATCGTCGTCAACCGCGGTCCGCACGCGCAGCCGGCGGTTTTCGCGCAGCCGCGGGTTGGGTATCGGTATCGCCGCCAGCAGCACCGCCGTATAGGGGTGCCGGGCGTCGTTGTACAGTTCTTCAGTCGGCGCCTGCTCGACGATCTTGCCCAGGTACATCACGGCGACTTCATCGCTGATTTGCCGGACGACCCCCAGGTCGTGGCTGATCATCAGGTAGCTCAGCCCGCGGGCCTGCTGCAGATCCAGCAACAGGTTGATGATCTGGGCGCGAATCGACACGTCGAGGGCGCTTGTCGGCTCGTCGCACACGATGAACGCGGGCCGCAGGGCAATCGCCCGGGCCACGCCGATTCGCTGCCGCTGCCCGCCGGAAAACTCATGCGGGTACCGATGCATGACCTCGGGCCGCAAGCCCACCTGGGTGAGCAGGGCGGCAACTTCTTCGCGCAAGCGGCTCCCGCGGGCCAGGCCGTGCACAAACAGCCCTTCGCCCACGATTTGCTCGATCGTCATCCGCGGGTTCAGCGAACCGTAGGGATCCTGAAAGATGATCTGCATCCTGCGGCGAAGCAGCCGCAGCTCGTGGCGGCTCTGGGCCAGCAGGTCGCGGCCCTCGAACACCACCTGGCCCGACGTGGCGGGAACCAGCCGCAGCAGGGTGCGCCCGACGGTTGTTTTGCCGCACCCACTTTCGCCGACCAGCCCCAGCGTGCGCCCCGCGCCAATGGAAAACGACACGCCATCGACGGCGCGCACCTGTTCGCGAATGCGTGCGAACAGGCCCGCCCGAATCGGAAAATGCTTGTGCAGATTCCGCACTTCCAGCAGCGGCAGGGGGACGGGGGCGGGCATGGCGTCAGGCAACCTCGACCGGGGGTTCGATTTCGCCCGCTTTCCAGCAGGCGACAAAATGCCCCGGCGTCAATTCCGCCAGGGGCGGCTCCTGCGCGCACTCGGGGGCAGCCCAGCGGCAACGCTCGCGAAACCGGCAGCCGGCGGGAAACTGTGTCGCGGCAGGCACCGAGCCTTCGATGGCCTTCAACCGCCCCTGTTTCTGGTCGACACGCGGCAGGCTGCCAAACAACCCCAGTGTGTACGGATGCCGGGGGTGGTCGAACAGTTCGCCGACGGCGGCCCGTTCGACGATCTTGCCGGCGTACATGACGGCGACGTCGTCGGCCAGTTCGGCCACGACGCCCAGGTCGTGGGTAATCAGCAGGATCGACATGCCCCGCTCAGCCTGGATCTGCCGCAGTAAATCGAGAATGCGGGCCTGAATCGTCACATCGACGGCGGTCGTCGGCTCGTCGGCAATCAGCAGCTTGGGGTTGCAGGACAGGGCGGTGGCGATCATGACCCGCTGTTTCATGCCGCCCGAAAGTTCATGCGGGTACTGCGCCAGGCGGCGTTCGGGGTCGCTGACGTGCACCGCATTCAGGCTGCGCACGATTTCGCCCCGAACTTCGGCCGGGGGCAGGCCGCGATGCAGGCGAATCGCCTCGCCAATCTGGTCGCCGATCGTGAAGACGGGGTTCAGGCTGGTTCCCGGTTCCTGAAAAATCATCGCCACGCTGCCCCCGCGCACCTTGCGGAGCTCGGCCGGCGATACCGCCAGCAGGTTTCGACCCTCAAGCCGGATCTCGCCCGACACAAACTCGCCGGGCGGCTGCGGAATCAGTTGCAGAATGCTGAGCGCCGTGACCGTTTTCCCGCAACCGCTTTCGCCGACAATCGCCAGCGTTTTGCCGCGCCCAATGGCAAAGCTGATGCCATCGACCGCTTTCGCCGGTCCGGCGTCGGTTTGAAACCAGGTGCGCAGGTCCGCCACTTCCAGCAGCGGCGTGGCGTTGGCGGCGTGTGGCGGCGATTCGATGCGGGGTGCAGTCTGCAAGCTCGCGAAGCCCCTCGGGCAGTATGGGCCAGGAATAGAGGCGTGGGCCGGCGGGCCAGGATCGGGCCGTGGTCCGCCGCGACCGGGCCGGCCCAAATCGGCCGGCCGCCGCGCTACGGCGCAGCGTGCGCGGCCTTCAACAGTTGAATGAATTCCTTGAGGAACGGCGTGTTGTCATGCCAGGTGCGGGCTGTCACCAGGTTGCCGTGGACGACGCAGGGGGCATCGACATAGTCGCCGCCCGAAAACGTGGCATCGAGCGCGCACTTGGCCACGGTCGTTACCTGGCGGCCGCGCAGGCAATCGGCGGCGGCGAGGATTTCAATGCCGTGGCACACCGACGCCACCGGTTTGCCCGCCGCAAAAAACCGCCGCGTAATCTCCAGCAAGTCGCGGTCATATCGCAGGTATTCCGGGGCACGGCCACCGGAAAGAAACAGGCCGGCGTGGTCGTCGGCCCGCACATCGCGAAAGGCCACATCGGCGGCCAGGTGGTAGCCCGGCGTTTCGCGGGTAATGTCCCACCCTGGCGGGCGCTCATGCTGCACCATATGGTACAGGCGGCGTTCAGGCGCGGCCACGACCACGTCAAAGCCGTCTTCAGGCAGCCGGAAATAGGGATACATCGTATCCAGCACTTCGGTGGCATCGCCAATCACGAGCAGCACGCTGGGCATGATTCTTCGCTTTCACCGGGCGACCGGGCCGCGGCTCAGACCGACCATTCGTGATGGCACGCCAGGCAGCGAAACCCCACCAAATCGGCCCGGGCAACGTGTGCCGTCAAGCGGCGACTGGCCAATGGCCGATCGTCATCGAGTGGCTCGACCGCGGCGCGGCGACACTCGGGGCAGCACCGGTTTTGAAAAACCAGCCGCGACCGCGACAAAACGGCCGTGGCGCACTCGTCGCTGAATCGGGCGTCGCGGCGGGCAAAAGGCAGCAGTACCGGCGTTGCCGCGGTTGCCGCCGCGTCAGAATATTCCTCGGGGTCAAACAGTGCCACCGAACAGCGCGCATCCTGCGCCAAGGGGGAAAACAGCTTCAAACTGCTCATCCGTGAGCCTCCTGAAGTTGGCGGCCTTCATGGCCGGGTGATGATGGTCTTCGACATGCGTATCCGACCGTGTTCTGACATCGCCGTCAAACGCACCGCAACCGCGTGTGCTGGTTTTCTGCCAGCGACAACACAGCCACAGCCGGCGACATGCAGCAACTCCGTTCACAACAGGGCGAAGTTTAATGCGGCCGCACCATTCCGGCAAGTGCGGAAATCGCCGGAAATCGACACCTTCAGCAGTTCCGGCACCGCTGGAGCGGCCCGCGAACACCTTCCGCCGCGCGTGCCCCCGGCAGGCAGCGCGCAGAATCTGCGTGTCGCTGCGGAGTTCGATTTTCTGGAAACCCGACCAGCCGTCGGCCAGCAGCCGGCCCGTGTCATGGCCCAAGACTTCATCGGGGCCGTCGCCGTGCCGGCTGCCCGTGAAGCCGAACACGTTCGCCGACGACCGGCGATTTTCAACGCCAACCAGGGCGTGCCGTTCACGAGGCTGGCATTCACGAGCCGACTGAGGGCGGCGGGCGTGCCGATCAGCCAGGATGGGAGAGGCCGCGCGCTGGACAACGTGTTTATCGAGCGGCTATGTTGGAGCGTGAAATACGAGGACGTGTACCTGCACGACTACCAGACGGTGCGGCAACTGCACCAGAGTTTGGAGGCGTATTTCCGGTTTTACTGCCGCGAGTGGCGACACCAATCGCTGGACCGCCGTACGCCGGCGGAGGTGGACCACGGAACCCACCGGCGAAAAATGCGATGAAGTTTCGCGCAAGAATGGGTGGGGGTCTATGGTGGGAGGAGCGCGTCGTGCCCACGCGGCGTTCGCGCCAGCCTTCTGAAAAGGCTGGCGGGCCGCTGAGCGGCGCTATCTAAAAAGCTGCGTTTGGTGGTCAGAAGAATGGGGTCCACCGCAGTTTGCCGAGGCGGGGTTCGATGCGTGGGTCGAAGAACTCTGCGGGCTGTACGACGCAAAATCGGGGCGGCCCGGCATTCCGCCCGGGTGGCCTTGCTCATGGGCTGCTTCCGGCAGAACGCACGGCGGGGGGCGCTGTTTCGGGAGATCGTTCTGAATCAGCCCTGTTCGCCCGGCGCTGGTCTTCAATTCCAGGATCAGGGAAGAAACAACGGGCCGCTGTGGTGGGGGGGCACTCGATTCTCAGTGGAATCGCAGTTTCAGTTGAACCACAGCGCGAAGCCGATGAATTCGCCCTGGAAGACGCGCAACAGCCGATCCCAGACGGCCCGGTCGGTGAGCGTTCCCCGTGCGAGGTACGGTGTGGCCCCCGTCCCCTGGGCCCACAACACGAGATCGAAAGGCCGCGGCTGGATGAACACCTTGCGCAAGTTCACGCCGTGCGCCTGGCCTCCCCGCCAGAACGGAACGAGCTTCTCTCCCTTGAGGATCAGCTCGGCTTCTGAGAGGAACATCCGCCAGGCGTCGATCATCTCCTGCGTCACGCGTACATTGGGAATCACCCCGGTTTGCCGCGGACTGGGGATCCATTCGTGATCGTCGTCGGTCTCTTTCAGAATCAGATCCCACGATCGCCGGCTGAGAGCAGCCATGGCTTCCAGGTGCCCCAGCGCCGCCGCCATGCGCTGCGGCTCGGCGACGGGAAAGTTGACCAGGTGGATCAACGCGATCAGATCCGTGAACCCCTCGACCGAGAGCGGCCGCTCCGCGCCGGGCACGGGTTCGACAAGATACGGATAGGGGGTCTTGGGCCGGGCAAACAGGAGGTGCCCCACCCGTTCGAACAATTCGTGCCAGTCGTGCGCCAGCTTGATTTCTCCCAGCGCCATCAGCAGGTGGCAGTAGCCGCGGAGCCAGTGGACGTCGGCGGCGTCGAACGTGATGACGAACGCCTGCGCGTCTTCCGCAGAGACGCCAGCCCGCTCGTTGAAGCCAGCGTAAATTTTCCAGAGCGTCTCGTCGTCGCGGGCCTGGCCGTCGCCGTCGAAGTCAAGCCGGATCAGGCCGAAGTGCAGCGGCAGCTTGACGGCATCGGAGTCGATTTTCGCAAGCGTGGCCTCGGCGGCTTCCAGCCCCGACACGAACGACTGGACGATCTGGCGCGCCTGCTCATAGTCGAGCTCGGCCGCCTGCGGATTGTTCGGAATCGGCAGATTGCCGCCAAGCATCAGCAGCGGCGCAGTCCGCCGCACTCCGTTCAGGAACCCATAGCGATAAAGCGCCTGCGACAGTCCTTCGACTGACCGCACGAATTGCAGCGTCCCGAGGGCGAACCGCGCCTGGTCGTCGCCGGGGTTCTTTTTGAGCATTCCTTCGAGCGCCGTTGCTCCCGCCGCCAGCGTGCCGGCCTGGAAATGTTGCTCGACAAGCGGCACGGCCTCGCCGGCGGCACGAACCGGGACGGCGATGAAATTGAGGGCGCTGAATATCCCGGCGAACAAGGCGGCGCAGCGCATCAGACACTCCTGGGATCGGTCAGAATTCGGGGCGTTTGGAATCTCCCTGGTGAAGCATACCCGCGCAGAACCGAACACGTTTCACCCAAGTTGCGATTTATCGTAACTGACCGGCTTGCTGGCGCGGGATTCGAACTCGCCACGCATCGGGTGCAAACTGCCAAATCTGCGAAAAGCCGGGCGAAATCGCGTGCCGGGTGGCGGGGCACGAGCTCACAACCGGGGCGGTCTTCCGTAATTCCCCAGGTGAAATTGACAGCAGTCGACCGAGGGAACGCGACCCTGCATGATGCTATCGCGTTGGAACGTTTTCTCGCAAGACGAGCTACGCTGGCCGACGGGAACGTGCTGGTGATGCGCGTGTTCGCTTTTTGGCGGGGGCGGGCGGGGGGACGGCCGACTTGGCGCTCGATGCCGGCTTTCCTGCCCGCTTTCGACCGGTGGCGGGCTGAGGCAGTTCGGGCGTGGCCTGGGGACGGGTACGACGCGCCGCCGCCTTGGCAATCATGGCAGCGATCTCGATCGGTGGTGTCGGCGTCGCCCGGCCGCGTTGCTTGACGGGTGCCGGGGGCAGAGGCGCCGGCTCGGGAACTGGCGGCGCCGCCGCGGCCTGGGGGGGCGCCGCGCGCTTTTTGCGGCCGCCCGGCGGGTTTCCGTTCTGACGGGCATTGACCGGCGGCGTGGCCGCCTCGGGCGGCGTGGCGGCGGCAGGCGTTCGCTTTTTGCCGCGGCCCGCCTTGACCGGCGCGGGTGGGGGCGTGTCGTCGCCCTCGGCGATTTCAATGCCGAACATGTCGGCCAGGTCGTCGCTGGCCAGGCCGGTTTTGCCCTTGCGGCCCGACACCGGGGCCGCGCCGAAGTCGCTGGCGCCCGTAATCAGTTCGAGATGATCGACCTGGCGCAATTTGAACAGCAGTTCGGGCTGGTCGTCGAGCCGGGCCCCGACGCCGTACATCGTGGCGGCGAGGTGTTTGCAGACCCCGGCCCAGTCGGGGCAGGAGCAGGCCATCTTGATTTCCGAGGGCTTGGGAAACAAGCCGCCGTTGCGCTGGCAAACCGTGTCCATGACGCTTTTCGACAGTTTGCCCTGCAGCAGTTCGACGAGCGTCGAGATTTGCCCCGCGCATTTCCGCTTGACCGCGTTCCAGGTCTCGGCAGGCAATCGGGAAATCGAAATCTCGATTTTATACAACGACGACCCGCTGACGAGGGCGGTGATTTTGCCCTGCTGGATTTGCAGGTCGACGACCGAACCGTTGCGAACGTACGTCCGGCCGCGTGGCAGGCGATTGCTGTAATCGCTGTACGATTCGAGGTTGGTGCACCAGGCGTTGCCCCAGAAGGTGCGGGTGATTTTTGTGCCGACAATTTTTACGGGCGAAATCGCGTGCCCCGACTTTTTGCGTTTCTCGACTTCGCGGGCGGCCTGAGCCTGGCGTTTGGCCACGCTGACGTAGGGAGCGAAATGCGAATAACGCGAACGATTCCGCCAACTCATGTGCGATTCCTTTCACGCAGGATTTGAATTGGTACGCAGGGTTTGAAGCCCGGTTCAGGCATCGAGCGCCTTGTTGACGTCGAGCGCCACGAACTGCAACAGTTGATCGTCGTCCATTTCGGTGAGCAGGGCTTCGGCCCCCTCGAGCACCTCCTGGGCCAAGCCCGATTTGTGGGCGATCAAGGCGTCGATTTTCTCTTCGAGTGTACCGCGGCAGACGAACTTGTGCACCAGCACGTTCTTTTTTTGCCCAATGCGAAACGCGCGGTCGGTGGCCTGCTGTTCGACTGCCGGGTTCCACCAGCGGTCGAAATGAATCACGTGCGCCGCTGCCGTCAGGTTCAACCCGGTTCCCCCCGCCTTGAGCGACAGCACGAAAAATGGGGGGCCGTCGTCGCGCTGAAACGATTCGACCAGTTGGCGGCGCTTGGCCACCGACGTGCCTCCGTGCAACACCTGCCCCGCGCGGCCGAACACGGTTTGCAGAAACCGGGCCAGCGGTTCGGTCAGTTCGCGAAACTGCGTAAACACGAGCGCCTTTTCCTGGCGCTCGGCGAGTTCCTCGCACAGAGCGGCCAAGCGCTGGAATTTGCCGCTGTGATCGGGCGCGTAGTCTTCGTCGCCCAGCCAGTGCGACGGGTGGTTGCAGATCTGCTTGAGCCGCATGAGCTGCGCCAGCACCAGGCCCCGCCGCTGGATGCCCTCGGCCTGGATCAACCGCTGTTCGAGGTCGCGCACCGCCTGCTCGTACAACGCCGCCTGCTTGCGGCTGAGCGCGCAGTACGCCACGACTTCGGTCTTGTCGGGCAGGTCGGCAATGACGCGCTTGTCGGTCTTGAGCCGCCGCAGGATATAGGGCTGAATCAGCGTGCGCAGCGGCTGGTATGACCCTTGCGCCCCAAGCCGCTTGACGAACTCGCCGAACGTTTTTGCCGCGCCCAGCAACCCGGGGTTCAGAAAGTCGAACAACGACCACAAGTCGCCGAGGCGATTTTCGACGGGGGTTCCGGTCAGGGCAATGCGGGCGGCCGCCTGGAGTTCCTTGACGGCCTTGGTCTGCCGTGTCGCGGCGTTCTTGATCGCCTGGGCTTCGTCGAGAATGACCAGGTTCCATTTGCGTTCGGCGAGCCAGGCAATGCGCGTGGCCATGCCATAGGTCGTCATGACCAGGTCGCGGCCTGCGGCGTCGGCGGCGGTGGGGGCGGCGGCGCCGGGCGGCGTTTCTGAAGGATGCACGACCAGCACGGCCAGGGTGGGAGCGAACCGGGCGAGTTCGGCCTTCCAGTTGCCGATCAGCGAGGCGGGGGCCACGAGCAGGCTGGGCAGCGCAGGCGGCCCGCCGCCGCCTGCATGCCGGATGTCGAGCAGCAGGGCAATGACCTGAATTGTCTTGCCCAACCCCATGTCGTCCGCGAGCAGCGCCCCCAACCCCAGCCGGGTCAGAAACCGCAGCCACGCCGCGCCCATTCGCTGGTAGGGCCGCAACTCGGCGTGCAGGCCTGCGGGGCGAGCTTCGATCAGCGACTCTGGCGACCGGAGTTTGGCCAGCGTGGCTTCAAGGGCCGCCCCGGCGCTCAGGCCGGTCCAGGCCTGAATGGCGGGCGAGGTTGTCGCCCCCGCGTCGCGCCCCAGGGGCGCGCCGGCCAGCAGCCGCATGCCCTCGAAAAACGACAATCCTTCGCGGCTGCGGCGTTCGACTTCCTTCCAATGCTCCAGCGCTTCGACCAGCCGGTCGCGATCGACTTCGACCCATTGGCCCTTGATCGGCGCCAGGCCATCGACCGAATCGAGCAGGGCCTCGATCTCGGCGGCGGTCAACGGTTCGCCGTCGAGCGCCACGCCGACGGAAAAATCGAGCAACTCGCCGGCCCCCAGCCCGGCGCCGCGTTTCTCGCCGACATTCACGCTGACGACGGCCCGCGGGGGGCGGTTGCCCTTCCACCAGTCGGGCACGCGTACGATCAGGCCGCTGGCTTCGAGGGCCGGAATTTCCTGCAGGAACTGGTAGGCTTCGCGGGGTGTCCAGGCCTGGGGGTGGTACACATCGCCCGAATCGACGAGTTGCCGGGCTAAATCGCTGGCTTCCGTCGCGTTTCGCACCGGGGCCAGCGCCGTCAGCAGCGCCGCCCGGTTCTTGTCTTGCGATAACCGCTGAATCGCCCGTGCCAGCGGTTCGTGTTGCTCGCGGCCCTGGGCCGACAGGCGGCTGATGTAGGTGGCCATGAACGCAAACGGCAGTTCGGCGTTGCGCTTGTTTTCGGCCAGGTGAAACATGACGCGGCCCACGAACCGCCACTGCGGGTTCTTTTGGGCCAGATACGCCGCGGGCCCGCCAGAGTGCCGGCTGATTTCGCGATGCACCAGTTCGTCGAGCGCAACCCACCAGGCCGTTAACACGTCGGGCGTCAAATACTCCTGCCCCGGCATGGGTGGCGCTTGCAGCAGGAACTGTTGCAGTTCGCCTTCGGCCGGCGGAGGGAGCCGGTCGGGCAAATCGGCGGCTTCGCCTCCCTGGGTCTGGCACAACCGCGTCAAATACAGTCGCGCCAGTTGCCGCACATAATCGAGCGACGGCGACAGCCCGGCCTGCAACGCACCGGTCGCCAGGTGCAACAAACCGTGCGCCGCGCTCTCGCCGAATGCCGCGGTGATGCGTTTTTCGGTCGCCTGCGCCGGCGGCGCTTCGCCGGGTGCACCAACGTCGTAGAGCAACAGTTGCCCGTGGGGCGAAATAGACAGTTCCAGCGTCATGACCGCCGTTTCAACATCGTGCGTTGTGCTCGGCCCAGGGTGATTGTTGCCTCGCAAAGCGCCGGGTGCCGGCTGGCGATTGACCACGCCTTGCTGGCCATTGGTTATCACCCGGTTGCGGCCTCGCCGCATGCTGGCTGTGAAGCTATGGAAATCGCCGCGGCATTGCAAGCACCACGGCCGGCGCGGGCATTTCGCACGGGGGCGGGGCCTGCTCGTGCCGTACTCACGCCAGGAGCCCCGGTTGACACGGCCTGCGCCGGCGGATTATGAATGCATGATGAACGATGCACTTTCCAAAACATTTCATGTGCCCGACGACCTGGCCGAAGAAACCCTGGTGGCGGCGCTCAGGCGGTGGCTGCCCGGAAAATCCTGGTCGCACGTGCGGGGGCTGGTGCTGTCTCGGCGGGTCATGGTCAACGGCAACTTGTGCCTCGACGCCGGGCGGCGGCTCAAGGCCCAGGACGTTGTCAAAGTCCTGGAACATTCTGCTGCGGCTCCGCCGTCGATCGACGACGTCAAGATTCGATTTCTCGATTTGCACCTGGCGGTCGTCGAAAAGCCGGCCGGCATGACCACCTTGCGGCATCCCGAAGAGCGCAACTGGCCCCGCCGCCGCAAGCAACTGCAACCGACGCTTGATGAAACGCTGCCGCGGATCATCGAACGCAAGCAACACCGCGGCCCACGGACGCGGGGGGTGCCGCGGCGGTTGCGGGCGGTGCATCGCCTTGACCGGGAAACCAGCGGCCTGATGGTGTTCGCCCGCACGGTCGAAGCCGAAAGCCAGCTTGGGACGCAGTTCAAAAAACACAGCATTCACCGGTTGTACCTGGCCGTCGTGCCGGGCCGCATCGAAGCCCAGACGATCGACACCCGGCTGGTCGATGATCGCGGCGACGGCCGCCGCGGCAGTTCGCGCGACCCCAAGCTCGGCAAGCGGGCAGTCACGCATGTCCGCCCGGTGGAACGTCTTGACGGTTATACAGTGGTGGAATGCCAACTGGAAACCGGCCGCACGCACCAGATTCGGATTCACTTGTCGGAAATCGGCCACCCGGTGTGCGGCGACAAAGTGTACCGTGGCCCGTACCCCGGCACGCCGCTCGTCGATGCCAGCGGCGCGCCGCGCGTGGCCCTGCATGCCGCCGAGCTGGGGTTCGACCACCCGCTGACGGGCGAACCGATGCAGTTCAGCATGCCGCTGCCGAACGATCTGGTTGTGCTGATCGACCGCCTGCGAGGCAAGCCGGCGGCTCGGAACCGCCCGCGCGGGAAGTCGCGCCGCTGAGTGGGGTGGGGGCGAGAATTCGGGCGATTCGGCGTGCCGGGCGGAATTTCCGGGAAGTGGATTGGCGTTTTCGGCCCGCGCCAGGTATAATTCGGCTCTCGGGTGTGCACACCCGCCAGATCCTGTGGACGAACTGAAGCTTCAGCCATTGGATCACCCGCTGGATTACCCCCCAGGAACAATGGCTTAAAAGAGCGCAATCAGCGCTCGGCGCATCTTGTTCGTCAATCCTCAATAGAAGAGTCTCTCCTTGAAATTCGAAGATTTGGGGCTTTCGGCCCCGCTCGTAAAGGCTGTCACCTCCGAAGGCTACACAACCCCCACCCCGATTCAGGCTCAAGCCATTCCGCATGTGCTGGCTGGCAGCGACCTGTTCGGCTGCGCTCAAACCGGCACGGGCAAGACGGCGGCGTTTGCGCTGCCCATGTTGCACCTGCTCGATGATTCGGCTCCGCCGCAAAAGGGGCCGCGTAAAATTCGGGCCCTGGTGCTGTCGCCCACACGCGAACTGGCCCAGCAGATTTTCGACAGTTTCCGCACGTATGGCCGTCACACGGCATTGCGGTTCGCCGCAATTTTCGGGGGCGTGAACCAGAACCCCCAGGCCCGCGAGCTGCGAAATGGCATTGACGTCCTGGTGGCGACGCCGGGCCGCCTGCTCGACCTGATGAATCAGGGGCTGGTCGACCTGCGGGCGGTCGAAATGTTCGTGCTCGATGAAGCCGACCGCATGCTCGACATGGGGTTTCTGCCCGACATTCGCAAGATCGTCGCGCGCATTCCCGCCGAGCGGCAAACGTTGCTCTTTTCGGCCACGATGCCCGACGACATTCGCCGCCTGGCCGAAACGATTTTGAACAAGCCGGTCAATGTGCAAGTTGCCCGGGTTTCGGCCGCCGAGCGGATCGAGCAGTTGGTCTACTTCGTCGACAAGCGCAACAAGCCCGCCCTGCTGACGCATCTGCTGCACCAGGCCCCCGGCACCCGGGCGCTGGTCTTCACGCGGACCAAGCATGGGGCCGATCGCGTTGTCCGGCAATTGACCCGGGCCGGGATCCACGCCGCGGCCATTCACGGCGACAAGACCCAGGCCAATCGGGAACGGGCGTTGCGGAATTTCAAACTCAACCGGACATCGGTGCTGATCGCGACAGACATTGCCGCCCGGGGCATTGACATCGATGATGTTTCACATGTTTACAATTTCGATGTTCCGGAAGTGGCTGAAACGTATGTGCACCGCATCGGGCGGACCGCACGCGCCGGCGCATCGGGAATTGCCGTGGCGTTTTGCGACCCCGAAGAACGGTCGTACCTGAAGGCGATCGAACGCCTGATCCGCCAGCCCATTACCGCCAAGACCGACCACCCCGTGTACAAACCGGCCGAAGCGCTGGCGGCCGGCGACGCCGATGTTCACGATCGACCCAGGCGGGTCGGCCCCTCGGGCGCCGCGCGTGAAAACCAGTCAGCCGCGGCGCGGCGGGCACGCCAGGGCGGGCAGCGCAATCGCAAGCCGGCCGGCCCCGCACGTGGCCCGACCGTGGCTTCGTCGGCGTCTTCGTCTTCTGCGGCTTCATCGTCTGCCGGTGAAAATGGCCGTGCGCGGCGACGCAAACGGCGTCGCCCCGGGTACAGCCAGAAGGCGGCAACGGTATAAAGCGGTACGACCTCGCCTCCTGGCCGCAGTTTCTGCTGCGGCTGGCCTGACTCCTGACAGTGGCTGACGAAGCCCCCCAGTGACAACCGGGGGGCTTCTTCGCATTCGTCTTGGGCGATTTGCCCGCGGGGCGTATAATCGGGCACCGAGCATTGCCAGAAGTCGCGTCGGCGCGAAGAGGCAGTTTTCCCCCCCGGCATGGAGGCCCGCGTGAAACAGGTGGACTGGTGGCGTCGGCTGCCGTGGTCGATACCGGGCTGCGCCTTCGCGCTGATGCTGATCGGGCTGACGGGCATTCAGCGCGGCGACGACCTGTCGCGGGCCGGAGAGTTTTTCAGCCGGCAGGTCGTGTGGATCCTCATTGCGTTTCCGGCCATGTTTCTGGCAACGCTGGTTCCCTACCGCGTCTTTCGCCACTCGTGCTACCTGTGGTTTGGCGCCAGCCTGGCGTTGTTGGCGCTCGTCTATTTCTTCCCGCCGAAATGGGGGTCGCGCCGCTGGATTCCGTTGCTGCTGATGAATTTCCAGCCGTCGGAAATGGCCAAGCTGGCGTACATCATGGCCCTGGCCCGGTACCTCATGTATCGCGAAAACTATCGCAAATTGTGGGGCTTGCTGCCCCCGTTTGCCCTGACCCTGGCCCCGCTGCTGCTGATCCTCAAAGAGCCCGACCTGGGCACCGCCATGCTGTTTTTGCCGGCCCTGTTCGCCATGCTGTTCGCCGCCGGCGCCCGGTTGCGGCACCTGTTGCTGGTGGCCTGCCTCGGCGTGGCGGTTTTACCCGTGCTGTGGCTCAGCATGAGCGCCGAGCAGCAGTCGCGCATTACGGCGCTGTTCCTGCAGCGCGACGGCGGCCCCGCCCCCCGCGGCGACGGGTATCACCTGCATGAGTCGAAGCAGGTGCTGGCGCTGGGCGGCGTGTGGGGCAGCCAGTTGACGGGCATGGCCGTCGATGACCCGCTGGCGTACCACCTGCCCGCCTGCCGCACCGATTTTGTGCTGTGCATGGTGGGCGAACGCTGGGGGGTGCCGGGCACCCTGGCGACGCTGGTGCTGTACCTGGTGCTGTTCGGGCGCGGCCTGCTGGCGGCGGCGGCCACGCGCGAACCGTTTGGCCGGCTGCTGGCGGTGGGGGTCGTGGCGCTGCTGGCGGGCCAGACAATCATCAACAGCGGCATGACCGTGGGCCTGGCGCCGATCACGGGCGTGACCCTGCCGCTGCTGAGTTATGGCGGTTCGAGCCTGCTGTTCACCTGCCTCGCGCTGGGGTTGCTGATCAATGTGGGAATGCGCCCCGGCTACGAAATCGGTGGCGACCCCTTTCGCTTTGACGAACGCCGCGCATAATCAGGTTCTGGCCAAACCCCGCGGGCGGCATGCGCCGCGTACCTGGCCCGTGAAATCCCTTGGCGCGGCTCCGTCGCGCGCCCTGAAGAACGACGATGCTCATGTTGACCCGGTTGCGGCACATTCTGGAGATGATTCGATTCAGCCATACGCTGTTTGCGCTGCCGTTCGCGCTGCTTTCGGCGTGGCTGGCCTGGCA
>JAJXXL010000061.1 GCA_021781115.1 Planctomycetota bacterium
CGGCGGCGCGCGCAGAACCTGGCTGTGGGGAATTGAGAAGGTCAAAAAACGGTACCTGATGGCGGCGATGGCGCACAACGTGGGCCGCCTCATGCGCGCTCTATTCGGCATGGGAACGCCGCGCGGCCTGCAGGCCTCCGGCGACGCCATATTTGGCACTTTTGCGCTATCGCAGCTTCTCCAGATTGTCACCCGTCGCGTCTGGATGGCGACAGGCGCGCGCCGGGACCGAATCCGCGAGTTTTTTGCACGCCGCAGCGAGCCGCGCGCGCCGGCCGCCGCCTGACCCGCGCCGCGGACAAACGGGGAATTTTCAACGGGCTGCTATGCCGCGGCGACCGAAAATGCCGGATTTGCCGAATCCCTGTCATCAGGATGTTGATTTTTTCCGACAAACCGACCGCAGCCTGCCACGGCTGTGCAAATTGTAGGTTATGTTTTTACGAAATCTTGCGGCGGCCGTTCGGGCGGTTTGGCGTACGTTGCGCCCCGGCTCAAGCTGTCGCCCGCATGCGCATTACCCCACCCGATCATCGAGCACCCACCATGCCGCATCTGGAACTTTCGGAAATCCTCATGATGGTCTGCGTTGCGGCGTTCACCGCCTTCGCCGCCGTCATTGACCTGCGAACAAAAAAAATCCCCAACAAACTCACGCTGCCCCTGTTTGTGCTGGGGCTGGCGTACCAGGCTGGTTTTCATGGATTGGGCGGCCTGGCCGACGCCGGCAAGGGGTTCTTGCTGGGGTTCGGCACGTTGTTTGTGTTGTGGCTTATCGGCGGGGGGGGCGGCGGCGACGCCAAGCTGATGGGCGCGCTGAGCGTCTGGCTGGGCTGGCGGTGGACCTTCTGGGTGCTGGTGCTCAGTACGCTGTTTGTCCTGGTTGGCACCCTGGCGGTCATGGTTTACAGCGTGATTGCCAAGGGTGCGTACAAAACCAAGAACAAGTACATCTACTCCAGCGACAAGAACAAGGGGCAGCCCGAAACGATTGCGCAGAGACAAAAACGGCGGATCATGACCTACGCCCTGCCCGTGGCCCTGGCCACGTGGGTCGTGTTGTTGTGGGTCCACCTCAAGCCGGGCGTCTGAGCGACGCACGTGCGCCCGTCTCGCGCGATGGTGTGTGACCCCCCCCAGGAATTCGTGGTGAATCATGACGAGCCCCCACCCTTACGCGACGCGCGCGGCCTGCCGGCCCGGCCGGTTGCGGCGGCGCGGGTTCAGCAGTGTCGAGCTGGTGTTTACGCTGCCGATTCTGGGCATCATCGTGCTGGGGCTGTTTGAGTTCTCGATGTTGTTTTACGCCCGCAGTTCGGTCGTCGAGGCGAGCCGGGTTGGCGCGCGGGCGGCGGCGCTGGCGGGCGTCAGCGACCAGCAGATCGAAGCCGAAATTCGCAAGGTGCTCAGCCCGCGATTGCAACAGGGGCTGGAAGTGAATTACACCCCCGGCGGCCGCGCGGGCGATGTGGTCGTGGTGGGCGTGGGCGTACCGATGTCGGTGGCCAGCCCCGATCTGTTGTGGCCGATCGGCTACCGCCTGCAAAACCGGCAGTTGTACTCGGAAACGCGAATGATCAAGGAATAATTGAAACCGCGACACGGACGACAGTTTGCCCCCGCGCGGCGAACCGGTTGTCCCGAGGTGACCTTTCAACATACTGCCAATCGGGGGAGACCCGCCGTGAAGCGACTGACGCCGGCTAAAGTGACCATGATCATGTTTTTCGTCGTGGGCGGCTTGATCGTGGCCTACATCGCGAAGGGGCTGATGGCCGTGCCCGAAAAGAAGGCCGGGCCGAAATCGCGCAACGTGCCCATGCCCATTGCCGACCTGTTGCCCGGCACGGTCATTACCGAAGACCACCTTGGCCTGGGGCCGGTGCTCGAAAGCGACCTGCAGCGCGACATGCTGCTGGCGAACAAAGTCATCGTGGGCCGCGTTGTCAAGGAACGCCTGAAAGCGGCCTACCCGATCCGATCGAGCCAGTTGTACGAACCGGGCAGCTACCCGCCGCTCAAGCTGGCCAAGGGCATGCGGGCCGTAACGCTCGATGCCAGCAACATGCAGTCGATTGTCGACGGCCTGATCAAACCGGGCGACTACGTCGATGTGCACTTCACGCCCAGCGGCTACGTGAACGACCCGCGAATTCGCGGGGGCATGACGATGACGATGTTCAAAGGCGTGAAGATCCTGGCGATGAACCGCATGATGATTCAGGGCCAACTCGCCCGCGACCATAACACAATCACCCTTGAACTCAGCCCCGAACAGGCGAACATTCTGATTCTGGCCCGCGACCGAGGCCATTTGACGCTGAGCCTGAACCCCCAGGGCAAAGGCGACGGGCAAATCGCCCTGGCCGACAAAGACCGGGCGACCCTCGAGGAAATCCTGGGCCTGGAACCGATCAAGAAGCCGGCCCCGCCGGCCCCGCCGCCACCGCCGTTTGTGTCGCAACTGTACCGCGGCACCCGCCGGCAGGAAATGCGATTCGACCGGCAGGGCGGCATTCGCGAAGTTTATGGCAACACCTACGGACCGCCCGCCGCGCCATTGCCTCAGCAACCGCTCGCCAACCCGCCCGCCGGCCAAGACCCCACCGCACCGCAGGTCAACGCGCCCTATGGCAACCCGGCAACGGGAAACCCCGCCACCAGCAACCCGGGCGGCAACAATCCGTCGAACGGCAACCCCGCCGCACCCCAGGGCGCACCCGGGGCCGCACTGCCGCCGGTTGATATGCCGCTGAACAACGGCTACCTGTTTCCGTCGGTGTGAACACGGCGTCTGCGGGAACATCATCAAACGCTCGCCGACGTCAATCGACCACGGCGAGCCGGAATGCCGCGCGGGAAAACTGTCGCTGACCATCGGTTCGGGCCGTCACGCAGCGCCGCGAAAAAGCCGGTCGGGAAAGGTTCGAAGCACCTGCCCGGCCAGGGGGTATTCAGGACCATCACGCCGGGCATCGGGGCTGACAACCGAGGCGCTGATGTCATCGGGTGTACGGGCAGTTTATTGGTCACTCTGCATTTGCAGTTCGTCCACTGCACCCTCGCATCAATCGCGAAATCCAGACGAGGCGTCAGGTTCGGTCGCTGTCGCCCGGAAATTCTACGGCCGTGCGGGCCACTGTCAAGGTTTTTCGAATGGCGAGACGATGATGATTCCAGCGCGTTGTCAAACTGCCCAATACAGGGAAAGTCCAGTGAGAATGCCGACTGTAACGAGAAGCTCGCCTTCGCGCGCCGGCTCGATCGTCCCCCTGCTGGCGATCAGTCTGCTCGTGATTATGGGAGGCGTTGCGCTCGTGGTCGATCGCATCTGGATCGATGCGGCGCGCGTCGAACTGTTGGCGGCGGCCGAATCGGCGGCTTTGGCCGGCGCCCGCGAACTGGCCGGCGACGACCTGTTGCGTCCCGGCGCCAGCGTCGACCAGCGCATTGCGGCGGCCGAATCGACCGCCTCACAAATCGCCGCCCTGAACCGGGTGGCTGGTCAAACCGTGTCGCTGCAAACGGGGGAAGACGGCGACGTGCGCGTCGGGCAAATGGTGGCTGCCAATAACGGGCAAAACCAGTTTCTGGAAACAAAGCGCAACCCGACCTGTGTGTTCGTTCAGGCCCGATTGACGCGCGACCGGGGCAACCCCGTTGCCCTGCTGTTTCGCGAACTGACGGGCCAACCCGCCGCCGAGCTGGCGATTGTCGCCACGGCGGCAGTCGATAACCGCGTCGTGGGCGTGCAACCGCGCGAAGGATTCGCCGTGCCGGCTTATCCCCTGGGAATTCTGGCGCTCGACCCGACCGGCCAGCGGCCTGACACGTGGCAGGTCCAGGTTGAAAATCGCCTGGGGCTCGACCTGTTCGGCTACGACATCTCGTCGCACAGCGTGACCCCGGGGCCTGATGGCATTCCGGAGATCCTGCTGACGGGGCTCGACCCCACGGGGCAAAAGAAGCCCAATGTCTGCCTGATTGACGTGGGCAATGGCCTGGGCAGCGGCAACATTGCCCGGCAGATCGCCGGCGGCTTGACGGTCGATGATTTTCAGGCGGTGGGCGGCCAACTCCTGCTGCCGGGCAGCCCCGTGACGCGCCCGGCAACGACGATCATCGACGGCACTGCGGCCAAGGCCCTGGCGAATATGGCCGGTGAATGCCGCATTTGCCTGCTGTACAGGGAAACCGCGCCCGGCAGCGGGGCGGTCGGTGTGGCGCCGGCCACGTGTACGGGAATCGTCGCGGGGCGGGTCATGCAGGTGACAGCCGCGCCGGGTGCGCCGACGCTGATCGTATTTCAACCCGGGGTTGCCGCCACCCGAACGGCCCTGCTCGATTCCAGCACGTCGGGCAGCCCACCGGGCGGGCCGGGCGGCCAGCGAAACAAGTATTTGTACAAAATCAGTTTGGCGCAATAACGCGAGGACAAACGCAATCATGATCGCCGAAGCAACGCCGGCAGCCGGGCTTGAATCGCGGCAGGCATTCCAAAAGCTGAAAACCCAACTGCACCGGCAAATGGTCGACGCGATCGACCTGTCGAAGGCGGGGGAACTGCCCGAAGATGTGCTGCGCCAGCAGTTGCAGGCGCTGGCGGCGCATCTGTGCTCACTGCAGGCGGTGGTGCTGCCGGCGCCCGAGCAGGGGGTCATGGTCGAAGAGATCATGAACGAAATCTACGGCTTCGGGCCGCTGCAGCCGCTGATGAACGACCCCGATGTGAGCGACGTGCTCGTCAATGGTTCGCAGAACGTGTACATCGAACGCGATGGCCTGTTGCAACCCACCGACGTCAAATTCGCCAATGATGAACACCTGCTGCAATTGATCCAGCGGCTGGTGGGGCGGGCCGGGCGGCGCATTGACGAAGTTTCGCCGATGGTCGACGCCAAGCTGCCCGACGGTTCGCGGCTGAACGCGGTGATTCCGCCGCTGGCCCTGCGCGGGCCGACCTTGTCGATTCGCCGATTCAAGAGCAAGGCCCTGCTGTTCGAAGACATGGTGCGCATGGGCAGCCTCGCCCCGGAAATGGCTGAGTTTCTGAAGGCCGCGGTGCGGGCCCGGCTGAATATCCTGATCAGCGGCGGCACGGGCGCCGGCAAGACGACCATGCTCAATAATTTGAGCCGGTTCATTTCCAATTCTGAACGGGTCATCACCATCGAGCAGACGGCCGAACTCCAGTTGCAGCAGCCCGACGTGGTGGCCCTGGAAATGCGCATGGCCAACGTCGAGGGCAAGGGCGAAGTTTCGCAGCGCGAACTCCTCAGAAACAGCCTGCGAATGCGGCCCGACCGAATCATCGTCGGCGAAGCCCGCGGGGGCGAAGTGCTCGAAATGCTGCAGGCAATGAATACCGGCCACGACGGGTCGATGAGCACTGTGCACGCCAACGACACGCGCGACGCCCTGTCGCGGCTCGAGGTCATGATCGCCTTGTCGGGGGTCGAATTGCCGGTCATGGTGGCCCGGCAGTATATCGCTTCGGCCCTGCAAATCCTGGTGCAAATCGCCCGGTTGCCCAGCGGGCAGCGCAAGGTGCTCAGAATTTCGGAACTCGTCGAATGCCGCGACGGCGTGTACACGATTGAAGACCTCTATGTCTACCGGTTCGCCGCGGCCGGCGCCACAGGCCAGCTCCAGGGCCGATTTTACGCCACGGGTTACGAGCCGACGGTTATGCACCGGGTCGCGGCGGCCGGGGGCGAATTGCCGCCCGAGCTGTTCCGGGCACGCGAACTGTCATAGGCCGGGCGCACGCCGCGCCCACGTTCAATTGTCCGTTTCATCAGTACTGAAGAGCCTGTTGAATCATCATGGCAACCGATCTGGCCCCGCTGCCCCAGTTGACGCCGCTGCCGGCATTCGCGGGAATTCTGCGCGAAGAGGAAACCTTTGGCACGGGGGCAGAAACCGGCGTCAACGACCGCCTGAATTCCTCGTTCGACCGGTTGATGCTGCAATCGGGCCTGGGGGTGCAGCCGGGCATGCTGCTGCTGCTGTCGCTGTGCACGGCAATCACCTGCGGCGGCACAATGTTCGTCGTGCAGGAAAACCTGCTGTCGGCGGCGCTCGTGTTCATCCTGGGGGGCATAGCGCCCGTGGCGTATGCCGCGTTTGCCCGGTCGCGACGGCAGACGAAAATCCTCAACCAGTTGCCGGAAATGATCGACGAATTGTCGCGTGCCGCCCGCACCGGGCGCAGCATCGAGCAGTGCTTTACCCTAGTTGCCGAAGACACCGTGGCCCCGCTGGGGCAGGAGTTGCGGCTCTGTTCGGCCAAGCTCGACCTGGGCCTGGGGTTGCGAGCCGCGCTCGAGGAAATGCCCGGGCGCACAGGGGTCGTCAGCCTGAACATTCTGGTCATGGCGCTGGCCGTGCACCTCGTGGGCGGCGGCGACCTGGTGACGATTCTCGAACGCCTGTCGCGCACAATTCGCGAACGCATTCAATACCTGGGCCGGCTGCGGGCCGCGACCGCCGCCAGCCGGGCCACCGCGATTCTGATGATCGTGCTTCCCCCGCTGATCCTGACGTTCTTCGCCATTCGCGACCCCGATTATTTCAAAAAGCTGATGGACGCCACCTGGGGCCGCAATATCACAATTCTGGCTGTGGTGCTCGACTTGATCGGCGTCTTCTGGGTGCTGCGGATCCTGAAGGACAGCCAGCGCACCTGACCGGCCGCTGCCCGGAAAAACCGGGCGGCAAACCGCAAACGCATCTGTTGCAGCGAGAGCCATCGTGATCGATGTTTTTACGTTTCAATTGATTTTTTACGGACTGAGCGCGATTGCCGTCGGGTTTCTGCTGCGCCGCTATTGGCGCCGCCGCAAGACGCGGCTGGCCGAATCGGCGCCGACCGCCGCCGCGCGATCCGAAACCACCGCCAGCGATGTGCCGGCCGCGCCGGCACCGGCGGGCGATGTGCCGCCGCCGCACGTCGCCACCCGCCCGCCGGCGCCGCCGGCGAATGTCTTTCCGGGGTTGCGCCGCAAGCGCGAAACCGAAGCCGGGCTGCCGCACATCGAAGCCGATGAAACCCCGCTGCTCGATCCTGCTGAATACGTGTTCGGCCCGGCCACGCCGGCCCTGGCGGCGATGCTGCCCGAATCGGAATCCCGCCGGGCCGACGTCAAGCGCGACCTGAAGAACGCGGGGTTCTACCAGCCGGTGGCGCTGACGAA
Organism: Planctomycetota bacterium; assembly: GCA_021781115.1. GTDB lineage: Bacteria > Planctomycetota > Planctomycetia > Planctomycetales > Planctomycetaceae > JAJXXL01. The sequence continues at coordinate 7,197 of JAJXXL010000061.1, forward strand.
CCTGTCGGCGATCAGGTACCTGTGCGTGATGTTTCCAATGGTGGCACTGGGGGGGCTGCTGCTGATTGCCCCGCCGGC
>JAJXXL010000107.1 GCA_021781115.1 Planctomycetota bacterium
GGCGCGCGCGGGGGGCACCAGCGCCGGCCCGGTGCGCGGGGGGTCGGCGGCGACAGCCAGCCGGGCCTGCGGCGTGTTGGTCAGCGCCACGGCAACCACTCCACCCAGCAGGGCCGAAAAGAAGCAGGCAAATGCATATTTCATGATGAAGCGCCTCCCGAAGCAGGGCTAGGATCTTCGCCGTCGAAGCCCGGTTTCCATTCACGCCGTGCACCAGCGCACCGCGGGTCGGCGACGATCGTCCGCCGCCAGTACGGGGTATACTTTGTTTCCTGATTCGGCTCAAGCCGCGTCGCCCTCGCCCCGGTAGTCGACCGAGACGAGGTACAATCCGCACGCGGGGGCCGTGCTGCCGGCGAGCGACCGGCTTTGCGATTTGAGAATCCGCTCGACGTCGGCGGGCGTCCAGGTTCCGCGCCCGACGTTGACCAGAGTGCCCATGATCGTGCGGACCATGTTGTACAGAAAACCGTCGGCCACAATGTCAAAGCAGATGAACTCGCCTGTTTCCGCCGACGGGGGGGGGGCGTCAAGCCGCTGCGGGCACGACCAGGCCGGCCAGCCGTCACAGCGGACGACGCCAGATTCCATGACCGTGCGCACGCTTGTCACCTTGTTGGGCCAGTTCGTTTCAAAGCTGCGAAAATCATGCGTGCCGAGCAACACCTGGGCAGCGGCGTGCATGGCCGCCACATCGAGCCGCTTGCGAATGTGGTCGGCATAATTCCGCAGGCAGGGAAACAGCGCCCGGCCATTGTGCAGGATGTAACGGTACCGCTTCCGCACGGCCCAATAGGTTGAGTGAAAATCGAGCGGCGCCTCGTATGCGGCGCGCACGACGATGTCGCGGGGCAAAAACGCCTGCAAAGCCGGGCGCCAGTTGGCTGCCGGGATTTCGCTACGGGTGAGAAAATTGGCGGTTTGCCCAATCGCATGCACACCCGAATCGGTGCGGCCGGCCGAATACACGGGGCAGGTTTCGCCCGTCAGCCGCTGTATGGCGCGTTCGACGGCCGCCTGAATGCTGGGGCCATTGGCTTGCACCTGCCACCCGCAATAGGCAGTGCCGTCGTACGCCAGCGTCAGCCGGATATTACGCATTCTCCAACCAGCTCAGATTGGAAAAGACCGCATCGGTTGCCGTGTTGTCGGCCGGGGTGGCGCTGCCGTCGCCATTGGCCGTCGGCGTGCTGCCGCTGGATGTGGCCGGTTCCGGGGGGGCCGCGGTCGAGGCATTGCTGCCGCCGCTCGTCACGCTATTCGCCACATTGACGGCATTGCTCGGGGCGGGGGTTGCCACGGGTGCGGCTGCGGTTTCAGGGGCCAGTACCTCGGGAGCCGATTGGGCCGCCAGTTCGGTGGCTGTAATCGTGGGAGCCGTGCTGGGTGCGGTGATGTCTCCCGTGGGGGAAACGGGATAGCCGTAACCCAGCGTGCCGGCCTGCGACCAGACCGTGGGGAACTGGGCGATGATCGTTTCCATCGTCGCCTGGCTTTGCGTGTACAGGTGCTCGCCCGAAATGTTGTTGTACAGCGTGTAGATCTTGGTCGTATCGGGCGTTTGCGTGGTGTAGATGTACCCCTCGTTCGCCTCGTAGTTCCAGCCCAGCCCTTCGAGCGTCGTGCGTTCGTTCAAGCTGGTGGTGTAATAGTGCTGGCCATCGGTCGGGTTGTACAGGCGATAGATCGGCACGGTGCCGCTCGCCTGGCCGGCCCGTACGGCAAACCCCGCCACCCCCTTGGTTTCATTGGTGTAACCGAGGTTGATGACGGCGTTGAATTCGTTGACACTGGTGGTGAAGAAATGAAACTCGGCGTTGGGGTTGTACGCCCGCATGAAGACTTCGACCGTGTTGGGGTCGCCGCCGGGAAAAGTCACTGGGCCGATATACCGGGCCAGGGCGAAGTCGACTCCGTTGAACCCGTTATCGGCCGCGCCGACCGCGACGATGTTGCCATCGGGCTGCAGCCGGATGTCGAGAATCTGGCTGTTGCCCGTGCCGAGCGCGGTTGTCACCTGGCCCCGGGCGCCGAACGTGGTGTCGAGTGAGCCGTCGAGGTTGTACCGGGCCAGCGCGAAGTTGCTGGTCGTGCCGGCCGATACGCTGCCCCCCACGACGATCTTGTTGTTCGTCTGCACCTGAATCGAGTTGGCTTCGGCAGCGTTGCCGCCGAACGACGTCGTGACGAACCCGTTGCCTCCAAATGAGCCGTCGAGGGCGCCATTCGACAAATAGCGGACGACGGCAAAATTGTTGACTCCACCGACGACGGCTGTGCCGGCGATGGCAATATCGCCGTTGGGCTGTACGACCATGCCCGACAGCGTGTCGGTCGTGCCCACCGACGTCACCACGATGCCGCCGTTGCCGAACGAGCCATCGACGCTGCCGTCGGCCTGGTAACGCACGACGACGAAATACTGAAAGCTGCCGCTTTGCATTTCGCCGCCAAGCAGAATGTTCTGGTTCGGCTGCACCTTGATGCGCGTGCCGAAGGAATTGGCCGCCCCCAGCAGCGTCGTGACCGACCCCCCGCTGCCGAACGTGGTGTCGAGCGTGCCGTTCGTGTTGTAGCGGGCCAGCGCGAAGGCGTCGAATTCGCCATTGAAATCGGTGCCGCCGACGACGATCTTGCCGTCGGCCTGCAGAAACACGCTGGTGGCCTGGCTGTTGCCGACGCCCAGTTGCGAAAACACGACGCCCCCCGTGCCGAACGTGGTATCGAGGCTGCCGTTCGTGGTGTAGCGGGCGACGGTGAAGTACGAAAAGCCTCCATTCGACACCGTGCCGACGACAACGATCTTGCCGTCAGATTGCAACGCGACGCTGTACGCGTCAGACATTGTGCCAAAACTCGTCGCCACCTTGCCATTGGTGCCAAACGAAGCGTCGAGCGTGCCATTGGCGTTGTAGCGTGCCAGGGCGAAATCAGCCGAAGTGGCCACGTTGCCTGTGCCGCCGGGCGTAATGCCTACGACCACGATCTGGCCGTTGGGCTGCACGGCCGAGGCCTCGGCCGTGTCGTTGCCCAGGCTGAAGGTGGTCAGCGTCGTGCCGCCGGTTCCAAAGGTGGGATCCAGGCCGCCTGATGAAAGCAACATGCGATCTTCAAGATTTTCGATGCATCCCGGGGGAATGCAATGGGTACGATTCCGGCGACTGGCGCGGCGGCGCGAATCGCCTCGGGTGCCACGGGTCAGCCGGTGTTTCAGGCCCTGTAACCAATTCCAGAACATGACAATGAATCCTTTCGAAATCTGCGACAGGTTCGTTTCGCGCCGAAATCTGTCGCCATGCGGCAATTCCATGCCTGGGCCCGTTCGGCAACGGGCGGGCATGTTAACAACTTTGTGCCCCGATGCAACACGGGATTTTTGGGGCAAGCCCCGGGCGCTCTGTCTGCCGCACGCGCCGGCTTAGAGCACCGGCGGCAAGGAGTGAGGCAAGCTGCGAAGTCCGGGCGAGCCGGCCTGCCCCAAGGGGCGGTTCGTGTTTCCTGAGTGAGCAGAAACGTGTATGCTGCCCCGGATATGTCGACGGAAAAAACACAGGGACTGGTGATCCGCATGGCCGACTTCAGCGAGTCGAGCCGTGTCGTCACGTTCTTCACGAGGGATTGGGGCAAAATCGCGGTCGTGGCTAAGGGGGCCCGGCGGCTCAAGGGGCCTTTTGAAGCTGCTCTTGACCTGTTGACGGTTTGCAATATAGTCTTTATCCGCAAATCTTCGTCCGGTCTGGACATTCTCACCGAAGCCAAACTGCAAACCCGATTCGCACCGCGTGCGGGGCAATTGCTCAACCTGTACGCCGGCTATTATGTCGCTGAATTGCTTGCCGCATTCAGCGAAGATTACGATCCTCACCCCCGGTTGTTCGATCAGGCGCTCCTGGCCCTCGACTGGTTTTCGGCGGAAAATCCGCCTCAACTGGGCGTCATGCGATTTGAAATGGTGATCTTAAAGGAAATTGGCCAGCTCCCCGAGCTCGACGCCTGCGTCATTTGCGGGAATGCGCCAGCCAGCCACGAACACCCCGGTTTTCACGCGGGGCAGGGTGGGCTGGTCTGCGGGACGTGCCAGCCGCGCGTGCGTGCGCCGCTGGCGATTTCCGCGGGGGGGCTGGGGCTGCTGCGGCAACTGGCCGACGATTCGGAAATCGCCTGGAAGCGGCTCGCCGGTTCGCCTGCGCAGTGGCGCGAGTTGCGGGCCGTGGCGACCGCGGCGATCTGCCACGCCTTGGGACATCGCCCGAAAATGCTCAGGTACCTGGAGCAATGAACCTGGACGCGGCCCCCCGCGCCACCATCGGCCCTCAATACTCGTAATCGCCTGCAATATGCGTGTTCTGCCCCACACCCCCGGCAACGACCCGCGGCCAACAGCGCCCGGCGCGGGTCGCGGTGCGCCGGGGCGGGCGGTGCGAATTGCCAGCGGATGCCTGGCCGTGCTGCTGGCCGCATCGGCGGTGGGCTGCCGTTCATTCTGGGACCGGCCCGACGTGCAGAGTGTGTTCGGCCCCAAGGGAAAAGACCCGAAAAACCTGCTCAAAGATGCCGAAAAGAACTCCGAAAAAGAGCCGCCCGTGGGGCTGGTGGAATTCGAGAACACGAAGGAACTGTTCGACCACGGCAAGTTTCTCGAGGCCCAGAAAGCCTGCGAAAAACATCTCAAGAAATTCAAAGATAAGAAAATTGAAGAAGACTTTCTGTTTCTGATCGCCGAATGCCAGTTCGAACGCGGCCGCTACCCCGCCGCCCAGGACAGCTACGACCTGCTGTTCAAAAAGTATCCTTCGACGCGGTTCAAGGATCCGGCGGTGCGGCACATGTTTGCGATTGCCAACGCCTGGCTGAAATCGCCCAAGCCCGCCTCCGAAGTCGAATTGACCCAGTTCCGCGACGGCACGCTGGGCAAGGCCGACCCGCAAAATCCGTCGCCATACCAGTTTCCGCTGAAGCCGAACCTGTTCGACAAATCGCGGCCGCTGTTCGACACGCAGGGCCGCGCCATGCAGGAGTTGCGTTCGATCTGGATGCATGACCCGGCGGGGCCGCTGGCCGACGACGCACTCATGACTTCAGCCGTGTACAGCCTGCGGGTCGGCGATTACCAGGAAGCCGACCGGCTGTTCGACGAAATGCGCAAATCGTACTCAAAAAGTCCGCACGTCGAACTGGCGTATGTGCTCGGTTCGCATGCCAAACTCATGACGTACCAGGGGGCGCGGTACGACGGCCGCAAACTCGAAGAAGCCCGGCAATTGATGAAGAGCACCGTCACGCTGTTTCCCGACTCGCCGCAGCGCCCCAAAATCCTCGCCGACCTGCGCAAATTGCGGTTGATGGCCGCCGAGCGTGAATGGGCCAAGGTCGAGTTGTACCAGCGGAAGCATGAGCCCGCATCGGCCGTGGTGTACTGCAATGTGATTCTCGAATCCTACCCGCGCACGCCGTACGCCGACATGGCCCGCGAGTACCTGAAAAAGAACAGCCTGCTTGAACCCGGCACCGCGCCCGTTGACCCGCCCAAAACTTACGATGAAGACCCGGTGCCGGCCGAAAGCGAGGGGCCGCCCGGACGCGTCCACATTTCTGACAAGGAGCCGCCGCCGCCTCGACGGTAGCCCCGGCGACCGGTGGCCGCCCCGATTTCCATTTTTTGCCAGCAAGAACCGTCATGCACTTCTCGCAAAAATCAGCGTTGCCAGCCGGCACGAACCGCCGCGGTCGACCGATCGCGCGTGTGGTTCACAGCGCCGCCGCCGTGCGTTTTGCCGGGTGCGTCGCGTGGCTGGCCTGTCTTGGCGGGGTTGGCGGGTGCGGGTATACCGTGGGGGCGCCGTACAGCCAGGAAGTCCGATCGGTGTATGTGCCGATCTTCAAATCGGAAAGCTTTCGACGGGGCATTGAATACCAGTTGACCGAGGCGGTGCAAAAGCAGATTCAACAACGCACGCCATTCCTGTTGGTCGGCACCGAAGAAGAGGCCGACACGAAGTTGACCGGGCGGATTCTCAACGAAACCAAAACGGTTCTTGGGCAAACCCAATACAGCGACGCCCGCCAGTTGCAGTTGAACCTGATGGTCGAAGTCACCTGGGAAGACCTGCGGACACGCAAGATCCTGAAACGCCAGCGTGTGCCAGTCGGCCCTGATACAGTGCAGCAAAACGCCCAGTCCGAATTCGCGCCCGAAGTCGGCCAATCGCTGGCCACCGCCACTCAGCAGGTGACCGACAGCCTGGCGCGCAACATCGTCGGCATGATGGAAGTTCCCTGGTGAGGTCGTTGGGTTTCACCCTCCCGAAACCTCCACGACTTCGGCCACAGGGCGCGCATCGCCGCAGTTCGATCAGCAAGGGGCCATCAGGGCGAATCGGCGGGGGGCTCGGTCGCAGGCGGTTTCTTGGCGGGCGTCTTCTTCGCGGCGGGCGTCTTCTTCACAGTGCGGCGGGCGGCCTTTTTGGGTGCGGCGCTGTTAGTGTTGCCGCTGGCGCCGTTTGCCGCTGGCGGGGCGGCCTTCGGCGGAGCTGCTTTTTTGGCCCGCGTCGTCTTTTTGGCCGGCTTGGCGGGGGCGCGTTTCGTTTTTTTGCCGCCGCCGCGGGCGATGCGATCGGCGAGCAGGGCGAGCGCGTCGGGCAAGGTAACCTGCTCGATGGTTTTGTCTTTGGGAATGGTGGCGTTCGTACTGCCATGTTTGACGTAGGGGCCGTAGCGGCCCTCAAAAATCGAAACCGGCTGGCCGTCTTCCGGGTGCGGGCCGAGTTCGGCCAAGGCCGTTTGGGCGGCGCGGCCGCGGGCCTGTTTGAGCTGTTCGACGGCCTCGTCGAGGCCGATCTTCAATACGTCCTGGTCTTTGCCGAGCGATTTGTAAACGCCGTCGTGCAACACGTAGGGGCCGTAGCGCCCGATGCCGGCCTTGACGACCTTTGCCGTTTCGGGGTGCGTGCCCAGGGTTCGCGGCAGATCGAGCAGGGCCAGTGCGACATCAAGCGTGGTGTGCTCGGGATCCAGGTTCTTGGGCAACGACACGCGCTTGGGCTTTTTGCCTTCTTCGCCTGCGTCTCCCAGTTGCAGGTAGGGCCCGAACGGGCCGACGAGCACGTAAATCGGCAACGCTTCGGCGGGGTGCATGCCCAGCGATTTTGGCCCCTGTTTACGCAGCAGCAACAGTTTGTCGGCCATTTCGTTGGTGATATCCGCCGGAGGCACGTCATCGGGAATCGAGGCCGTCAGACTTTCGCCGTCTTGCTCCTTGACGAGGTACGGTCCATACCGCCCGACGCGAACTTTCGACGTCAGCCCCTCGAGTTCGAGCGTACAGGCCTCGCGGGGGTCAATCGTTTCCTCATGTTGCTTGACCTGCTCATCGAGGCCGTCGGCCCCCGAGTAGAACTGCCGCAAATACGGGCCTGACTTGGCTTCGCCGGTGGCGATGTCGTCGAGCGTTTGCTCCATGCTGGCGGTAAAGGTTTCGTCGACGAGCTGCGGAAAGTGCTGTTCCAGCAGCTTGGTCACCGCCATCGCGGTGAAGGTGGGGCGCAACTGCGTACCGGCCTTCACCACATACCCGCGGTCTTGAATCGTGCCAATGATCGAAGCGTAGGTGCTGGGGCGGCCAATGCCGTCGGCCTCCAGCGTGCGAATCAGCGTGGCTTCAGTAAACCGTGCCGGCGGCTGCGTTTCGTGGGGCAGGGCTTCGAGCCCGGTGCAGGCCAGACGCTCGCCCTCGGCCAGCGGGGGCAGGGCCGATTCGGTATCGTCGAGCGCCGCCTCGGGGTCGTCGACCCCTTCGACATACGCCCGAAAAAAACCGGGAAATTCGACATGCCGCCCGGTGGCCCGAAATTCGGCGTCGCCCGCCGCGATCGACACGGTTTGAAACCGCAGGCGGGCCTCGGCCATTTGCGTGGCGACGGTGCGTTTCCAGATCAGGGCGTATAGTTTCAGTTCGCGGCCCGACAGGCCGAGTTCTTCGGCGGTCTTCATTTCGGTGCCGGCGGGCCGAATGGCCTCGTGCGCTTCCTGGGCTCCCTTCGATTTCGTCGTGAACTGCCGCACTTCGGGGCTCAGGTAGTCGCCCCCGTACCGCGCCGAAACACACTCGCGGGCGGCCCTGATCGCCTCCTGCGACAGCGACACTGAATCGGTTCGCATGTAGGTGATGTAACCGTCTTCATACAGCCGCTGCGCGGTTTGCATCGTTTCGCGGGCCGACATGCCCAATTTGCGGTTCGCCTCCTGCTGCAACGTACTGGTGGTGAAGGGCGGGTACGGTTTGCGCACCTGTTGGCGTTGCTCGACGGCCGCCACTCGCCAGCTCGGGTCGGCTGCCAGCCGGGCCCGCAGCGCCTGGGCCGCCGTTTCGTTGAGCAGCAGCACATCCGAATCGGCCTTGAGCCGCCCGGTGGCTTCGTCAAAGTCTTTGCCCGATGCGACCCGTTTGCCCGAAATTGAGTGCAACTGGGCCTCAAACTGCGCGGGCGGTTCGCCGGTGGTTTTGGCAATGGCCGCCTTGAGATCCCAAAATGTTCCCTTGTGAAACGCCCTGCGGGCAATTTCGCGCTGTACGAGCAGCCGCACCGCGACCGATTGCACCCGCCCGGCCGAAAGCCCGCGGGCGATTTTTTTCCAGAGCAGCGGGCTGAGCCGGTACCCGAACAGCCGGTCGAGAACGCGGCGGGCCTCTTGGGCAGAAACCAGGTTTTCGTCAAGCTCACGGGGGTTGGCGATCGCGGCCTGAATCGCCTCTTTGGTGATTTCGGAAAAAACCATCCGCTTGACGGGCATTTTGGGTTTGAGCACCTGAATCAAATGCCAGCCGATGCTTTCGCCCTCGCGGTCTTCGTCAGTTGCGAGAATCAGTTCCTGTGCATCTTTCATCGCCGCCTTGAGTTCGCTGACGACCTTTTTCTTCTCGTGCGGAACGATGTACAGCGGTTCAAAATCGGCCGCCACGTTGACCCCCAGCGTGGCCCACGGTTCTTTCTTGACCTCCGGGGGAATTTCGGCAGCCTTGCCCGGCAAATCGCGTACATGCCCCATGCTCGCCAGAACCGTATAGTTCTGGCCCAGGTAACTGTTGATCTTTCTGGCCTTGGCCGGCGATTCGACGATGACCAGACCCTTCACCCGTTTCTGGGCCATTCCGAGCATTCCTTGAATAGTGCCGCGACGGGCCGAAGATCGAGTCGCATTGCCCCTTGGCCTTGCCTGTTCACCGAACACGGCTACAATCGGCGGCGAAGTCGGGACGGGCGCGAACCCGCCTCAAACCCATAATGCATGGTTCTGCGGTCTGTCAAGGGGCGGCCCCCACATTCACGCGCGATTTCATGCGATAAACAGAAGGCAAGTCAGGATGCAATCACCGTTTGCGATCTTTCGGAAACATCAGAAGGCGGCGATGGCTGCGCTGACGATTATGGCCATGTTTGCCTTCGTCATCGGCGACATCGTCTCAAAGATGTTGGGGCCGCGGGCCGTCGGAGCCAGCGAAACGGCCGTCGAATCGCGGGCGGGCAAGCTCTCGCACCTGCAACTGCAAAACCTGATTTATCGCCGGCGCGTGGCCAACCAGTTTGTCGAACGGGCCTACCTCGAATCGCATCCCGAGTTTCAGAAGGCCTGGGAGCAATCGGCCGTCTACCCGCCGTATCGCGCCATGCTCGAACGGCAACTGGCGGCGCAGCGGTTCAACTTTTATCGCGAGTCTCCCGAAGCCGACGTCGTATTCGGGTTTCTGCTGCGCGACCAGGCCAGCAAGATGGGCATCGTCATCGACAATGGCCAGGTCGAGGCGTTTATCGACCAGCTCACGGAAAAAAAGCTGAGTTCCGATCAGTTCACGCAAATCGTGCGGCAATCGCAGTTGAACGCGAAAGAGTTGTACGACATCCTGCGCGACGAATTGCAGGCCCAGGCGGCACTGCGGTTCTCGATTCCGAAAAACCCGCAATCGCCCGAACAATACTGGGAATTCTATCAGCAGCTCAATGTGCGGGAAAAACTCGAAGTGGCCGCCGTGCCGGTCAAGGATTTTGTCGAACAGGTTCCCGAACCGGCTGACGCCGAGCTCGCCGCATTTTTTGAGCAGCATAAACAGGATTTCGAGACCGTCGAGGACGGCGCACTGAAGCCGGGGTTCAAGCAGCCGCACCGGGTCAAACTGCAATACTTGCGCGGCGCATACGACGCGGCGGAAGAATGGGTCCGCAAGAACCAGCCGGTGGCCGAGGCCGACGTCACCGCGTATTACGAAAAGAATAAAGACTTTCTGTACCGTGAACCCGAGCGGAAGACCTTGCCGGGGCCGGGCGAAAACGACCCGCTCAACCCCGATTTCGTACCCGAAGGCGACACGCCCGGCCCGATTCCCCTGCCGACCGACGCCGCCCCTGAAGCCGATGCGGCCCAGCCGGCGTTGCCCAGCCCCGAGTTGCCGCCCAAAGCGGCGCCGGCCGGCGAAAAGCCCGCCCCCGCTCCCGAAAAAGACCCCAAACCAGCGGTCGAGCCCAAGCCCGATTCGGCCCGACGCCCGGCGCGATTCCCGACCGATCGCCAACTGGCGTCGGCGCGGCCCGGTCTGGATCTGTTGCTGGCGGCAGCCCAAGACGCCCCGGCCGCAAAAGCCGCTGAAGAAAAACCGGACGCTGCGAAACCTGCCGAAAAGCCAGCCGAGCCAGCGCCCCCCGCAGCCGATGCGAAGCCCGCCGCTGAGCCGCCCGCCGAAAAGCCCGAGCCCGCGGCTGGCGACAAGCCCGCGCCCGCAAAAACCGGCGCCGCGAAGACACCTGGGCCGGGCGCAGGCGGCGATCAGCCGGCCGAGCCGCCGCCGCCGCCAAAATTCCGTCCGCTCGACAAGGAACTGCAAGACCAGATTCGCGAGGGACTGGTCCAGGAGCGCGTTCGCGAAGAATTGAAACGCCGCTCGGAAAAGGCGATGGATGCCTTGCCCGAACTGGTTCAGGAGTTAACGACCGAATTCGGCCTGAGGGGCAACCTGCCCGCCGACAAGCAGGCCCGGCTGATCGAACAGGCCAAAGCGGGGCTGGTCAAAATCGGTCAGGCGGCCGGCATGGAATATGGCGAAACAGATCTGGTCTCGTACACTGAATTACTGGAACTGCCCGGCATTGGCCGGGCCCAGGAACCCACCGACAACCCCACCGCATTCAGCGGCGCGGCCCGCGCCGCCGACCTGGTCTTCAGCACAGAAAACCCGCGCATTCCGATTCAGGCCGATGACCCGGTCACGAATGATCGGTACGTGGCCTGGAAGATTCAAAACGTGCCCATGCACGTGCCGACGCTCGATGAACCGGGGGTCAAGGCGCAGGTCGTCAAGGTCTGGCGGCGGATTCACGCTCAGCCGCTGGCCCGGCAGCGGGCCGAAGCGCTGGCCAAGCGGTTGCAGGCTGAGGGTAAGTCTTTCAATGAACTGCTGGGCAAGGAATCGGTGACGGGCCAGAAAGATTCGCCTCCGCTGGTGATTCGCGAAACCAACGAGTTCGCATGGAAGTCGCAGCCGACCGCCCCCAGCCCCAGCCCCATGGCGCAGCGCCCGCCCGTGCAAACGACAAACCCGATCTTTGTCGAGAATGCAGGCGACGAATTCATGCGTGTCGTATTTCAAAAACTGGCTGAGGGCGAAGTTGGCGTCGCGGTCAACGACGATCAGTCGATCTTTTACGTGGTCAAGGTGCTGAGCCGCACCAAGGCCGACCGCGAGGCATTTTTAGCGACGCCTCTGTTTGGGCGCGACCCGCTGAGCGGCTTCGACAACGCCTTCGACCAGTTGGCCGGCCGCCAGCAGCAGATTGCGCAGTTGCGGTACATGAACGCCCTCGACCGGCAGTACGCGGTCAAGTGGCTGGAACCGCCGAAACGCGCCGAAGACGACGTGCCATAGGGCGTCAGGCGGCGGGCGCCTGTTCGGCGGGCGCAGGGCCGATTTGCCGCGTGCCCTTGCCGTGCCGCGCCTTGAGGTCGAACAATCCGAAGATTTCCGAAGCATTCATGCTCAGCGACTGGTTCGTGGCCTCGCCTTCACCGAGAACCAGGGCAAAGAGTTCGCGTTTTTCCTGCAACACGCGGTCGATGCGTTCTTCGATCGTGTCTTTGGAAATGAACCGGGTGACGATGACCGGTGATTTCTGGCCGATGCGGTGCGCCCGGTTGATCGCCTGATCTTCGACCGCGGGGTTCCACCAGCGGTCGAACAGGAACACGTAGCCCGCAAACTGCAGGTTCAGCCCCACCGCCCCCGTGGCGTAGCTCATGAGCAACAGGTGCACGTTCGGATCCTGCTTGAATTGGGCAAGCACCGGCTCGCGCTTGTGGGTGGGAATTTTGCCGTGGTACACCAGCGGGTTGAACCGCGCCAGCCGCGCCACGAGCCAGTCGATGCAACCGGTCCACTGGCTGAACAGAATCGCCTTGCCGCCGCAAGCCGCGATTTCTTCCATGTCGGCTTCGAGCCGCTCGAGTTTTGAACTTTCGCCGGTCAGCGGGTCGTAATTCGTAATCTGCTTGAGTCGGAGCACGAGTTCAAACACGTGCTGAATACTGATCGCGTCGCCCATGTCGTTCAGCCGCACCACGCCGTCGCGCTCGGCGGTTTCATACGCGCTTCGCTGTGCGGGGGCCAGGTCGAGAATCGCATCGCGATCCAGCCGCGGGGGCAAGTCGGTCATCACCAGGTCTTTGGTCCGCCGCAGGATGTACTGCTTGGCCAGTCGCGTCAACTGCCGCAGGTCGGGGGTGGCGCGGGGCGGCACCACCTCCATGAATTCGTACAGCGACGCCAGTTCTTCGGGGCGGTTTTCGATGGGCGTGCCCGTCAGGGCCCAGCTTCGCTTGCGGGGAATTCCGCGCGCCGTGGCGGCCGTTCGCGAATCGCGATTTTTGATGCGCTGCGCCTCGTCGAGCACGACCAGGTCGAACTGCGGGGGCTGCTCGCCGAATGACTCCATGTCACGCACCATGAGTTCATAATTCGCCAGCAGGATGACCGTGCCGGGCATGGTCCACAGCATTTGGCGGCGGGCCCCGTCGCCCTCGATCGTAACGACCGGCAATTCTTCGGCCCAGCTTTTGAATTCGCGCAGCCAGTTGGGAATCAGCGGCTTGGGGCAAACCAGCAGGATCCGCCCCACCTGCCCGCTGCGCAGCAGGAGCCGCATCGCCGTGATCGTTTGCATTGTTTTGCCCAAGCCCATTTCATCGGCCAGCAGCGCGCCTTTTTGCGAAAACAGCCAGGCAATTCCCTCGTATTGATAATGGAACGGCTCGAACGGCATGATCAGTTCCTGCCCCTTGAGCCAGGTTTCGAGCGGCGGCTGCAACAGGTAAAACAGGCGATCTTCGAGCGACAGTGCGTCGGGCGGCGGTTTGACCCGCGTCGGCTTGCGCGGCGGCATTTCGGGTGGAGGCTGCGGCCCCGCCAATGCCTGCGGCTTCTCCTGGCCCGGGCCGGTTACCCGCTTGACTGGCGGAGGCAGGAATTCGATGCCCTCGGGAAACGTCAGCCGCACGGTTTTGACGCCGCCCCAGTTCGGGCGCCAGCGTTCGGCCAGCTCTGCGGTGACGACGGCGGCCGCCTCCTGACAGCGCACTTTCGGAAAGCGGTGCAGCGCGCTGTTAATTCCCGACGTAAATATCTCGACAAGCGCCGGGCGTGCCGGGGCCGTTGCCAGATCGGTCGCACCGGGCGTGGCGCCGAGCACAAGCTCCTGGCCGCCAGAAAGGCTGAGGTCGCTCACTTGGCGGCTCCGATCCGCAACGCTTCGTAGAGCGCGCTGCGCACGCGCTCAAAGGGTTCGCTCAAATCGGCATCACCGGGAACATGCCGCGCCCCGGCCTGCACCGTACCGCCGTCTTCAACGTGCGCTCGATGCAGGCGAATGATCTGCCGCCCCAGCCGCACTTCCACGCCCTGTGGCTGCTCGGCGGGCGCCGACGAGGGCACGCTGCCGCCCGCCTCGTCGAGCTGGCCGGGTTGCCCGTTGGCTGCCGGGGCGACCTTGAGCTGCGGCAAGCCGCCGTTCGCGTCGAGCGCCAAAACGCTGTCGGGCGCAGGCAGGGCCGCGGGCGCTGGCCGCCCGGCATCGGGTGCGACGAACGCGACCGGTGCGGCGATATGTTCGCGCAACTCGAGGATCGGTTCGCAATCGGTAAGCACCAGGTGCGGCTTGACGCCCGCCTTTTCAAACAGGGCCACGCCAATCAGTTCGCCCAGAATGAACCCCGCCAGAGTCGGGCCGTACAGGATTTCCTGGGTCGAGTTGGGCTTCACCGGCAAGGTGCATTGAAATTCCAGCGGGCGGCCCTGCTGGTTGGTCACGAGCAACCCGCCAACATAGCCTTTTTCGGGGATCTCCAGTGCGGTGAGAAACCCCAGGCGGAACGCCTCTTGTTTTCCCGAACTTCCCATGCGGTCGAATCCCGAGTTCACGTCCGTGCAAGAACAAGGCCGCGCCGTCAGTTTCAAAGCCGCCATTGTGAGCGGGAAATCGAGCGTTGCGCGAACGCCCGCCCCGCCGGTTCGACCCCGATCGGCGTCGAAATCTGGTGCATCCTGAGTCATCGACGACGCGGGCATTGCGACTTGAATTCTAACCGGCCAGCCGGCCAGGTCGCCCCCCAAGTTTGAGTTTCGTGCTTGCCGCCGCCGGGGCTGTTATAATCTTGGCTGACGTCGCCCGCCGTCCTGGATGCGGGCCGTTAAATTCTTCAATTCTCACGCAGCATGACACCGACCGCCGCTCTCACATCGCGTCAGGAAATCGAGCGGTTGCAAGCCACGCGGTTGCAGGCGGTGCTCGACGCGGCCGGTCAAACCAACCTGTTCTGGAGGGCGAAGTACGCGGCCGCCGGCGTCGATTTGACGAAATTCTCGGGCTTGGGCGATCTGTCCCGCCTGCCGTTTTGCACGAAGGCCGAAATTCTGGCCGATCAACTCGCCCACCCGCCCTACGGCACGAACCTGACCTGGCCCATCGAGCGCTATTCGCGGTTGCACCAGACATCGGGCACCACAGGAACGCCCGTGCGCTGGCTCGACACCCCTGAAAGTTGGCAGGCCCTGCTCAAATCGTGGTCAGAACTCTATGCACTAATGGGTGTTACACGCCAGGATCGGTTCTTTTTTCCCTTTTCTTTTGGGCCGTTCCTGGGGTTTTGGGCCGCGTTTGAAGGGGCGAACCGCCTGGGGCATCTGTGTATCCCGGGAGGAGGCCTGAGCAGCACGGCCCGCCTGACCCTCATGCTCGAAAACCAAGCGACAATCGTCTGTTGCACGCCAACGTATGCCTTGCGGTTAATTGAAGTTGCCGCCGAACAACAGATCGACCTCTCCGGCAGCGCCGTGCGGGCGGTGCTCGTCGCGGGCGAGCCGGGGGGCAACATTCCCGCCGTCCGCCAACGCATCGAAACCGGCTGGGGAGCCAGCGTTTTTGACCATTGGGGCATGACCGAACTCGGCCCTCTGGCGATTGAGGCTGCCGGCGACCCCGGCAGCCTGTATCTCCTCGAATCGGCCTGCATTGCCGAAATCATCGACCCGCAAACCGACTCAGCGGCCAGGCCCGGCGATGAGGGCGAACTGGTCATCACCAATTTGTGCCGCAGCGGCAGCCCGCTAATTCGCTATCGCACGGGCGACCGGGTGCGGGCGACCCCGCCCGGCGAACGCCCCGAGGCGAAGGCGCCTTATTTGCGACTGGACGGCGGAATCATCGGCCGCGTCGACGACATGCTGACCATTCGCGGCAATAACGTGTACCCTTCGGCGCTTGAAGCCGTGATTCGGCAATTCGACGCGGTGGCCGAGTTTCGCATTGTCGTGTGCCATGTCCGGTCAATGCAGCACCTGCGGATCGAGGTCGAGCCCGCGTCTGCGGCGGTCGCCGCCGGGCAAACCGCCGACCTCGCCCGGCAAATCGCCGAGGCGATCAAAGACCGCTGGAATTTCAACGCCGACGTGGTGCTGGTTGAGGTCGGCGGCCTGCCGCGGTTCGAACTCAAGGCCCGGCGACTGGTCACGGAAAATGTGTCCGGAACTTGACACGTTCCAGTCGGCTTGACAGCCCGCGCGGCGGCGCTGAAAATGCGGCCGCCTCCATCCCCGTTCGCACGGCCCCCCAGGAAATGCCGTGATTTGCCACGAACATACAGACAACACACCCCCGGAAGTTCCCGCATGAAATCAGCGTCTCTGAAGCCGGTGGTACGGCTCTGGTTCGGCCTTGGGCTGCTCGCCGGCCTGGCGCCGTGGGCGCCGGCTGCCGAGCGGCTGCCGAATGTCGTTCTCATCCTGGCCGACGATCTGGGCTACGCCGACGTAGGTGTTTACGGCGCCAAGGGATTTGCCACCCCGCACCTCGACCGGCTGGCGCGCGAGGGCCTGCGTTTCACCGATTTTCATGTGGCCCAGGCGGTCTGTTCGGCCTCGCGCGCGGCCCTGCTGACGGGGTGTTACCCCAACCGCGTGGGCATCGAAGGCGCGATGGAACCGTGGTTTGACTTTGGCATTCACGAACGCGAGCTGACCCTGCCGCAAATGATGCGTCAAAAGGGTTATGCCACCGGCATGGTTGGCAAATGGCACCTGGGGCGGCCCGTGCAATTCCTGCCGACTCATCGCGGGTTTGATGAATACTTTGGCCTGCCGTATTCGAACGACCAATGGCCGCTGCACCCCGAAAAACCGGGCGGGTTTCCGCCCCTGCCCCTGATCGAGGGCGACCGGGTCATTAACCCGGCGCTGACCCACCGCGACATGGAAAAGTTAACCGGGCAATACACCGAACGCGCGATCCGCTTCATCGAACGCAACAAGGATCGCCCGTTTTTTCTGTACGTGGCCCACACCATGCCGCACGTTCCCCTGGCGGTCAGCGAGAAGTTTCGCGGCACAACGCCGCGCGGCCTGTATGGCGATGCGGTGACGGAAGTCGATTGGAGCACCGGCGAAATCCTGGCGGCCTTGAAGACACAGGAGTTGGAAAAAGACACGATCGTCATGTTCCTGTCGGATAACGGCCCGTGGCTCGTGTATGGCAACCACGCCGGTTCGGCCCATCCGCTGCGCGAAGGCAAAACAACGACGTGGGACGGCGGCACGCGGGTGCCGTTCATTATTCGCTGGCCGGGACACATTCCCGCGGGAGCCGTGTGCCCGGAAATGGCAATGACGATTGACCTGTTGCCCACGCTGGCGCGGCTGATCGGCGCGAAACTGCCCGACCACAAGATCGATGGCCTCGACATTTGGCCGCTGCTCGCCGGCCAGAAGGACGCAAAGAACCCGCATGAGGCGTATTTCTTTTATGGCATTCCGTTCGGCGTCTGGAGTGGAGCCGAACTCGAGTCGGTGCGAACCGCACATTGGAAACTCATTTTGCCCCATACCTACCGCAGCCTGGGCGGGCGCAAGCCCGGCATGGACGGCTGGCCTGGCGAATACCAGCGACAGCCCGTGCTCGAACCCGAACTGTACGACATGCAAAGCGACATCGAAGAACGCCACGACGTGGCCGCGAAACAGCCCGAAGTCGTGCAAAAACTGCTCGGCCTGGCCGAAGCCTGCCGCGCCGACTTGGGCGACCTGATCACCCACCGCAAAGGCGCCGGCGTCCGCGAACCGGGCCGCGAATAGTCGGAATCGCTACGCACGACGTGAGCGAACGGGAGGCGGGCCGGCGATTTTGATATCAATGCGTGCCACCGACGCCCTGCCTGCCGCCGGTGCGGCTCTTTGCTGACGGGAACCGCCCTGGCACCGTGGCGACGCCCAGTCTGGGAAACCTCCGAAATCAAGCCGCTGGTCACAGACGATCAACGGCATCGGCTGACCTGCCCCGGGTGTTGCGACTGCTGGAAGTAGTGCGGCAAATTGAACGCGAAATTAACGGCCCGGCCCAACGGGATGAGGTTCGTCGTGAACCCGGCCGGCCCACCAGATTACCATCGGCGCTCGACCGGCAGCGACGACGGGAAGTCATGGCGTCGTGGTTCGGGACAGCCCGGCGGTCGGGGTCTGAACTCCCGCCGCCATCAGAACCCCCCGTCGCAATCAACACCTCAACGGCGCGAGCCAAACCCGACGCGCATTCGCGGCCTGAAGGGCCGCTTCGATCAGCGTCGGTCGTAAACCGTGGGTATCCGGTAGAGCCAACGCACCGGCCCTGCCAGGGCCGTTCCCCACGCCGGCGCCGAGGGAAGGGTTGCCGTGACGGGCGGTGCGATTGTTTGAGAACAGCGGGCTACGGCACGGCATGAGCGAACGCAGGCTCGCAGAAAGCTAGCCAGGCTCGTGGTCCGCCAGGTTACCCCATCGGGCAGGCCGTTGCGGTCCGGCCTGTTGTTCTTTGTGCGACATTCAAAAATGGGTGCCGAAAAAGGCGGTTCCCTCACCGGCGCATGGACCGATGCGAGGTTTAGAAAAACGTGGTCGTCAAATCGGAGTCAGACTTCTTGGAGTTGCATCGTCCACAAAGAAGTCGAATGGTGTCATCGGAATCTCCACCCCCACATGCGACCGGGGTGATGAGACCGAATTCCAGGGATTGGCTGGAATTGCATTCTGTGCAAAGTCAGCCGTAATGCCGCGCCTCGACATCGAATTGCACGAGTCATGCACTGCGTCATCAAGAGGCCATAATTTGAATGAGCCTCCTGGCGGGACCACCGGGCATCAGTTTTTAGCCTCCTCACCAGGATTCGTGGGTGGTTTTTGACTACAACAAGAGTTCGGGATTTTGAAGATGGGAAGCGAAACATTGCGGGCGTGGTGGTGTTTAGTAGCAGGGGCGCTCGACGTGCAGATTTTGGCCTGAGGTATGGCATGATTCGCAAGGTGTTTCTGGCATTGGCGTTGTGTGCGATGATCAGCCCGGCGGCCGAGGCGCGCGGGCATCGGGGGCATCCACAGCAGCATTGGCATCGGTCGCAGGTCACGCGCGGCTATCGGGGCTCGTCGGGCGGCTATCGCCGCAGTAACTACGGTTCCGGCCGACGCTCGGGGTACCGCGGCAATAGCGGGCGGCGGAGTTATGGCATGGGGTCGTACTCGCGCGGCGGGTACGGTGGGCGGCGCAGTTATTGGGGCGGCAACTACGTGAACCGTGTGAACCGTCAGAAAAACGCGGCCCAGTACGCGTCGCAACGCGCCCAGCAGCAGGCCGAGCGCCAGCGGTATTCGCAAAGTCAGTTGACGCCCCCGGCACGGCTGACTGCCAGCCAGATCGACCCGACCACCGGCGCGATTACCTGGCCAACCCTGTTGCGTGGCGAAACCTATGCGACGTACCGCACCGAATTGCAGAATATGTTCACCAAGCGGGCGAAATCAGGTGTCACGCCCGAGCTGACCTCCAAGATCGCCTATTCCGTGGGCGAAATGAAAACCGAACTGCAAAAGCATGTTTCGGGCAGTTCGCCGACCGATTACGTCGCCGCCCGCAAGTTCCTCGACAGCCTGGCCTACGAGGGCACGTTGCCCACGGGCGATGCGCCAGCCGCCGTGCCGCCCGCAACGACGACCGGCGCGGCGACCACGAACTGAACCGCCAGCCCCGGCGCGTGCCGTTCGGGGGGGCGTATCGCCCGGCGCGTGACCCCGGCGGGAGGGCAGCGGTCCTTGGAATTCAATGGCCCGCCTGCGTTTCGCTCCGCACCTGGCGGCGAATCGAAAATCTGGCTGGAAAGCAGGGCGTCTGGAAATTCTACGGCGCGCGGTCAGGATAACGGGTGGCGCGAATATCCAAAACTCACGGGCAACCTGGCCCAACGGGGGTTGAAGCCGATATTCCAAGGTCGCGCAACGCACCCTGGGAATGGCCGCCATCACGCCTCGTGTAACCTCAACGGCGAGATGGCACCATGTAAAGGACTACGGCTGCGGCTTAGCGCCGTTATCACGACGGAGCCAGAACAGTTCGCCGTGCATCACGCGCCGGATGCCCCGCTGCGCAAGCACCTCTTTGCAGTACTTCAGATTCTCGGCGCGGGTGTTCGTATAATACACTTCGCCGCCCTCGGGATGCGAACTCGCGAACACGGGTACATATTGATTTCCGGGGTCCGACACCTGCCGCTTCCAGACCCACGCCACGAACGTTTTCTCGTCATGCCATAATTGGCCGCGTGACAGCTTCGGGGCCAAGTCCGGAGGCAATTGTTTGTAATAATGGCTGCGCGCCTTCGCCGGTTCCCAATAGCGGTTGAGCCGCCAGGTTCCATTGGCTTCCCGCGCCGAGGCGAAGCCGATCGCGCCCTGATATTTCCAGCCGGGAGCCTTGGCATGGCTCGCGAATTCCTCCTTCGATGTCACATAGAAAAAGTTATGCGACGACTCTTCGTAGAACCGGTGAATCTCGACAAAGTCGGCTTCATCGTCAGTTGCCGACAAAGACAAAGTCGGGACGATTACGACTGCCCCAATTTTCAATAGTAAGAGCGCATTCATGCCAGGAACCTCGTTGACGCAAATGGGGCGTTGCGACACTTGAAGAATTGCAAGAAGCATTGCCTCAAAGAATATCCCATCCAGGGAGATGCTTCAATTCCTGACGCAATTTCCAGGACCACCGCGCGGTAGAATCAGGGCCGGCGAACGCGACGCGGTATGCAGAATACAACGGAAAGCCACAGGGCCATGGTGCCCATTTCTCCCGCGCGCAATGCCACCCCCAGGGGGCAGGCGCCGCCGCGGTTTCCCGTCGTCCAGGCAACGTTCCAAGTGAACGGCGCGCCGGTTTCAATGCGGATCTCTCAAGTTCAACGCGGAACTCTCAAGCGGCGAGACGCGTCATCTACGGCTGGCAACGCCCCAGGCGCACTGAACCCGCCGGTTCAATTGGCGGCGGCGGCTTTCAGGGGGTGCAGCGTGAATTTCCGGTGGCCGACTTGCTGCCCCTGGCTGCGGACGATCACGGCATAATCGCCCGGCTCGACGCAGGTTCCCATCAGGTACACGAAGTTGCTGCGGTTTTCTTCGCGGGCAATGACCTGCCCCAGCCGGCTGATCAGTTTGCCTTGTCCATCGACCAGCACGCTTTCGACCCACATGTCTTCATGGGGTGGGTTCATGGTCACCTGGGCAATGACGGGTTCGCCCTGCCAGAATTCGCGGCGGCGGTTGATGAGATGTTCGCCGGCCACGATCGAACCCAGGTCGAGCGCGAAAAACTTGTCGGCTTCCTGAAGCGGCGCTTCGGGCCCCATCAGGCGCTGTACTTCGTCGTCGGCCAGTTCACGCAGGGCCAGCGGCCCGCCCGGCCCCCGCAACTGGTAGGGGTCCATCCGGTATTCGACTTCCACTGCCCCCACCGCCACGAACGCGGCGACCAGCCCGAACATCGCAAACGGGGCCCACCGCGGTTTGGGCGATTTGAGCGGCGGAAAAGCGCGGCTGAACAACCGGCGTGCGCCCCGGCTGACCCTTCGCCGCCAGCCGGCACGGCCGACCATGCGGCGACAGAGGGCCGCGAACCAGAGGTAGTCGGCCTCGGTCATGAAGGCGAGGTAGGCCACGAACATGATCGTCGGAAAAATGACCAGGCCCAGGGTAAAGACGGTCATCAGGTGAAACATGATGCCAATCGCCAGCAACGGCAACCGGGCCATGGGCCGCCACACGCAAAACAGAAACACGATTTCCCACACGGCGGTAATGTACGCGGTGGTGACGAGCACAATCGGAAATTGCGACAGGTAATCGCCCAGGAGCTGATGGCTCGACTGGTGCGTCATCATCCAGTAAACCATTTGATCGCCCGAGAAAAACGCCGGCGTGTGAATCTTGGTGACCGCCGCCCCGAAATAGACGATGCCAATGAACAGTTGCAACAGCCGCTGCGGCCAGACGGCCGATCGCGGTGGCTGCGCCCTGCGAAGCGGCCCGGCGCCCGGGCCGCGCCGCCGGGCCTGAAGCCAGCGATCGACCGACCACAGCGCCCCGCATTCTGAAAGGCCGAGCAACAACAGCAGGTGCGTGGCGATGACGGTGTACTTGGTAATCGTGCTCAGGCAATCGAGCAGCGTGAAATAACCATACAACCCCGTGGCGGCCAGCAGCGAAAGACGCGTCATCCACCCGGCCGATGCGGCCACGAGCAGAAATATCAGCAACGTGTACAGCGCGACCGCCGCCGTGCCGGGCAACACAGGCAGAAAATTCGGGTGCCCGAAGTTGTCGGCCAACTGGGCCACGGCGCCATCGGCCGAATAGAGTTCGCGGCAGTGCAGCCAGCGGGGCAGCAAATTCAGCATCAGCGCCCAGGGCAGCAGGATCCGCATGAGGGCCAACCCGTACGGTACCTGTTCGTCGAAGAAAAAGCGGTGTAAGGCGCCCCGCAGAGGACGGCCTGACGATGCAGCGCTGGAGTTCATGTTCAACCTCGGTCGGGCGGCGACGAAACGATGCGGGCGAAGAGGCAAAGACGCGGGCGCAGGTCAGTTGGCCGACGGTGCGCTCAGAAACGGCGGTATTTCACGACTGCCGGCCGAGGGCGTGTCGGAGTTGCGGGCGTCGGAAAGGACGATCGGGCGGCAGCGCGCCGCCTCCAGTTCCAGCCGGGGGTTGGCCCGCACCGAACGGGCGTGCTGGGCGACGAGCCAACTGGGGTAACGCCGCTGGTACTGCCCGTCGGGCGTCAACTCGGCCAGCCGGTGGTAATACCGGTTGGGGGTCTGGGGTTCGTCGCCGTAGCGCAACTTCCAGACTTCGGCTGGCAATTCGTAGCGTTTCGGCCAGCATTCTTCGATGACAAACACGCGGGCGATCGGCTCGTGCTGTGTGTGCTTCAGGGCGTTGGCCGCCACGCGGCCCATGTGGTTGTTGAAGGGGTCAAAGTTATGCCGCCCCGCCGGGCCCCACGGCTCAAATTCGCCCCAGGGCGCGGGGGTGAGTTCGTAGTATTTGCCGCTTTCGCCTTCGGCGATGACGTGCGACCGCATGCTGTACGTGGCCCAGCCGCAAAACATGTCCCACACGACGAAGTACATCAGGGGGTGCCGCCCGACTTCATAACTCAGGGCGTGGCAGCCGACTCCATAACCGAGCACGGCGAGGTAGGCAGCGATGAATCCTGTGGCGAGCCAGCGTTTCATGGACAGGTTCCCGGTCGGTAAGCGTGCGAATGCGGGTGCGAACGCCGCGAAGAAAGCGCCCCGGCTGCCATAGCCCGGTTTTCTGCGCGGGCGAACTATGCGGAAAATGCCGTTTTGCGTCAAGACCAGCTTCGTTGACATTCACGCTGCGGCGCTCTAATTTGAAAACCCGGCCGCGCCCGCCGCGCCCTGATTTTGCGCGTGCCTGCGGCGGGTGCCGCTGGTTTGCGCGGGGCCCGGCCGGCCTCAAGGTGACAATTTTTCAACCCCCGACCTGCTGTAAAAGGACTGTTCCATGGCGCGCCCCGTGACGCTCTTCACCGGCCAATGGGCCGACTTGCCGTTGGAAGAATTGTGCAAAAAGGCGAGCGACTTCGGTTACGACGGCCTCGAACTGGCGTGTTGGGGCGACCACTTTGAAGTGGCCCGTGCCTTGTCAGAAGACACGTACTGCGCCCGCAAGCGCGAATTGCTTGAAAAATACGATTTGCGGCTGTTCGCGATATCGAACCATCTTGTCGGCCAAGCGGTGCTCGACAACATCGACGCCCGTCACAAGTCGATCCTGCCCGAATATGTGTGGGGTGACGGCCGGCCTGAAGGAATTCACGAGCGGGCCATCGCCGAAATGAAAAATACGGCCCGCGCCGCCCAGAAACTGGGTGTCGGCGTCGTCAACGGGTTTACCGGGTCGAGCATCTGGCACCTGATTTACGACTTCCCACCAGTGCCCCGCGCCATGATCGAAGCCGGGTACCAGTTGCTCGCCGAGCGCTGGAACCCGATTCTCGATGTGTTCCAGGAGTGTGGCGTGAAGTTTGCGCTGGAAGTGCACCCCACGGAAATCGCGTTCGACATTTACTCGGCCCAGAAGGCGGTCGAGGCGCTCGATGGCCGCGAAGAATTCGGGTTCAATTTCGACCCCAGCCACCTGATCTGGCAGGGTGTCGACCCCGCCGAGTTCATTCGGTTCTTTCCGAACCGCATTTACCACGTGCACATGAAAGACGCGATCGTCAGCCTCAACGGGCGGACCGGCATTCTGTCGAGCCACCTGCCATTCGGCGATTACCGCCGCGGGTGGGATTTCCGCAGCGTGGGGCGGGGCGGGGTCCGGTTTGAAGAGGTAATTCGCGCGTTGAACGACGCGAAGTACACCGGCCCGCTGTCGGTCGAATGGGAAGACAGCGGCATGGACCGCGAAGCCGGCGCCCGCGAAGCGTGCCAATTCGTGAAAAACGTCGATTTCGAGCCGTCGCAGCGGGCTTTCGACGCGGCGTTCAGCGACTGACCGCCGGGCGGTTGTCGTCTAACCCGTGGATTTCGCGGCACACACGGATCGAGGCCGGCCCAGGGCAAAGGCTCTGAACGCCGCAGGTCACAACCCGGCTTTTCGCAAAACGCGGCTTGACGTATACTGGATCGATGCCAGGCACGGCATGTGTTCGCAACCATTCATTCGTGCAGGGGTTGCGAACATGCGGCTGTTTCGGACCGCCGCGTCGCGCGCTCGGGCGCGGTCGTCGGCCAGGCCAGGAGTGCTTGATGCCACGATTTTTCCATCCCGCCCGCGCGCTGGTGTTGTGCGTCGTGGCGGTTTTTCTGTACCCCGCCTGGGCGACCCTGGCTGAAAGCCGCGGCCGGTTGGCTGCGGCTCGTCCGCGCGATCGGGCGCAGTTTGTCAGGCAGCATGCCGAGTTCCGCGAGTTGTTTGCCCGGTCGCTCGCCGAATTGCAAAAGACCTGCGAAGACAAGCAGTTGACGACGGCGGTCGGCGCGATCAAGGCGGCGGGCGAATATGACGAATCGCGGTTGGAGGCCCCCCCCCGCGCGGTGCAGCCGGATTTGCCCGCGAGCCTGTTGCCCGATGAACGGTTCTGGCGCACGCAGTTAAGGCAGCGGCGGCAGACGTACGCGCAGGATCTGTACCTGCTGGCGCGGCGTGCGCTGGCGGCCGGGCATGTCAGCCTGGCGTACAGCCTGATTCGCGAGACGGCGCATTTCGACCCCGACCACGCGCCGGCGCGAAAGATTCTGGGGTATGTGCGCAGCGGCGATGCCTGGGTTTCGCCGTTTGAAGCCTCGATGCTGAAGGCGAAAAAGGTCTGGCACCCTGAATTCGGCTGGATCCCGCGGGAGCATGTCGAGCGCTACGAACGGGGCGAACGGTACCTCGACCGGCGGTGGGTGTCGGCGGCCAGGGAAGCCGAAGTTCGCAGCGATTTTTCCAAAGCGTGGGAGATTCGCACCGAGCATTACCTGGTGCGCACGAACCACAGCCAGGAACGGGGCGTCGAGCTGGCCCGCAAGCTCGAGGATTTTCATGATGTGTTCTTTCAGACCATGGCCGGTTTTTTCAACAGTCCGCAACAGATTGCCCAACTCTTCGAAGGCGCCGGCCCGCAGCGGGCCACCGTCAGCGAGCCGAACAAGGTCAATTATTACCGCTCGCGCGATGAGTATCTGCAAAAACTGAAGTCGCAAACCGACCAGTCGATTGAAATCACCAACGGCATGTACTTTCCGCCGCCGAATGGCGTGGCCTACTTCTTTTACACACCCGACAGCGCCGCCGGCGCCACGCTGTACCACGAGGCCACGCACCAGTTGCTGTCGGGCAGCCGGCCCCAGATCGGCCCGGTGGCGATGAAGGCCAACTTCTGGCTGGTCGAAGGCATTGCCTGTTACATGGAATCGTTTGAACGTCGCGACGGCGCGTTTTCGCTGGGCAACCCCCAGCACGTGCGCGTACAGAACGCGCGGCGAAATTGCCTCGAACTCAACTACTACGTGCCGTTTCGCAAGTTTTCGAGCATGGGCATGCTGGCTTTTCAGAACGCGGCGGAAATTCGCCGCAATTACAGCCAATGCGCCGCGCTGACGCATTTTTTTATGAACTCTGGCGAGGGGCGGTACCGCGAAGCGCTGATTGACCACCTGTCGCAGATTTACAGCGTCAAACAGGCCGTGCGTGAAAACCCCGAGCCGCTGGCCGAACTGATCGGCGTTTCGCCCGACGAAATCGATCAGCAATACGTCAAGTTTCTCAAGGACATTGAGCCCCTCGAGCCGCCCGCCGATGCGGCGGCGCCCTGAAAGCGCCCGCCCTGGGCCGCGAAGGGTTGGCCCGCGTCGGCGCGGCCCTGCGCCCGACCGTTCGCTGTCGCGAATTGCATCGCTCCCGGTTTTTCAGCGAATCGTTGCGCCGGATGCTTGGCGCAGCCGCCCGGCGGCGTTAGAACGGAATTTCATTTCGCGGAATGCCCGCCTTCGGTGGGCGTTCCGAATCCGGCAAGAACAGACGACGCCCCGGCTGAGGAGACGACAGCGACATGACCAACGTTGCGCGACTGGCGGTAGATGCGTTGATGGAAGGTGAAGGCATTCTCAGGCTGGCCCCCACCTGGGTGCCGCGGTCGTTTTTGCAGCCTGGCAAGCGGATCAAACTGCACCCGGCCGATTATTACGCGCTGGGCACGCATCGGGGCGGCATCGACGAGCGCTGGTTCGGCTCGACGACGGTGGCCACCAACGAAGGGGCGCCGCCCGATGAAGGGCTGAGCTATGTCGTGTTCGGCAAGGACAAGTTCACGCTGCGCGATGTGGTCGCTGAACTCAAGGGTGACATTGTCGGCAAGTCGATCTGGAAGAAGTACGAGCGCTGGCCGGTGTATTCCAAGTTCTTCGACAATATGGGGCCGATTCCGCATCACATGCATCAGAATGACAAGCAGGCCAAGCTCGTCAATCAGGAAGGCAAGCCCGAGTCGTATTATTTCCCGCCACAGTTGAACGCGATTGGCAACAATTTTCCGTACACGTTTTTTGGTCTCGAACCGGGCACGACGAAGCAGGACATCATTCGCTGCCTCGACCGCTGGAACGACGGCGACAACGGCATTCTGAATTATTCGAAGGCGTACCGGTTGCAGCCCGGCACGGGCTGGCTGGTACCACCCTGCGTGTTGCACGCCCCCGGCAGCCTGGTGACGTATGAACCGCAATGGGGCAGCGACGTGTTCGGCATGTACCAGTCGATGGTCGAAGGCCGGGCTGTGCCCCGCACGCTGCTCACGAAAGACTTTCCCGAGTCGAAGCGCGACAACAACAAGTACCTGGTCGAAGCCCTCGATTGGGAAGGCAACGTCGACCCCAATTTCAAGGACAATCACTTTCTGGAACCGATTCCCGTCGCCGACACGGCCAAAGACGGCTTTGTCGACCGCTGGATCGTGTACGGCAAAGTGGGGGGCAAGCAGTTGTTCACGGCCAAGGAACTGACGGTCAACCCCGGCGTGCGCTGCACGATTCGCGATGGCGGCGCCTACGGCTGGATTACCGTTCAAGGCGAGGGCACGATTGGCAAGTTGCGGTTACAGACCCCGGCCATGATCCGGTACGGGCAAATGACCGATGACGAAGTGTTCGTCACCGCCAAGGCGGCGCACGACGGCGTGGTCATCGAAAATACGGGCAGCGAACCGCTGGTTTCGCTGCGGTACTTCGGCCCCGACGCCTGCCCCGATGCACCCGAAATCGGCGCCGCCCGCCGCAAGTAGTCGGCGGGCGCCCCGGCAACGGTGCGGGCCGGCCTGCGGTTTGGCGGCGAAATTCTTCATTCCCCCCCGGCGTAAAGGCAGATTATGAAGCGAATTTCGATTGGAACGTGGGCCTATTCGATCGGCCCTTATGGCAGTTGCCCGATTCCCTTTCCTGAAGTTTGCAGCAAGCTGCACGCCCTGGGGTTCGACGGCCTCGAGCTGGGCGGCTTTGGGGTGCACCCCAACCCGACCGCGGCAAACATCGTCGCCGGCTGGTCGACCGATTCGGCCGCCAAGCTGGCCGACATTTACGCCGCCACACGCCACGAATGGGAATCGCGGGGCATGGGGTGCAGCGGCCTGGCGGCCGATTTGTGGAGCGAGCGGCTGATCACCGCGCCTGATGACAAGTCGTACCTGGCGACGTTTCGCAAGAACCTGCGGTTCTGTACCGGGCTGGGCATTGACGTGATTCGGGTCGACACGACCGAGGATCCGGGAATTCTCGGTAAAATTCCGAACGAGCCGAAAAAGAAAACGCTCGTCGATTATGACGTGGCCCTGAAACGGGTGACCAGCACTTGGAAGAAATGCGGCCGTGAAGCCGCCGACGCCGGCATTCGCGTGGTTTGGGAATTTGAACCGGGCTTTGCCTTCAACAAGCCGAGCGACGTTTTTCGCGTGCTCGACGGCGTGAACCACGACCATTTCGGCGTGATGTTCGACACCTGCCATGCGAACATGGTCGCGGTGCACGGGGCGCGGCAGCCCGGCAAAAAGGAAACGCTGCCGGGCGGCATTCGCGAACTGGCCGAACGGCTCAAGGGAAAGATCGGGCGGATCCACCTGATCGATTCTGACGGCAGCCTGCATGACAACCACACGAGCACGCACCCGCCGTTCGGCGAAGGCAACCTGAACTTCGACGAATTCATGCCCGCGTTGGCCGCCGCCGGTTGCCCCGACGACTGGTGGACGATCGACCTGTGCTTCTGGCCCGACGCCTGGAAGGCGACGAAGAAATGCAAGACGGCCATTGACAAATTGAACAAAAAGTTCGGTTGACGCGCGTCGGCCGGCCGCCGCGGTCTTCAAATCACCAGCCCGTTTCGGAACCTGCAACATGGCAAAACCGCTCAACATTGGTCTCGTTGGCTACGGCTTCATGGGGCGCACGCATTCCAATGCGTTTCGCCAGGTGAGCAAGTTTTTCAACCTCAAATTTCAACCGGTGTTGAAGGCGGCGTGCGCCCGCAACGAAGAAAAAATCAAGGCGTTCGCCGCCAACTGGGGGTGGGAATCGTACGAAACTGACTGGCGAAAACTCGTCGCCCGGCCCGACATCGACCTGATTGACATCGGTTCGCCCAACAACACGCACCTCGAAATTGCCCTGGCCGCCGTCCGGGCTGGCAAAATGGTGCTGTGCGAAAAGCCGCTGGCGATGAACGTGGCCGAAGCGACCAAAATGACGAAGGCCGTCGAAGCAGCGGGCGTGCCGAACATGGTGTGGTTCAACTATCGGCGGGTGCCCGCGATTACGCTGGCGAAGCAACTCGTCGATGAAGGCCGGGTCGGCAAGCCGTATCACTATCGGGCCACCTACCTGCAAGACTGGACGATTGCCGAAGACGTGCCTCAGGGCGGCGCCACCTTGTGGCGGCTGGATGTCAATGTGGCCGGCAGCGGGGTAACGGGCGACCTCCTGGCGCATTCGATCGACACGGCGATCTGGCTGAACGGGCCGATTGCCGAAGTTTCGGCCACCACCGAAACATTCGTCAAGGAACGGATGCACCAGGAAACGGGCAAGAAAGAGCCGGTGGGCATCGACGACGCCTGCCTGTTTCTGGCCCGCTTCGCCAACGGTTCGGTCGGTACGTTTGAAAGCACGCGGTACGCCCGCGGCCGCAAGAACTACAACACGTTCGAGATGAATGGGGCCGACGGCTCAGTGTTTTTCGACCTCGAAGACCCGCATATTCTCGAGTTCTTCGAATACCGCAACCCGAAATCGAACAAGAAGGTCGA
>JAJXXL010000261.1 GCA_021781115.1 Planctomycetota bacterium
TTGCCCGACGCCACGCATCACTCGAGGCCGAGCTGGCTGGCTAGGCCTTCGCTCGTGCGACTCTTGCATTCGCGACTCTCCTCCGGCTTTTGCCGGCGCACTCAGACACCCATTTTTGACATACCGTCGACCGAATCGCGACGCGCACGCCGCGAATCACGGGCCGATTGCTCGCGATTCCAGGAACAGAACGCCACGGGCGCCGGTGGACGACATGCCCCCTCACCTGCTGCCAACCTGCGGATCCACGACATCCCGCACCGCTGATTTGGTCGCGAACCGCGCCAGAAATTGTGGCCGTGCGCGAAACAAGCGGCCTCATTTTGCAGGCCATGCGTATCACGCATGGCCTGCCGTTGAGTGCCCAGCCGAAAGTTTGGCCCTGATCCTGCGGCGACGGTGCCCGATCATTCACACGCTGGACAAGAAACCAACTCTCGCCCGGCGCGCCGCTCAACCAGGCTGCGATCGCCCCCACAAACTCACCCGCCCGCCGTCCAGCGCATTTTACGCAAACACTCACAGGGATACGTGCGTGTGCTAACCAGCGTCACAAAAAATGAGTGTCTGTTTTCGCCCTTCTGATTTTGCCGGCCCCTCACGGTGCAATCTGCATCGCAGTCGAGAGTTTTCGTTCGGCGGTGTTTTGTTGACCCCGTGCCGTGTCGATCAGCCGCAGGAGCCCCCAAAGGGCCCCTGCGGCGAGACGAACCGACAATCCTTAGTTTGCGGCCGTCGTCGCGGGACGGAATTCGAATTGTCCCTTGAACGGCCTGCCCTGCAACTGGGTCCAGGTTTTTTCCTGTTCGTCCGTCAACAATTCCAAAATCCTGGCGCGGCTGGTTTTGCGGAGCTCGGCCAGCTTCTCTTGCCGTGCTTCGGGGTTGGAATTATGGATGAGGTCTTCCATTTCCTGGCGGGCCTCTTTCTGCATCTCCTGGACACGCTTCTTTTGCGCATCAGTCAGCCTGATCTTCGCAGCGACATCATGCCGGCCAAGGCAAATCAAGCCGGCGGTTTGCAATTCGATTTCCTGCAGGCGCTTGCGTTGGTCTTTCGTGACCGTCTGGTCGATAAAGCGATCGTTTTCCTTGGTCATCTCGGCGAATTTTTTGTCGCGCTCGGCTGGCGGCAGCTTGTTGATCTCCTTGGCCTTTTTCCATTGCTGCGAAGTGTACGCGTTGATTTTGTCGGCTTCATCGTGCGAAAGCTTCAGGTCTTCGCGAACCGATGCCTGCCGCAGCAGCATGACCTCAACGGCGCCGTCTTCGGGCACGAGTTTGTCTGCGGCGCCGGCTGTTGCCGCCCACAGGGCCAGCATCGCCAGCGCGAACGTCCATCGAGAAAACATACGCATGTTCATTCCTCCTTAAGTGAGAACTTCGGAAACTCTGCTCCCCAGCAGGAATTCGCCCACTGAGGACTCAACGTAGTAGTTTGTGCGCGCGGCGCGCGCGAACAGGTCGGAATCGCCGCAGCCAAGTGCGCACGGCGCGAGATTCATGGCGGTGGCCGCCAGGTACATCGTCTGATAGACGACTCCAACGTGCTTCAGGGTGAGCGCATACGCGATCGACTCGTACTTCCAGGCGATGCGCTCAAACCGGGCCGTCAAGATGACGAGCACTTGCAGGCTCTCTCCGGCAATGCCGGCTGACGCGGCGGCATCGTCCAGCAACAACTCGACGGGGCGAGTCATTTCGGCCAGCCGTTCCAGACAATGGCGCCGCGGATCGTAATGATATAACCCGGGCGCGAGGCCCTGGCAGGCTTTGATGGCGACATTAAACTCAAGCTCGTACAGTCCGCCGCCGGCCGGGTATGGCCGTGAGGCAAACTCCATCAACTGCGTCCCTGCAGCCGTCGGCGACTGCGCCTGCCATTGCGCTTTGACACGTGCCACGCGGTACAAAAACTCGCCAAGTTGGCGCGCGGTTAACGGCTGGGCCGCATACTGACGCAACGAGCGGCGGCGCTCTTGAACGTGCGCCAACGGAGGATCGGCTTGTTCGAGCTGCCTGATATCAGGACGGTACAACTCGTATGATTCTTGCTCGACGATCGCTTTCAGCGCGGGCGGGGGCGGGCGGTGCGCCATCCGAAAGGTGCCGCCGAATGGGTTGTCAGATCGCCCTCTGCGGCTTCGCGAGTGGAACAACAAGTCGTGAAACTCCCACGACTCCAGAGCCGGATCCGCCGGAGAATTGGCTTCGCGGCTGGAACCACTCGCGTCGGGGGCGAACTGGTCGATCATGTTCGCTTCTCGCAGCAGGGTCAGAAACGCCCGGCTGTCGCCGCGAGCCAAACCGGGCGCCAACCCGTCGGCGCACTGTGTCAATTCGGTCAGTGTTTTCGGCGCGGCCAGCGCCCCGAGCAGTGCCATGAGTCGAGCATCGTGCACGATCACGCGCGCATGCGCCAGCGGCGATTCGAGCACCAATTCGTCCTGCTCTCGTCGAACATACGCGAATCGCGAGAGAACGTACCTGCGAGACGCCGTCTCGCACGGCCCGCGGCCCGCGTCGGTCGCGGCTGGGCGGTTCGTCTCTGGCGAAGTGCTGCCCAGAGCCGCACGGGACGATTGTGGAACCGCCCGACAAAATGGAAAAAGCGTGGCGAGGGGCCTGCCATCGGCATGCAGCGAGCGACAGATCAAACCTCGCTGGCGCAGTTGGTCGACGTGGTAATACCAGCGGGCCAGCGAGTCGACGGTTCCCGCCGCGAGAATAGATTCGGCGAGTTGCTCTTCGTCTGCGCCGGGGGGCGCCAGCCGTTGCATGGCGGCGAAAATCTCGGGCGCCAGCGGTTTCAGGACGATGCGTGCGTCCGGGCCGGTGACGATGGCCTCTCCCCCGCTCGCAGAAAGCGAGACCTGATCCTGCCATGAAAGCCACAACGATGCGACCAAGACTTGCCTCGCGCATTACTGCTGAAACGAACAATTGCTAAAGGAACATCGGTATCGGGTTAAGTTCTTCTTCCGCCAGCGGTTTTTCCAGCCAGCCCAACTCGACCGGCGCCTGATACAGCCGGCCCGGTGCGAAGCGTGCCCAGAAGTGCCGCAGCCCCGGGACGATCACCTTGACGACCGGCAGCCCAATCTCAGGACGCGTCTGGTCGAGCACCAGCATTTCCAGGCCCTGCCGCTCGACCAGTCGCTGACAATCATAAACGTCCTCGGTGACGTCATCGTTCCATACCGGTTTGTAGTCCGCCGCAGTCCGCCACGGCGCTGCGGCGGCAGGCGCCAGATACGGCTGATTTTCTAAAGTGGCCGTTTTCAGCCAGTGGACTGTTTCCAGGTCGGTGACATGGTCGCTGTAGACCCTGTCGGGAGGCGCCTGCAACAGATAGCTGAGCATCTGGTTCATTTCGGTCACGGCGCGCAAGAGCGCAATTTTGGGATCCAGATGCGCGCCAAATCCGAACACGATCTGCTCGGTGCCGTCGCTCGCTTTCAACCCGGCATGGGTCCGCCGCGACCAGGCCGCGAAGACGGGAACCTGGAGGTCCGACGTGAGATCCAACACGCACATTTCACGCTGGTAACCTGCCAGGCAATCCGCCAGTTCCTGCAAGTAGGGCTCGTTGAAACTGCCCAGGTCGACGCCCGGGCGGCTGACGCGGTTGTACCACCATAGGGCCACGCTGTCGCGCTCGACGAGTTCCAAAAAACCCTGCAAGACGGCTTCTTCGATGGTGTTGCCGGCCGCATTGCCGTTCGAACACGCGAGGCAATACCGCTGCTCTTTGGGCGTCGGATAGTCGTAATAGCAGAACGCCGTGGGCAGGTAACGCACCTCTTGACGGGTCAACGACCAGACCGGCGACCATTCGATCTGAGTCGCCGGGTCGAAGGGATGTGGCACGAAGTTAAACCGCGATGGCCGCGCGTTGGCGATGTCCCGCTCGCGATACTGCCGCTCGCTGAAGAGCAGGCATTCCCTTAAATCAATGCCGGCCGCTCCAAGGTCGGCCAGTCGCGCCGTGCGGCGCGGTTCATCGCCGCGAAAGACGCCCGAATGCCGTTCCAGGCCTTCGCACAAGCCGCTCGCCCGGGCCTGTACGTCGGTGGTTCCTTTGCCGGCGCTCATGTTGCGCAGGTCGCCGCTCAGTTGCCCCAGGCTCTGATGGCGCCGCGCATGATTTTGCCCCGCCAGGTAAACGTGCAGGGCGCCGTCCCCGCTGCCGCTGGTTCGCTCGAGCATTGAAACGGCCCCCGTAATCGGGCTGACGTGGTGGCCGAAACGCTTCAATGTTGTCTCGGGAGCGACGACGCGATGTCCACCGTCGCGCACCAGAGTTTTTTTGCGGCTCTCAAAACGCGGGGGCCGAAAACTCCGGACGGCAGGACGCGCCTTGTGCCCGTTGATCCAATGGCCCGTTGCCTGGAGACCGTCCGTCTGGAAATCATTCGTCTGGCGGCCATCCGTCTGGTAGTCATTTGCCGGGGGGCGGTTGAGTTCGTGGCCATTTTCGCCGGGCCCGATTTGCCCCTCTCTCAATTGCCCGCCGGCGATTTGCCGAGGCAGGGGGGCGGCATTTCGGTCGGAGTGATGTCCACAGGCGGGACAGTACGGCAGCTTCACGAGAGTGTGGGTCTGTGTTTGCCACGAAATCTGATCGAACGTGCGAATTTTGCCTTCGCAATCGGGAAGCTCCGCCCGGACGATCCAGGACATAATCGCATGGGCCGTCAGTCCCCAGGCCGCCTGTTGACTGGCCGACGTGCGTGCGCCGTCGGCCTGCAAGGCGCCGGGCAGCATCTGCCGCTCGCGCAAATAGCGTTCGACGGCACGATTCGCGCCCAGTCGCTCGGTCAGACACGTCCAGCAGCCGGTCGTTCCCGGTCGGAACAACGGGCCCAGCCAGAGTTGCACGCCCAGGGGCTTCGCGAGCAGCCAGGGACGGCCGCTGTCGAGCGCGGCCACATTGAAGGCCGCAATTTCGGGCCGCAAAAAATGATCGACGACCACGATCGAAAGTTCACCGTCCGAGGCAAACCGCACGCCCGCCGCGCCGAGCATTTCACGCAATGGCTGCGGGTCGATTCCGATGCCGTGCAATGAGACTTGGCATTCTTGCAATCGTCGAGAGGCGGTCGGCGAATCGACGAGCTGCAAAGACCACCAGGCGCTGTCCTCGCGGGAAAGTGCCCGGTCTGATTCTGCAAGGCAATCCTTCTTTTCGAATTGCGCGAGCGTGAAGTAAACTTCTGCCGGAGAGGCGTTCGCGGCCAAGCGATCGCAAATCTCGTCGGCAGTGCTGCCATCGACTTGCGGCGCGACCAGCTCGTAGAGCCGTCCGCGTAAGACGGTCTGCTTCGATCCCGAAAGCAGGAAAACGCCGTCGCCCGGGACAATGGCAACGTCGAGGTGTGGTTTGAAAATTGGTCGAGTGAGCATGCCGGAGTCGCCTGGTTGGTGCCCTGGGCCTGGATCGTTATCCCGATAATAAAGTCACCGCGGTCTTCGAAACGGCAATCCGTTCATTGCGACGACCGCAGTGACCCATTCTTCAATGCGCCTGCCTTAAACAGGCCGGCCGTTCAGGAATTGGCGTCACAACCGCAGCCGCACCCGCCACTTCCGCCGCACCCGCCGCAGCCGAGAGAGAAACCGTCGTAGCCGACGCTCCCCCCGAGCTCTTCATCCAGGAGGTTGCTGGCAGGACTCGCGGGCAAGATCAAGTGGTGCACTTGATCGGTGTCTTCCACAACCTTGATCTCGACGTCGTATGGCACGCTCATGCCCTGCTCGCGCAAGACAGTCGCCGGGTCGTCAATCAAGCGTTGTTTCAGATCCACGTCCGACCAGGCTTTGGCCACGAGCAGCCCCCATTGTTTCTGCCAGCTACCGTGTTGAACTGTCGTCTGCATGACGCGTCTCCTTAAAAAGAACCATTCGATTGCGGGAAATACCCGCGTACACTGAATCCGAACGTCAACTTTCCACAACTTCCCGCTGCTGCGCCGGGCGCGTCGATCTGAGCGCCGGGCGCTCGACCGTTCGTCCCGGCTTGTCAGACGGCACGTCGCCGCCGGCTGCCGTCGTTTCGGGTACGGACGATTCTTGAATCGTCGGGCACTCCGCTGGCGCCGTCGGCTGACGCTGCATGACCGGAGTCAGTAATCCCTCGCGAATGAGCCGTCGCGCGAGCACGACTTTGGCTTGCGCGTTGAGCTCGCCGGGCAGGTCGCGCACGGCAAAACACGGCGTGCTGGCGACAAAACGCAAGGCCGAGGCAATGCGCGACGGCCCGCTGACCCGGTTCCCGGGAAACTCGATCGCCACACCCTCGTCGTTTTCCAGGACGCAACAAATTGTCTGGGGTTGCTTTTCCAGCACCGTTTCCGGTCCAATCTGATCGAGATCGACTGAAGATGAGAACTGCGTGCCCGGCAACATCGACAACTGGCCGAAAAACTGGTGTGCCAGCGAACCGGCTGCCTCTTCGAATAACCGGTCGCCCTGCGCACTGTCCGACAGCGCGGCGAGCAACTTCTCGAACTGTTGTTTCAGCCCGGCGTTGCCCCCGGCCAGAACACCCCCCGGAAGTGCGCCGCCCGGTATCGACTCACGAAATCGCGACTCTCGACGGCTGGCCCAGGCCAGGGCATGGTGCAGCAGGTCGGCCCAGCGATAGACGTTAATGCCAACGGTCAGGTGCAGCGAAAAGGTATCGGTCGTGTGGGCGTCATGAACGTGGCCCCGCGGAATGTACAATAAATCTCCCGGCTTGAGACACACGTCGCGGGCAACGCCCAGCGGCATTCTGGGGGGCACGACCTTGTCGGACGCCAGCGGCAACAACTCGGTCCGTTCATATAAACGCCAATGCTTGACCCCTTCCAACTGCAGGATGAACACCTCGTGCGGGTCGTAATGGGCCGAGAAGCCCTGAGCCCCCGCGGGCGTCAGATACATATTGGCGTGGACGGGACAATGAAACACCATTTCCAGGTTGCGGCACATTGATGCTACTGCCGGCCAGCGTTGATGCATGCCCATGATCA
Organism: Planctomycetota bacterium; assembly: GCA_021781115.1. Lineage (GTDB taxonomy): Bacteria > Planctomycetota > Planctomycetia > Planctomycetales > Planctomycetaceae > JAJXXL01. Next base: position 7,016 of record JAJXXL010000261.1, read on the forward strand.
CCACGCTCTTGCCGGAATCGAAAACCTGCCGCAATTCGGCGATTCCAGGATTCGTCGAAGGCGACAGCGAGGGTTGATCGGAAAGCAGGCCGCGGACATAGGTCGAGCGCGGCGGCGCGGCGGCGAGAAATGCGTTCTGATCGCTGAATTTGGGCCGGCTGAAGGCAATCATCTGGTCGACATCCTGCAATGACAGCAGCCCGGCGTAATGGTCTTGTGCACTGCGTGCGATCACGTGGGGGGCCTTCTCCCAGGATTCGCGAAAGAACGCCTCGGGCGTGGTCGGCGCAAGGAGATCTTCGAGTTGCAAGCTCACTGGCGACATCGTGACGGTTCCTAGGTGCACGCTGGGCACGATCATGTGGAAACCAAAAAAAAAGCCGACGTGGTCGAACACCTGGCACAGGTATTCGACCACGTCGGCTTACTCACTAACGAGCCTCCTGGCCCCGGTCTTCGAGAGACCAGCCAAGCTACTCTTTATTTAGTCTTCCGACACATTCATTCTTTAAATCAAGCAGAGCGATCTGCTCGCTCAAAGCACTTCTCAGCCAAATCGTACCGACCGAAATCGGAAAGTCAATGCTGACATTTCCAACAAAAGACAAAAGTGGCCGGCATGCATATTACGCGGCGTGCATATAACCAACGACAGCCATGTTTCATGGCGACAGGGTTCCAGAATGGGCCCCGAGAATCGGATTCGGTACAACGGCTGGATTTGTCGGGCGTTGCGCTTCCTGCGCCGGGTTTGACGCGCTGAGTCGATTCCCGCGACGGCATGGCCCGCCGCCCGCCGAGCCGCATTTCAGCGAGCGGCTGCAGGTACCGGGCCGAATACGGCACGCATCATTGTCGGCAATCGCCCACGATTCGGCACCGGCCCGGCGAGTCGGTCGCCATGGTGGCAGCACTGGCCCGCGGGCGGACTTCGGTTGAAACCGGCTTGGCCAGCGTCGAACGCAAGTGCTTGATAAATCAGGGTGACTTTTTTACGTGCAGGGCTTGTTCACGGGGGCGCTCGACGGCGACCGCTCAAAGCATACTGGGGGAGGGGTTGTGTACGATTTCCGCCGAATCATCGGCTGTCAGCGGGGTGGCGGATTTCTCCCAGCCGTGGTAACTGGCCAGTGCGCTTCCCTGTTCGAACTTCTTGGTGCCGTCGGGATTCGTGCCGAGTGTGGCCCAGACGACATAGGCCTGAAGTTGCTGTTCGGAATCGAATGTGGCCACGAGTTTTCGCGCCGCTTTGGGCTTCGAGCCATACAGGTAGTGCATTGTCGGACTCTCCGGGTTATCAACAAATGTCGCAGGTCAGGACCGCAATGCCGAGCACGCCTCATCCACTGCCTTGTCGCAATTCAAGGTATTCTTTGAGAGCGAGGGCGTTGTTATGTTTCTGATCCCTGGTGCCGTACACGCGAGTCGCCATCCCGTCACGGTCACGCTCCAAAATCTGGGCAATTGCATCCGATTGCTGCCGCAGTTCTCGAAAATAGCGCGTTCGAAACAGGCGCCATTTTTCCAAGTCGTGGCCGAACGACTTGCGAAGTGCGGCGCTCGGGGCAACATCCTTGAGAGCTTGGTTGCGATCTCTGAGTTTTATCCGGCTTTCTTTTCCAGGCAGATCGTCACCAGGACCGACGAATCTTCGATGCCCTTGAGCGCGTGAAGTTCGTCGCCGGAAAGAAACAGTAGCCGACCGGGCAGCAGGATCATTGTTTGGCCTTGAACGGAAAAGGCCACCTGGCCTTCCAGGCACTGCACCGTGACTTCGCCCGCCACGGAATGCTGTGCAATTTCTTTGCCCGCGGGCAGGACGAGACGAATGACTTCCAGCTTTTCCGTCTTGACGAGAGTTGTTGTGGCGGATTGCCTCAGCTTCTCTGCCAGAGGGCGGATGTCAATGACCTGGCCAGAAGTTGCATGGGGTATGGCCATGAAATCCATCCTTGTTGGAAAGCAGGGTGGGGGCGGTGCGCCCAATCGGCAAAAAACCGGGAGAAATCGTGTGGCAGAGGGCGGGCGGTGCGCGAGCTCAATACCAAAATTGATGCAAGCGGCGGTTTTCGGACATGCTGTGGGTGATATTGACCGCAGTCGCCGGAAGGCACGCCGCCACCAACGATGTTATCACTCCGTGAGCTTGTCTCACAAGACTGGGCCCGACTACCGAACAGACGGCACCCACGCAAAAAGAATTAATCCCCCCCATTCCAGCTTATTCATCATCTGAAGTTTTTCGGGCGGCACCGGGGCGCGGGGCCTTGACGGGCGCTGGGCCGGGGCGTGCAGGCGCACCGCCCCCTTACCCCCGATTTGCGTTTGTGATTTCCCCAGGGTTGCGCGACAGGTCTGCGGCGTCATTGACGCCGCACCTCGCACGCAAAGGCGTTGGGCGGCAGCTTCCACGGACAGGAGCGTCCGCCCTGCGTCACAGACCGCACCAGCCAGCGGGAGCGGTTCGGCCAACGGTTCCCGCACGGGATTGGTCTTTAGCCGCCCCACAAGACGCAGCTTTTCGCCAGTCAGATAATCCAGCGTCTGCCCGTCGGTGTCGTCGGCGTCGATGCGGAACCCCAGACGTTCGGCCTTGGCCACACCTTCCTTTAAGAACCGCAGCCACGCCTTGGGCCGTATGCACCCCGTCGGCCACGGCGTGCGTGTGGATCAGCGTCTGTCCGGCCGCGTCCGAGGCGTTGTACTGCCCGCCGTGCGACAGGCTGGCGTACGCGAACTGGCCGGGCGTGTTCAGCGGCCTGCTCACCAAACTAATCGGAGCGGTGCGGCGAGTCGGCCCCGCACTTGATTGAGCACCCAAGAACTGTGGATGTCTGATTTATTGGGTCAGAATGATTCTGGGTGTTGCGCAATGGATGACAGGCTGCTTGATTGCGATTAGCAATGTGCGGCAGGGGTTTTGTTGTAACATTCGAATTGGCTTGATATTGCATTTTTCGGCGCGTGACGAGTCCAGTCTGGCATGGGCGTTGCCATAAGGTCTCTCGCAATCGCGAGTTCTTTTACAACTGCCATCGGCCCGCTCCGTTCGGGCGACGACCTCGAACGCGCGAGTTGATGTCGTGGAGTGCCGGGAGCCATGTGGCGCTGAAACGCACAAGGCTCTCTCGGAAGAAATCGGCGGTTTCTCCTTCCGCCATCCTGACGAATGTCTTCCCTTCTTCGCCATAGGGCGCCCGGCACTTGGGTCAATGACTGCGGCCCGCAAAATCGCGAACCGCATTTTCTGCCGCCAGCCGCGGTCGCTATGTCACCTGCCGCCCGGTCTGGCGTTGGCTGCTGCATGCTCCACCAGGGGAGAAATATCATGTTGCCCGCGTTCGGCTATACCTTTCGAGAGGACGACCGAATCGAACTGGAATCGCCGGCGTTCGATGCCGCACAGATTCCGTTCGACCTGGCCGACAACCCGTTGCGCACGAGCCGCTACCTCGGCGACGCCGACTTTGAATATGTGAGCGTTCGCAGCCGCCGACTGTCGATCGCCGGGCCGGATCTGCCCGGGGCCAACCTGCTGGCCGCACTGGGCGAGGTCGTGTTTGAAAACGGCGCGAATGCGATCAGCGAGGTCGTGGGGTTCAGTGGCGTGGTGCGCCAGGGAGTCGAGATCGGCGGAGTGACGCCCCCGCCGTTCACGCGGGCCGCGCTCGATGCGACTTGCGGAAACGTCAAGTTCCTGGAGCGCCGGTTTTCCGGCTGCGAGCTGTACGTCGAAAACGCTGCGGCCCTGCTGCAGTTTCGCGGAACGATTTCCGAAGCCACGTTTCTGACGCGGGTGCTCAAGCGCACCGGCTGCGGCTGGCTGCTGAATGTGGCCAACCTGTACGCCAACGCCCGCAACCACCGGTTCAACGCGATGGAATTCCTGGCCCGTGTGACGCCCGCCGCAGCGCGAATGCAGATTCATGTCGGGGGCGGTTTCATCGAATCGGAAACCGGGCTGTTCGTACCCGCGCCGCGGCTGCCGATCCCCCCCGAAGCCTGGAGCCTGTACCGCGAAGCGTTGCGGCTCGCGGGCGGCAAGGTGCGGGCTGTGTTTCTCGAACATGCCGATGAACCCGCCGAAACCGATTCCCGCGGCGTGCTGCAAACGGCGCGAATGATCGCCGCCGAAATCGACCCCGCGGCAGCGCACCCGGCCTGAAAAACGCACCAAACACCACCCACTGCGGCCCTGGGCCGCAGGAGGCCATCATGACCGTACCCACCCACAAAGACTACCAAGATCGGTCGCTGCGAATCGCCCAGGCTCTGGCCGCGGCCAGGCCCGAAGACCTGGCGGGCGATTTGGTCGCGACCGTCAACGCCGCCCGCGGCGCCGTGCTGTTTTGCCAGATCAACCAGACGCATCGGTTCGAGCAGCTTGAGCAGCGTCTGGAATTTCTGGCGGCGGGGTTCGATGACTTTGAAGTGCGGCTGGCCGATTATGTGCGTGGCACGGCCCCGGCGGGGCGCGGCGGCACATCAGACGACGCCGAGCAGTTTCTGCTGTGGCTGTCGGCGAATCGGACGTTGACCGATGAACAATGCGATTATGTCGCCGGGCAGCGGGCCCGGCATGCGATCGAAGAGCTGGCCCGCCGCAATCGAATGCCGCTGATGCACTTTCAGGAGCTGCTCGAAATGGTCGATGTACTCGGCGAGAAATTCGGCGAAGATCGCCTGTTGCGCGTGCACCTCAACCCCATTCGCGTCTGGACGCGGTTTGAAACAGCAGCTCTGCTGCAACCCAACGTCCCCCGACCGGCAGAGATTGTGTGTTACGCGGCAGACGGCGAAATTCGCCTGGCGGTGCTCGAAGCCGGCGGGTTGGAAAAGGTTCGCGAGCTGGCGGCGATCAGCCCCTGTACGCTCGACGACTGGCTCACGTACAACGCCCGGTTCGCGGGCAACCACCCCCCGCCGCGGCGGGTGCTCGCCGATCTGTGCCGCGAACTGGCATCGCTGGGGCTGGTTGCGTTCGGCTGACGGCACTCGGCGCGGGCCACGCCTGATCGGGAGGCCCTGCGCTTGGCAGGTGGTCAGCCTTCGGCGGGATCAGCCGGTTCCAATTCGGTTGCCGAGGGCGATAAACCGGCCGAACCGCATTCGTGCGGGTGCAACTGGAACCACAGTCGCCAGCACGAATGGCCCAGGGCGCCCAGGGCCAGGCAGGCGATGACTGTCGCCCCCCAACCATGAATCATGAACTGGGCTGGGTCGCCCAGCACGCCGCTGAACAGCAGGCTCGCGCCGGCGACGGCCGAAATCGACAGCACAAGTTTGACAAAGATGCTGCCGCGCATTTTCTTCCAGGTGTGCGTTGCCACGGCGTTGCGGGCCGACAGGTTCGCCACCTCGCGCAGCGAATTGATGCCGGCCCGCAGTTCCTCGGCGTTAACGCGGGCGCGGGGCGCCATAGCGACCGGTTCGGCTTCCACTCCATCGGCGGTGGGCGCCAATTCGTCTGCAACTTCGACTTCGGCGGTGAGCGACGACGGCAGGAGCGATTCGACGGCGGAGTGCCGTTCGACAACCGGTGCTGCATAGCGCTCGGAGATCGACGTTTCCTGCCCCCCGGCCACTGGATTGTTACGGCGTGTTCGGGCCAGCAGTTGCTCCATGTAGGCCGAAATCGATTCGGGGTTGTCGGCATCGACGACAATTTCGGGTTGAGGGGGGGCGGCCGACGGGGGTGACGTGCCAATCAGCGCCGCCGTCGCATCGAGCGAAGTCGCAACCGCTTCGGCCATTTCGACGTCGCCCGCCCGGCTCTCTTCCGTGCGGCTCGGCCCGACGTTGTCTTGGGCTGGCGACTGATCGCCCGGCGTGTCGCTCTGAAATCCAAACATTTCCGCCAGCACCGAGCGCAACGGCGTTATCGCGGCGTTATCTGAGCCGGGCTCACCCACCGCTTCGCACCTGGTGACTTCCGCAGGTATGGCCAGGCTCGCTGCGAGATCGCCGATCGCGTCGCTCCAGTCGGGTCCGCCGGGTGGCGTCGCGGCGAGTGACGACGATTCGTGCTCGGCCGGCGATTCTCCCGCGATTGAAGCGGGCTGATCTGCGGCGGTGCAGGATTCTGGATTTTCCGGTGGGGCGGGCAAGGCAGTGGCCAGCGGCTCGGGGTCATCGTTCAGTAAAACGAGTTGTCGGCTGGCAAATGCCAGTTCGGCCGCCGCCAGCCGGGCGGCGCGGTCAGTTTGAATTTGTCGCGCGGCGGCGAGCGCGTCGCATTCGGCGGCGAGCCGGGCGCGCTGCTCCTCCAGCTCGGTGCGTTCGAAATCCAGTTGCTGGCGGGCGGCGTCGAGCGCTTGTTTTCCGGACAGTAAACTCTCCTGCTCGGCGGCCAGACGCGCGGCGTCGGCCGCGCACACTTCGCTGAAGGCAGCCAGTTCGGCGCGTTCCGCCGCATGCAGTTCGCCTGCACGGTGCGCCTCCTCAATGTCGCCGATAAGGCGACGGCGCTCGGCATCGTGCGCGGCCCGAGCCTCGTCGAGTTCGCTTCGCAGGCAGGTCAGCTCGGCTTGCCACGAACTCAGCCGCAATTCACATTCGACAACCGCCTGCTGTTGAACCGCATGCGCCTGTTCGCGTTCGGCCAGGGCCGCAGCCGCGCGTTGCAGGGCCGCTTCGCGTTCGGTGCATTGAAGGACCCGTTCGGCATACGCCTGCTCCTGGGCAGCAAATTCCGCGCGCTGCCGATGCAATTCCTGTTCGCCTGCGGCAAGGGCGGCCTGTCGCGCGGCGGCTTGTTCGAGTTGCAGGGCCAGTTCACGGCGGACGGCATCGACGCCGCACGCCTGATGTTCCAGATCATGCCGCCGCAATTCGAGCAACTCGCGCTCGCGCGCCACCGCGTCGGCCGCGAGGCGAATTTCCGCGGCCTGCGCCTCGTCGCCCGCAGCTTTGGCAGCCTGACCTTCGGCCAGAACCTGTTCGCGCCGCGCGACATCGAGCAGGGCGGCAGTCAATTCGCTGCGGCGGGCTTCGAGTTCGGCACGCTCGCGTTCGAGTATCGCCTGGGCGGCGGCGAGTTCGCCCAACCCTCGAGTCAGTTGTTCGCTGTGGTCACGCAGCGCTGCGTCTTGAGCCGCGCGGGCTTGTTCACGGGCAACGAGCGCTTCGTCGCGCCGCGCCAAGTCGCTGAAGGCCGCATTCCAATCGGCGCCGCGCTCGGCCAGTTCCTGTCGCAGGGCATGCAACGCCTCGCGTTCGAGTTCGACAGCGTTGCGTTCAATGCGGTTTTCCTCGGCCTGCGAACGGCTCGTTTCCTCGCGGGCAGCGCAGGCCGCTTCGCGGGCGGCCAGTTCGTGCGATCGAAGCGCGAAATCCTCGCGCTCGGCGTCCAGCACCGCCCGCGACGACTCCAGCCGTTGCATTTCGGCGACCAAGTCGGCCCGTTCCCGCCCGGCGGCAACCGTGGCCCGGTTCAGTTCATCCTGCTGCCGGCGCAGGTCGGCTTCGCGGGCGGCACACTCGACGCTGCGGGCGGCCAGCACCCGTTCAAATTGGTCGAGTTCATGTCGGCGCGCGACGCACCGGTCGTGCTCGGCTTGCACCCGCTGCTGTTCCGCCGCGGCGTTTGCCGCCGTCGCTGCGGCCGCCGTGACTTGCAGGCGGCAGGCTTCTTCGCGGGCGGCCAGCTCGCGGTGACGGGCCGCCAGATCCCGCTCGTGCCGGTCAAGCTCGGCCTGCTGTTCGCACAGGTTTGCGGCCGACCGGGCCAACTGGGCGGCCCTGCTGTCGAGCGTCCGGCGTTCGTCCTGCTGCCGGGCCGCGTCAGCCGCGACACACTTCAGGCCAGCTTGCAGGTTGGCCTCGCGCAACAGTAATTGTTCGGCGTGGGCCGACAATTCGACTTGCAGGTCGTGCAGCCGACGTTCGCGGCGCGCGTGGTCGCGTGCGACCGCAGGCGATTCGGCCAAGGCGGGCTGCGCTGGGTTGGGCTGCGGAGCGGAGCGGCGTGCGCGCCGGCACAACTGGGCCAGGAGCGAAGTTTGCCGGTTGATGTCAATTTCGACGCGGGCCAACTGCTTTTGCAATTCGTGTTTGAGGCGGGCCGCGGCCGCAGCGCCGGCATCGTCGGTCTGGGGCTCAGTTTTCTCGCGCGATGACACCGCGGCCACGGCCGACCCGAGCGACACCGTGCCGGCAGAAGGCACGAGAGGTGCAGTCGGCGCTAAGGGGGCCACAACTGGCGCGGGCACGACAGAGCGCGCCGGGCGATTGTCGTCGATCAGGTCTGACAGCGAATTCAGCAATTCGTCGGGCGTGGCAGGCCGCAGCCGAAACTCGATCGGCCCGATGGCAACCCGGCTGCCGGCGCGGAGCAAGACTTCGCGAACAGGCGTTTCATTGACCCAGGTGCGATGGTCCAATGCTTTGAGTATGCGGCGTGTGGGGCCTTTAAGGACCACGCAATGGGCCGCCGCAATGCCAGGTACCTCGAGCCGCACATCGCTGCCCGGCCCGCTGCCGATCAGGCACCGGGGCCTGTCGAGCAGGATTGGCTGAACGCCAGCCGTCGCCCGAACCGGTGCCAGCACCAGCACGTCGGGGCGATCTGAAATCCGTTCGCATGAGGGCGGTGCGACGGTCATAGTCGGCATGACCTGACTCTCCTGGAAATTTGAAGGCGGTAGCAATTCGGGGTCGGGTGGCATGGCAGCGCCACGGCGCGGCGCGCGGCGCAATGCAACGTCAATCTTCGTATAGCTCGGCTTCGGCCCGGCGTCAAAAATCCAGCGGTGAATCGCACGGCCCCGCTGATGATTTCCGCGTTGGGGCGCTGAACTATTCCGCACGCGACGAACCTGCCGCCCCCACAATCCCGATACAATCCATACCACCCGTGTCGCGTGCCCATGCGGCCCGGCCGGGCCCGGTGCTGATCGGGTCAGCCCACAGCCGATCCGCGGGCGGGGCACCCTGCCGGCACCCTGCTCAGTCGCCCGCATGGCCAATGTGTCATTTCCGCCTGCATGCAATATAATCTCGCGTTGGGTTGAGAGCATTTGAAACCTGGCCGCGCCTGCCCGCATCATGAAGCCGATCTTCGCCTGGTTGAAACATGCGTTTGCCGTCGAGCCGCCCGGCCCGGCCCAGCCCAGCGAGGCGCAACGCGCCCTGCTCGACCGGCTCTGCCGCGAGGTGGTACAGCGGCGGCTGACCGGCCCCGCCCTGATTGTTCTCGAGTCGAGCCGGCCGCTGACTTTTGCGGGCGGGCAACTCATGCATTTTTTTGCCCCGTTTCTGAGCGTGTTCGCCGAACAATCGGCGATTGATGAACTGGCCCGGTTTCTCGAGCGGCGTGGGGCGGTTGACTACCTGTGCCAACGGCTGGAGGAACTGAACGCCGCCCAGGCCCGCGAGCGCCCTGCTGACGCATGAAGGCGCTGCCCGATTGAAACCGGAATTCGACCTTCACAGCCGATCGCCCAGCGTTTCAATTCTGTTGGCAGAACTGCTATATTGCTGCCGTCTGATACGCGATTGAACTCCATCGGCAACCTGCACGGAGGCGACCTCAATGTTCGACAGTCTGGCAATTAATGCCGTCCATGAAATTGACTGCCTCAAAGCGCTGTCATTGCTGCCCGAGGGAAAGGTCGACCTCGCATTTGCCGACCCACCATTCAATATCGGCTATGACTACGACGTGTATGACGACGGGCAGGATCCGGAAACGTACCTGGGCTGGTGCACGCAATGGATCCGCGAGCTGCATCGCGTGCTGAAGCGCGATGGCACGTTCTGGCTGGCGATTGGCGATGAATATGCTGCCGAACTCAAGGTGATCGCCCAGCGCCAGGCTGGGTTTCGCTGCCGCAGTTGGGTCATCTGGTACTACACGTTTGGCGTGAATTGCAAGTACAAATTCAGCCGGTCACACGCGCACCTGTTTCAGTTCGTCAAGGACGAGCAGCAGTTCACGTTCAACACCGAGGAAATTCGCGTGCCTTCGGCACGGCAACTGGTGTATGCCGACAACCGCGCCAACCCAAAGGGCCGCCTGCCCGACGACACCTGGATCCTGCGCCCGCAGGATCTGCCCGGCGGGTTCGAGCCGCTCGACGACTGCTGGTACTTTCCGCGGGTGGCCGGCACGTTCAAGGAGCGGGCCGGGTTTCATGGCTGCCAGATGCCCGAACAACTGCTGGGGCGCATCATTCGCGTGAGTTCGAACCCTGGCGATCTGGTGCTCGACCCGTTTGCAGGCAGTTCGACGACGCTCGTCGTGGCCAAGAAACTGAGCCGCGATTTCCTGGGCTTTGACCTGTCGGCGAATTACGTGAAGCTGGGCACCGAGCGACTCGACCGCATTCGCGCCGGCGACCCGCTCGAAGGGGCCGAAGACCCGCGATCGAGCGCCCCCTCGACCGCCGAGGGCAAAACGAAGCCCATCACGACCCGGCGGAGAATCGTCAAGCCATCGCGGCCGCTCTTTGAACCCGCCGCCGAGAGCGACAGCGCGGCGCCCTGAGCGAGACGACCGCCTGCAACCCTGTGTGTTTGTGCGAACGTCAAGGCGTAGTGACTGCAGGTGCACCGAGAATGGCACTCGGCACGAGGTGTGCGTCCCGCCGGGGAGCTCGATTCGCAGAGTTCGGCCAGGATCGAGGAGGCATGGCACGCATCTTACTTCCAGCTTTCCGGCCTTTTCAAAACGAATCCATCCATTCGCTGAACCTCGTCAGGAAGTTGGCAATCGCGAAGAATCGGCCGTCCAATCGTAAAGTATGCCGCGGCAACCTTTGTTAAGCTCGACGAGGCGCGCAACGATGCTGGACTGGCGCGTCGATGAAGTGCAGAACTACGTGTGCACGAAATTGTATCGAGATGTCCAGAGAAATTACCCCACCGGAGATCGCATCTCCGGCCCGACGCCTCCCCACCAGGGAGGCGTTTATTTTTTACCCTGGCATTCCCTGGGCACCACCAGATTACGAACATGGGGTCGTTCGGTGCATTGTTTGTTTTTGCCTCGGGCGCAAGCCTGAATGTCACACTGCTTGCTGCCGGGCGAGCTGAAGCCCGGCTTGCTCTGGCCCCGGCCACTGTCAGATATCGAGGTCTTTGACGTCGAGCGCGTGCTTTTCGATGAATTCGCGGCGGGGTTCGACATGGTCGCCCATGAGCACGCGAAAGATTTCATCGGCGGCGACGGCATCCTGCATGGTCACGCGCAATAGCGTGCGGGTTTTGGGGTCCATGGCGGTTACACCCAGCTCGTCGGAATTCATTTCGCCCAGCCCTTTGAATCGCGTCAGCGTCAGGCCTTTTTCGCCCAGTTGCCGCAGCGCGGGCAGCAGTTCGCGCAGGTTTGTCAGCGAGCGCTCCTGCTCTTCGTTGCGGAGCGCGAACGGGTAGACCACCGCCCCGTCTTTGGTGCCGGCGGGAATCAGATCGTGGAATTTCACCCCGAACCCGCTCAGGTCGCGCAGCCGCTGGTTGATCGCCCGCACTTCATGCAAATCGACGACTTGCAGCGTGCTTTCGCGGGCATGCGCGGCTTCGGCGGGGGTGGGGGCAGCGCCAGGTTGCGGGGGCGGCAAGTGGTCATCGGCCACGCGCAGTTCGTGCCCCAGCCGCTGCTCTTCAGCCGAGCGAAACCGATCCAGTTCGGCTTCATCGCCAAACCAATGCTGCTGCCGGCCCAGGAACACGCGGTATCGCGGCAGCAGGCCGCGCTCGGTCAGGTGCCGGGCCGCCAGCAGCCGCAGGTCAATGCCGCGACGCTCCAGCGTGATCAGCGGTTCTTCGAGTTCGGCGATACTGGCCACGATCGTGCGCAATTGATCGCCGGTAAGGTTGGCGCCGTCGGCCCGGCAGTGCAGCGTGCACCCGACCATGCCCAACTCGACGAGCTGCTGCATCATTTCTTCGGCGGTCTGGACATAGCGCGACTGTTTTTTCTGAACGACGCGATACAGCGGCGGCTGGGCGATGTACACGCAACCCTGTTCGACAAGCAGGCGGAGGTGGCGGAAAATGAACGTCAGCAGCAAGGTGCGAATGTGGCTGCCGTCGACATCGGCATCGGTCATCAAAATGATCTTGCCGTAACGCCGCTTGGCGATGTCTTCGAGTTCCATCCCCGGAGAAACGCCCACAGCCTTGAAGATGTTGACGATTTCCTCGTTGTCGAGCACCTTGACCAACTGGGCCTTTTCGACGTTCAGGATCTTGCCCCTGAGCGGCAGAATCGCCTGGGTGTTCGAATCGCGGCCGGTGTCGGCCGAACCGCCCGCCGAATCGCCCTCGACCAGAAACAGTTCACTCAATTCGAGTTCGTGGGTGCGGCAGTCGCGCAGTTTTTCGGGCAGCCCGGCCGAGGTCAGCGCGCCTTTGCGGCGGACCATTTCCCGCTGTTTACGGGCGGCTTCGCGGGCTTCGGCGGCGAGGAGAACTTTTTGCGCGATGCGTTTGGCGGTTTGCGGATGCTCTTCGAAGAATTTGGCCAGCACTTCGTTCGAGACTGAGGCCACGATGCCCTCGACCTCGCCGTTGCCCAGCTTGCCCTTTGTCTGCCCCTCGAACTGCGGGTCAGGCACGTTTACCGTTACGACAGCCGTCAGCCCTTCGCGAAAATCATCGCCGACGGGAATATAGTCTTTGAACAGGTTCGCTTTTTTGCCGTAGACATTCATCGAGCGCGTCAGCGCGCTGCGAAACCCGCTGAGGTGTGTGCCCCCTTCGGCGGTGTTGATGTTGTTCGCGAAGCTCCGCACGTTTTCAGAATACCCGTCGTTGTATTGAAACGCGATGTTCACCTCGACGCCCGCTTCCTTGCCATCGATCGTGATAACTTCAGGAAACGCCGGCGTTTCCGTGCGGTTCAACCAGGTGACGAACTCAACCAGCCCCCCGGCGTAGCAATATTCTTCCGCCTGGCCGGTCTTTTCGTCGGAAACCTGAATCTTGACGCCCGGGTTGAGAAACGCAAGTTCTTGCAGCCGCTTTTGCAATACGTCGAAGCTGAACTTTGTTTCTGAAAATATCTGGCCGTCGGGCTTGAATGTGATCTTGGTGCCCGTCCGCTCGGTCACGCCCAGCCGCCGCAACGGACTGGTGACGTCGCCGCGGGCGAGTTCCATGACCCACACATGGCCTTCGCGGCGGACTTCAACTTCCAGCCACTCGCTGAGCGCATTGACGACGGTGATTCCAACGCCGTGCAACCCCCCGGTGCCTTTCTTATAGCCACCTTTGCGGTCGAACTTGCCGCCGGCATGCGTTTCGGTCAGCACGACTTCGACGGCGGGGCGATTGTCTTTTTCAGGCATGGGCCCCACGGGAATGCCGCGACCGTCGTCGATGCAGGTCAGGCTGCCGTCGGCATTGAGACGCACGGTGATCAGCGTGCCATACCCACTGACGACCTCGTCGATGCTGTTGTCGACGACTTCATACACCAAGTGGTGCAGGCCCTTGCCGGTCGTATCGCCAATGTACATGGCCGGTCGCGTACGAATGCCCTCAATGGGGGTGAGCGCCTGGATCTGATCGGCGCCATATTCGGCATCGGCCGTCGATTCGGCCGGAGGTACGACAGGAGCGACCGAATCCAAATTGTTTTCCGGAGTGTCGTCGGCGGTCAAATCGTCAATTCCTCATGAAAGATACGGTTCGTTCAGCAAACCGGCTGATGCGCTCAGGCCACACGATGCCGGCACCCCGACAGCGGGCGGCGCTGGAATCGGCAGTTTCTTCAGGCCGAACGCGGGGTCCGTTGGCCCGCTTCGCTGTCGAGCTTGAATTTCAAATCGCGGATTTTCAGGTCAGGGTGCTGTGACTGCAACGTCTGAAGGATCGTCTGCTTGTGGAAACTCGCCAGCTCTGACAGCAACGGCGAGTGCGCCACAGCCACCTGCAACACGCCCCGTTTCACCGCCAGCGCCCGTGACTGCCGCGAAAAGAGCGGGCCGGCCGCGCTGCACCACGCCTGTTGCAACTGGGCGTCGCCGCCCGAGCGGGCGTAACCCCTCAGCGCAATCAACTCGGCCAGCGCGCGGGCCAGCGGCTGCGGACCAGATTCATACGCCATGACTCATCGGTCCTTCGACAAGGGCATAATGATGTAGGTGTAACCGTCGTCGGTGCGCAGCACTGCGGCGCTTTCGGGATCGGTCAGTTCCAGAATGACCTGTTGCTCAGCGTCGAGTACCTTCAGAAAATCCGATACGTATCGGGGGTCGAATGTGATCGCAATCGGCGCGCCGTCATAGCTGATCGGCAACTCGACGCGCGACTGGCCGATTTTGACATCCTGGCTGAGCAACGTCAGCAAGCCCGGCGCGAATGAAAAGTCGACGCCCCGGCTTTCGTCGCTCGTTACGATTTGTGCCTGCCGGACCGCCGCATGGAAGGAAGCGGCAATCAGGTCAATACGCACTTGGCAATCGCGCGGAATGACATCCTGGTATCGGGGAAACCGGCCTTCGAGCAGCCGGGCATAAATCGTCGTCCCCCCGGATTTGACCAAAACATCATTGTTGCGTAGCGCCAGGCAAACCGGGTCGGCGGAATCGGCCAGGCTACGCTCGATCAGCGACATCGCCTTCTGCGGGACGACCGGCCAGGCGTTGTCGATCTTGACGTCGCCCGTGGCCGCACATTGCCCGCGCGCGACAGCCAGTCGGCGGGTATCAGTTGCCGCCAGCACCAACCCGTCGTCGCGAATATCGACCAGCACCCCACCCAGTGCGTAGCGCGTGCTTTCAATGTCGGTCGCAAACAACGTGCGGCGGATCAACTGCTTGAGCAGCGCCGTGGGCACCGTGTAAAAACTCGTCGCCGTAAATTCACTAACATCGGGAAACTCAGCGGGGTCGACGTATGCCAGTCGATATTCGGCCCGATCGCCCCTGAGCCAGATTTCTTCGTGGCCCGATTCGAGTCGAACCGCTTCGCCCTGGATTTCGCGCAAAATCGCCAAGGTGCGGGCCGTGGGCAACAGCAACTCGCCCGGCTCTTGCACGTCGGCTTCGCCGATCTTGACGCGAACGCCCACTTCCTGATCGGTGCCCATCAGCACGGCGCCCTCGGCCGCGGCAGAGAATTTGACGTTTTGCAATACCGGCTTCGTGGTGCGTGTGGGAACGACCCCTGCGACCGTTTGAAACGCGGTCGTGAGAAGCGCGCGATTACAGGTGACTTTCATGAGAGACTGGTTCCTGTTTCCAATGTGTGACGCCGCACAGCGAACTGCGACGTTTGCCGATCCATGGTGAACTGCCAATCGGACTCAATGGAATGCCATCGCAGCCGATTCTGCCGCGACGAATCTGACGACCGTTTACAACTGGGGCGGCTTTCTCTTCAGATGAGTTTATTTGCAGTCGTAGTAGTATCAGATTGGCCCGGAAATGTGGACCGTCGGGGCGGCATTTTTTGGAACCTGATGATAATTGGGCGGTTATCGATCTTCAATCATCGGCCGGCACTGTGGACCGTTTGTCGATAACGGGTTCACCGTTCGTTGGCGGACGGACGATCAAACTGGGGTTTACCCACAGCGCCTCGCGAGCCGGCGGGTTATCCACAATTTCACGCACAAACCCCCAACGAGCCGCCAACACCCTGTCAACAATCGCCGGATGTCGCTGATTCGCCGCATCGCCGGGTAAACTGAAGATTGACATAAGTTGAAATGCGGCATAAACTCCCGCCCTTTCAAGTCGCCTGGGGCTGAGTACCTGGGCATCGCAGGATGCGAGGATCAAGTCGTGCCGACGACCGCCGGGGAATGCGAGTCGAATCGATTGCCGCACCGGGTGTTTCCGGGCGTTGGCGCAGCCCTAGGCGCAGCGCTGATCCTCGCAACGGGTTGCAACCTGTTCGACCAGCGCGTGAGCAACTCGCAGCAGACGCAAGGGCTGATTCCTGCGATGAAACCAGCGCCTGATGCCGTGCTGCTGGATATCCTGTTTGTCGAACGCCCTTTGGGCGACGCGTTGCTGGGGCCTGAATTGTGGCGGCAGGTTGACGAAGTGGGGGCGGTGCCGCAAGATGGGCGGGCATTGCTCGCTCAGAACGGGTTTCGCGTCGGCGTTGTCGGCTCGCAACCCCCGCCCGCACTGGAAACCTTGCTTGGCATGAGCGCGGATTTTCTTTATGAAAAAGAGGCCCAGGCGGCCAAGCAGCTTGTCGGGCACCATGTGGCAATACCCGCCGGCGGCGAAACCGTCATCAACGTCAGCCCGGCCTTCGAACAGTGCAATTTGAAGTTGCATCAGGCCGGTGAAAGTTTCGATCGGCCGTACCTCAATGCCCGTGGCGTGTTCAAGGTGACCACGCACCGCGAACAGGATGGCTGGATTCGCCTGGAATTCGTCCCCGAAGTTCATCATGGCGACGACACGCTACGGCATGTCGCCGGAGAAAACGGCTGGCAATTCTCGAATGGGCAAAAGGTCGAATCGCTGTTTGCGCAGCGATTCAGCGTGGTGCTCGCCGTTGGCGAAATGGTCGTGCTGACCGCCGCCGATGGTGCCCGCGACACGCTGGGGCCGATGTTTTTCGTCAGTCGCGGTGCGGCGACCGGCAAACAGCGGCTGCTGGTCGTGCGACTGTCGGATATGCGCCGACTCGACGACCCGTACCATGAGCGACGATAGCGCCGCGCGCGGGAAATCGTGTTCCCGCTGCGGGCGCAACTTGTCGTGGGCGCAACGGTCGGCAATCGAATTAGACTTTGCCGAAGATCGATTTTCCGGTCGAGAGCAGGTCGTCGCACGCCTGGCCCATGCGGTCGGCAACGCCCCGTTCAGCCAGCTTGAGGTAGGTTCGCGGGTCGTACTGTTTTTTGTCGCCAATTTCGCCGTCGACTTTGAGCACACCCGCGTAGTTTTTGAAAAAATGATCGGCGATGACCCGCGTGAAAGCGTATTGCGTGTCGGTGTCGATGTTCATTTTGACGACGCCGTACGCCAGAGTTTCGCGGATTTCTTCGACCGGCGTGCCCGACCCGCCATGAAAGACCAGGTCGAATTCGGCCTTCTTGCCGTATTTGCCCACGACGGCCTCCTGGCCGCGCTTGAGGATGTCGGGGCGAAGCTTGACCGCGCCGGGCTTGTAATGGCCGTGTACGTTTCCAAACGTGGCGGCAAACATGTACCGGCCCAATCCGTGCAGCGCTTCGTACACGGCGAGCATGTCTTCAGGCGTGGTGTACAGCTTTTCCGCCGGTTTGTCGGAATGGTCGACGCCATCCTCTTCGCCCCCGACGACGCCGGCTTCGACTTCAAGAATGATTTCGTTCCTCGCGCACTCCTTGAGCAGCGCCTGCGACAACGCCATGTTTTCCTTGAGGGGCAGCTCGCTGGCGTCGAGCATGTGCGATTGAAACAGGTTCGGCAGGCCCGCCGCCCGGCGCCGGGCCGTTTCGGCAATGAGCGGGCGAAGAAAGCTGTCGACCTTTTTCGGCTGGCAATGATCAGTATGCAGCGCGACGAACACGTTGTACTTTTCAGCGAGCCGGTGGGCCGCCTCGGCAAGCACAATCGCTCCCCAAACCATGTCTTTGACGTTCTGGCCCGAGGCGAACTCGCCCGCCCCGGTCGAAACCTGGATGATGCCGTCGGATTTCTTGTCGGCAAAGGCCTTGAGCGCCCCGTTGATCGTGACAATGGACGTGACGTTAATCGCGGCGTATGCGTAGTCGCCGGCTTGAGCCGCGTCAAGCATTGCGGCGTATTGTGCCGGAGTGGCAATGGGCATTTCGTATCACCTGCATTTTATGCGTAACTTTAGAGAAAACCACGGGTTACACACCCATTTTTGCCTCATATCAACTTTGGATGCAGGTCGCAAGTCTCCGCGCCCCCGCTCGAATCAGACACCCATATTTTCTCGTGGCTTCAGGTGCCAGGATGCCCGCCAGAGGCGGCATTTGACGATACATGCGGCGGCTGGCTCACGGCACGTTGAATTCAGGCGGCGTTGCGATCTGCCTTGGAATCATCGACGCCGGAGCGGAGAACCGAATTCACCGAAGCGGATTAACGCCAGTCTCATCTTATCGACATAACTCTCATTATCATAATTTGTTATGTCTTTACTGGCTTTGTCGGTGGGCTTTTCTGTAGCGCAGCAATGAAGGGGTGTCTTAGTGATTGGGGGGAAGAAAAAAACCCGACCTTTGCGTGAAAGGTCGGGTTTTCCTCCCAAGGGAGGGGAGGCTACGGTCCCAACACCGTAGTCAGGGAGAGCATGAATTGCGGTCAGGGGCCAGCACGGGCGGCACGCCGCGATGCTGGCAACGCTGCTGACGCGGCTACGCCACGCAGGCGACGAGTCGCTGGGGCAGCCTGAGCTTCAGGAACCGTAGTCCGCGGGCGTCGTAAAAATACACCGTATTATGATCGGCCGCCCAGATCGCCCCCAGGCGAATGCTGCGCGGGCCGTTCAGGCAGAACTGCAGGCCGCAAATCTGCCCGTCTTTTTTCAGGCGGGTGGCGGTAATTCCGAATTGGTCTGTCAGGAGGTTTTCATGATTGCACAACGTCCGATGTACAAAAGCTCGCAGGTCATCCAGACTGCGGATGGCGTCGAGGCATTCTGCCATGTCGAAATTGCTCCTCAGGTGGTCTGTTAAACGGTGCAGGTCAGGCAAAAGATTCCGACGTTTGAACTCAAGGCGACGCTGAAGGTATCGGCACGGTTCGTGAGGCGGCTTCGTTGTTCGGACCCGCGCCTTGTTCCATCGCTATCGTTCGCTTCCCCCGAGCATCCCATGCAACCGGAAACTGCGAAGTTCCAATGAAGGCCTGCCGCAGGTTCGGCGCTCCGAAACCGGCCCGCGCGACGGGGCGGCACGGGCTGAGGCGGTTACGCCAGCAGGCCGAGCGTGCCGAGCGCGTAAAACGTATATTCGACGTCGGCGTTCTCGTCCCACTCGGCGCCCCGAAAACCGCCGTCGGGCAGTTCGAGGCGGTCGATGAATTGGCGGGTGCGGTCGATATCGCAAGTGTCGTCGAGCCGCAGATCCTGGGCGGTGAGCAGCCCGGTAAACGTCGAAAGCCCGTCGGCGAAGGGGATGCGCGTGTTCGCCTGAAACCCCCCCGCGCTGCTCCGCACCAGGTGCAGAAAGTCGCGCACGTCGGCGCAAAGCTCGTCGTCGAGCGTGTGGAACATTCTCAAGAGCGCAACGGCGGCGGCCGTGGGGTTTGTGCCGCCTTTTTTCATGGGATGGATTTCGACGAATCCACCGTCGTCGCGCTGCCGGTCGTACACGAACTGCACCAGACGTCGCGGTTCGGGCAACGGCTGACCAATCAGTTCAAAACAGAGCGCGACCAGAAAGGAATGGTAGGTGCTGCCGGCGGCCCCTTCGTGCGTCTTGGCATAGCCCCCGTCGCGCGTGCGGAAGCTTTCGAGAATCAGGGCAAGGCGGCCCGGCCAGTCGCGGTCGAACCCGGCGAGCACATCGAACCCACCGGCCGTCTGGACCATCAGCGCCGAGTACAGCCAGCTTACCAGGTCAATTACGGTCACCTGGGCCCGTGTTTGCTGGCCCAGGAACCGGGCCACGCGTTCGCAGACGCTGTCGTCGAGCTGGCCCAGCACCGCCAACCCGCGCACCGCAAATCCGGTGTAGTACAGGTCTGAGCCGCCTTCGCGGCCCGAAAACCCGCCATCGGCGTTTTGGCGCGACAGAATGAACGCCCGGTGCCGCTCGCGGCGGGGCGCGGTCAGTGCCGCCAAGCCGGTCGTCAGGCGGGCTCCCAGGCGGAACAGGTACGGGTCGGCGTCGGGCATGAATCAGCTGGTCAATCGGGTGGCAACGCGGCACAGGATCGGTTTGTGCGCGGCAATTGGTATGGTCAACCGCCCGCGGCGCTGCCTCGGGTCGGTCGGGTGTCAAAGGCCGCTTTCTCACGCATTGACCCTGCGGACAACCTCATCATACACTGAATTGTCGTCAGTGTCTCATTCTGGTCGATTCTGAACCTTGGCGCCGGCGGCCCGCGCGGCGTGCATCGAAAGCCAGCCATGACCCCCAGCCGCATCGGCCCCTACGTCATCCTCGACAAGATTGGTTCGGGGGGCATGGGCAGCGTGTACCTGGGCAAGCATGCCGAAACGGGCCAGGTGGCGGCGGTTAAAATGCTGCCCGCCTCGCTGGCCCATGAAGAGGGGTTTGTCGAGCGGTTCGCCCGCGAAGTCGATGCCATGCGCAAGCTCGACAACCCGCACATCGTGCGGCTGTTCGACAGCGGCATGGATGGCGACATTTATTACTACTCGATGGAGTACGTGGCCGGCGAAACGCTGATGACGCGGTTACGCCGCGACCGGCGACTTCCCTGGCAAACCGCGGTCGAGTATGCGATTCAGATCTGCCGGGCGCTCAAGGCGGCACACGACGCCGGCATCATCCACCGCGATTTGAAACCGTCGAACCTGCTCATTGGCAACGATGGCATCGTCAAGCTGACCGATTTCGGCGTTGCGCAGGTGTTTGCCAGCGGGCGGCTGACGGTGACGGGGGGCATTATCGGCACCGCCGAATTCATGTCGCCCGAACAGGGCGAAGGCAAGCGCGTCACCCGGCAAAGCGACCTGTATTCGCTGGGGGCGGTCTTATACGTCATGGTCACCGGCCAACCGCCGTTTGCCGGAACGACCGCAATCGACGTGATTCGCAAGCATCGCTACAACCAGTTCGACCGCCCCCGGCTGATCGTTACCGATCTGCCAGGGTGGCTCGAGGAAATCATTTGCCAATTGCTGGAAAAAGACCCTGAAAAGCGGTTTCCCAACGCATTTGTCGTCCAGCGGCGGCTCGAACAACTCGTTCGCAAAGTCGAGCTGTCGCAATCGGAAGACGGCGACGAAATCGACGGGAATGAAAATCAAGCCGACCCGAGCCTGGCCCCCACGCTGCTGGCACCTGGCAAACATGCCAGCGGCCCCGGCCCCGCGACGCTGATGAAGGAACTCGTCAAGGCCGAACTCCGCGCGCTCGATCAGCCGCACTGGCTGTCGAGCCTCTTCAACCACACCCTCGTGCAGGTGGCCCTGTTGCTGCTGGTCATTGCCGGGGGCGTGTGGTGGTTCCGGCCCCGCACGCCGGCGCCCGAGGCGCAATTTGCGGCGGGGGTCGCGCTGCTCGAACAGCCCCCCGGCAGCGGCTGGCTGCGGGCCCGCGACGAATATTTTGAACCGCTGGTCAATGCCGACCCCGAGCAATGGCAGGATCGCGTCGCGCCCTATTTGACAAAGATCGAAACGTATGAATTGACCCGCACCCGCCCGCAACTCAAACCGCCTGCCAAGGACGCGCCGAAATCGGAACCCGAGCGATTGTTAAAGCTGGCCGTGCATTGCCAGCAAATCGGCGACACCGGGCGGGCCACGCAAATTCTGACCGCCTTGCGGGAGATTCTCGCGGGCGATGCCGAACATGTCAAAGTGTATGACGCGGCGGGCCAGGTGCTGGAGGAACTGCGTGACCCGCAGCGCGACGCGAATCGACGCGACCCGTTTCTGGATGCGACCCTCGACCGGGCAGACAAACTGGCCGCCAGCGGCCAGAAGGAAGAAGCCTGCCGGATCTGGCAGGGTATGATCGCGCTGTACGCCACCGACCCGGCCGCGGCCGCCGCCGTCGAGCGCGCCCGGGCGGCGCTTAAGGCCGAGTGACCCTGAATTCGTCCGATGACAATGAAAGATCAGGCATAGAAATGCGGATCGGCGCGCGATGGCCACGAAGCGGGCCATACGCCGTGCAACGCAACCTTACTCCGACATTACCGGCCACGGCTAATTACGATGGACCCCGAAAACTGGACCGGAGGTTAACAGCCCGTTGAAATTCTCCCCGCGCGGGCTCCTCCTCGGCTGGGGCGATCGCTATCATACGCGGCGGGGGTTGATCGAACCAGTCGGCGAAGGAGTGGCGATGGCGTTGGGACGACGAAATGCCGAGCGGCAGGGCGAACTGTGGGTGGCCACGCAGGAATTGGCGCAGTCGCCGGGGCATGTATTCTATGACAAGCTGAACCGGCTGTTTGCCGAGGCCGGGTTTGATGCGTGGGTCGAAGACCTCTGCGAGCCGCACTACGCGAAATCGGGGCGGCCCGGCATTCCGCCGGGAGTTTATTTTCGGATGTTGCTGGTCGGGTACTTCGAGGGCCTCGGCTCGCAACGGGGCATCGCGTGGCGGTGCAGTGATTCGTTGTCGTTGCGCAAGTTTCTGGGTCTGCTGCCGCAGGAAGAATCGCCCGATCATTCTTCGCTGACGGTCATTCGCGACCGGCTGCCGCAGGCCGTTCACGACGCAGTGTTCGCCTGGGTGTTGCAACTGGCCCGCGAACGGGGGGTGCTCAACGGCGCCACCGTGGCCGTCGATTCGACGACGCTGGAAGCGAACGCGGCCATGAAGGGCATTGTCCGCCGCGACACGGGCGACGACTGGAAGGCCTACGTTACCGGGCTGATGCGGGAAGCGGGCCAGATCGGTGCAGAGGAAACGCCCAACCTGGAGGAACTGATCCGGTTCGACAAATCCCGTAAGGACAAGAAGGTGTCGAACGCCGATTGGCAGAGTGCGACCGACCCCGCCAGGGCCTA
>JAJXXL010000173.1 GCA_021781115.1 Planctomycetota bacterium
TGGCAATGTTCAGCAATTCGTTGTTGTAGCTGTTGTCGGGAAAAATCGGCCCCTCGGCGAACTCATCGGGCGTGTCGATCTTTTCCTTGTTTTTCTGGTCTTCTTCATAACGTTCGCGGCGGAGCTCTTCTTCATTCAGCGAAACGTTCTTACGCTTCTTGCGGGCCAGGTACCGGGCAATTTCGCGGTCAGTCTTCTGAAAATCGGCGTTGCCCGCGACGCGTTTGCGGCTGAGTTCTCGCAGTTCCGACACGAATTCCGGCTTGACTTGGCCGAATTGGGTGTGGCGAGCGGGGGCAATCTGGTCGAACGCCATCGCGTTGTCGAGCGAAGCTTCGCCCAAGTCATAATTATCGAGCAACGAAGGCAGGGCGATGTCGGATTTGACTCCCTCGTTTTGGGTGCTGTCGCCATTGACTCGGTAAAACTGGTTGATCGTCAACTTGAGCGCCCCTTGATCGGGCGGGTTCAACAGCGGCAGAATCTGTCGCCCGACATTCATCACGCTTTGTACCGTGCCCTTGCCGTGCGTGGTTTGGTCACCCACGATCAGGCCGCGGCCGTAATCCTTGATGACCCCGGCAAAAATCTCAGACGCCGAGGCCGACAGCCGGTCGGTGAGCACGACCAGTGGCCCTTGGTAATCGACGCCAGTTTCTTCGTCTTCGAGCACTTTAATGCGGCCCTTCTGGTTCTTCACCTGTACCACGGGGCCTTTGTCGACGAACAGGCCTGAAACTTCAATCGCCTCGGTCAGCGCCCCGCCGCCGTTCTTGCGCAGATCGACGACGACGCAATCGACCCCGCCGTGTGCGGCGAAATCGCGGAGCACTTTGCGCACGTCGCGCGACGTGCTTTTGAAATCATTGTCGCCGTTTTCGGCACCGCGAAAATCGCGATAAAACGAGGGAATGTGCACAATTCCCAACCGCAGGTTGTCTTCAGTTTTGAGCCGGTCGTTGGTGCGCAGAATTTCGCCCTTGACTTCGGCCGATTTGAGTTCGACCTTTTGCCGCGTGAGCTCGTAAACCACGCGCTCGGCTCCCGATGCGGGAATGACCTTGAGCTTGACGATCGTACCGCTCTTGCCGCGAATCAGATCGACCACTTTGGTGAGCTTCATTTCGACCACGTCGGTCATTTCACCTTTGTCATTGCTGACCTCGATGATTTTGTCGCCCGGTTTCAACCGCCCGTCAAGCGCCGCCGCTCCGCCCGGCACGATCTGGGCGACAATCGTGTAGCCTTCTTCGGTGCGTAGCGCGGCGCCGATGCCTTCAAGGCTGAGTTCCATCTGAATCCGGAAATCTTCCAGCGTGCGGGGGGCCATGTAGCTCGAATGCGGGTCGAACGATGTACACAGGGCCGTGAGGTACATTTCGAAGATTTCGTCGTCATCGGTCTTATGCATCGTATCGCGGATCGTTTTGTATCGCTTGTCAAGTCGCTTACGAGCCTCGGCTTCGGAAGTCTTGTCCTTGTCCAGCCGGAACAGCAACAGATCATATTTAATTCGCTTGCGCCAACGTTCGTCGAGGCTGGCCACATCGGCGGCCCAAGGCATGTCTTTGGCGTCGATTTCCATTGTTTCGTTCACGGTGAAATCGTGTGGCGCGTCGATGAATTCGCGGGCTTTGGCGATGCGCTCATCCAGCCGCTTGAGGAACAGGCTGAACACTTCGTAGGCGAAGTCGAGGTTGCCCGCTTTGAGCTGTTCGTCGAGTTCGGTGCGGTACTTGTTGAACCGCGCGATGTCCGACTGCAAAAAGTACATCTTTTGCGGGTCGAGATCCTTGATGAACTGATCGACTAGCCGCGATGCCACCCGGTCGTCGATCGGCTGCTGGCTGATGTGGTTCGCCTCGATCATCTGGCAGACCAGTTTGGCGATGTTACCCCGCTGCGTCGCCGTCTGCTGGCCAGGCAACGTCGTCGTCACCAGTGCGACCAGCAGAATCATCGCAATGCCCAGCGTACTCGACGCGCGAGAGGGGGGAGTAAACTTCATGGCGGTTGGCTCACTTCGTGTTGGAGAGAGGATCAGGTTCCATTTCCTGACGTCCGGCAGCCGGCTGCAAACCCAGATTCCCACCGGCTTGGCGGGCGAGACTGGCTTTGTCAAGGTTCGACAACAGGCACAACGACGCGCGGGCACAGCCGGCGGCGCAGGGGAGCTATTCTTGAAACGCTGCTTTTCAGCCGACTGTTTGACAGTCTTTTCAATGCTACTCGATCCCTCCGATTCTGACAAGAGGCGTCGCGCGCGATGTCAGCCCTTACACTCGCCGCATGTTGGGGTTCCGTTGCCGTGCTTGATCCGCCTGATTCAAGTCGCTCTCGCCCGGCTTTCAAGACGCGGGCGCGTCACGCGGCACGGCGCCGTGGACTGCATCGCAACAGCTGGCCATGCCAACGCGATTCCCTGCCGGGCGTGGTCCAAAGTGGAAGCGCCAGCCGCCAACACGCGCTGTGCCGCGTGGTTGTTTGATTGCGGGTGGCTGGGTAAGATTGACGATGCGATGCGAGAGCCACCAGGTTTAGAGCGGCGGTGCGCCGCGCGGTAAACGTCGCCGCGAACGCAGCCGACCGTCGTGGCGAACCTTATAATGCTGAATTGTTGGTGCTTCGAGCGAAGGGCCGCAACCAGTGAATCTAAATCGTTCGGTCTGTGTGACGAGCGATAGCTGCCGCGTGCCACGTACGCGACGGTCGGGGCGACTTCTTCGCCGGGCGTGCGGGCTCGTGGTCGTTCTCTGGGCGGGGCTGGTGCTTGCCCATTCGGCTGAGGCTGATTACTTTGAAACGCTGGGGCTGTTTCGCACAGGGAAGTACGCCGAGTGCATCGAATCGGCGGCGAAGTCGCTTAGCCTTGATGCAGCGGGCGAAAACTTTCGAGTTCTCAAACTGCGGGCAGAGCTCGAACTTGGCCGCTATGCCGACGCATTGAAAACGCTCGACGAAAGTCTCCTGCGCGTTCCGGGCAGCGTTGAAATCCGTTGGTTAGGTCGTGAGGTCTGCCGGTACAACAACCAGCCTGACCGCTGGCGGCAACTGGACGGTGAAATCGTGCGGTTGATTGATCAGGCGCCCTGGCGATACAGCGATGCAGCCAATCGCATTGTCGTGGCCCGGTACCTGCTGGCGCGCGGGGCTGACCCGAAGCAGGTGCTTGATGGCATAATCAACGAAGTCAAGAGGCAGCAACCGAATTTTCCACCGGTCTGGCTGGCCAATGGCGAACTGGCGCTCGACAAGGCTGATTTTGCGATGGCCGCCGAGGCGTACGCGCAGGCGCTGAAAATCCTGCCGGGCGACCCCGAGGCCCACCTGGGGCTGGCGCGGGCGTTTGCCCCCAGCGATGGGGTTCGGGCGCGGCAGGCGTTGCAGGCGGCGCTCGAAATCAATCCGCGGCATGTCGCGAGCCTGCTGGAGACGGTCGACGACCTGATCGACTCAGAAAGGTACGATCTGGCAGAGGCGGTGCTGGGGCAGGTTGCCGAAGTCAACCCGCATCAACCTCAGGCGGCCGCATACCGGGCGGTTCTGGCACACCTCAGGAATCGGCCTGACGATGAGCGGCGGCAGCGTGCGGCCGCGCTGGAATCCTGGCCCGATAACCCCGCGGTCGATCATCTCATCGGCCGAAAACTCTCGCAAAAATACCGGTTTGCCGAGGGCGCCGTCTATCAACGCCGCGCGCTGGATCTCGACCCGCGCAACGTGCCCGCCAGGATGCAACTGGCGCAGGATTTATTGCGGCTAGGGCGGGAAGCCGAGGGGTTGCAACTGGCCAATGATGTTTCCGCGGTCGATGGCTATAACGTCGTGGCACATAACCTGATTGTACTGTCGGAAAATCTGGCGAAGTTTCGCACGCTGGAAGAGCAGGGAATCATCGTCCGCATGGACGCCCGCGAAGCCGCCGTGTACGGCAGCCGCGTGCTTGACCTGTTGCATCGCGCTCAAGACCGATTGTGTCCGAAGTACGCCGTGAAGCTCGACGAACCGGTCATTGTTGAACTGTTTCCGCGGCCACAGGATTTCGCAATTCGTACGTTTGGGCTGCCGGGTAGTGCCGAGTTTCTGGGGGTTTGTTTTGGGGCAGTGATCACGGCGAACAGCCCGGCGTCGCAGGCGGCTCACCCCTCATGTTGGGAGGCGACGCTGTGGCACGAATTCTGCCATGTCGTGACCCTCAAGAAAACACGCAATAAAATGCCGCGCTGGTTGAGCGAGGGAATCTCGGTGTATGAAGAGCGGCAAGAAAACCCCGCGTGGGGGCAGTCGATCAACCCGGTGTATCGCAAACTGCTGCTGGAAGACGAACTGACGCCTGTCAGCCGACTGAGCGCTGCGTTCCTCAGCCCGCCGAGTCCACTGCATTTGCAATTCGCGTATTTTGAGTCGTCGCTGGTTGTCGAATACCTGGTAAAGGAGCATGGTTTGCCCGCCTTGGGTTCAATTCTCGACGACCTGGGCAACGGGTTGGGGGTAAACGACGCCTTGGCGCGACACACCGGCTCAGTCGAAGAATTCGACGCCCGATTTCGACAATTCGCCCGCCAGCAGGCGTTTGACATGGCGCCCGGGGCCGATTGGGCCGAACCCGACCTGCCTCCGCGGGCCGATGCCGCCACGCTTTCGGGGTGGCTGAAAGATCACCCCGGCAATTACATCGGTTTGAAGCGGCAGGCCCAGCAGCAGGTGAGCGCTGAAAACTGGGCCGCAGCCCGCCAAACCCTGGAAAAAATCGAACGTTTATATGACGGCGAAACGGGCCATGACAGCCCGGCTGCGTGGCGGGCGCTGGTTTACCGCGAATTGGGCCAGAACCAACTCGAACGGGCGGTGTTAGTTCAGTTGGCTGATCGCGCTGCCGACGACGTCGACGTGTTCGCGCGGCTGATCGAGTTGACCTCGCACGCGGGGGAATGGGAATTGACGAAAAAGTACGCCGTGCGGTGGCTGGCGGTGAACCCGCTGCATCCCGAGCCACACCGCCGTACCGCCGAGGCGGCCGGCCACGTCGGCGACATTCCCCTGGAAATCGCCAGCCAGACGGCGCTCCTGCAACTGGAGCCACTAGACCCGGCCGAAATTCACTTGCGGCTGGCGACCCTGCATCGCCGCGCCGGTCAACTCGCACCGGCCAAACGGCACGTCTTGCAGGCGCTGGAAGATGCTCCCGGTTTTCGTGCGGCCCAACGCCTGTTGCTTGAAATCGTGCGCGACGCCGAAGCGGGCCCGCCGAAGCCTGCGGAGGCCTCGCCATGAAACCAGGCCGCCGCCGGGTGCTCGTCGGAGTCTTTTTGCTGCTGGTCGCCGCTACGGCTTTCGCGCAACGGGGGCGGTTTGGCCGCCGGGGGTTCAACCCCGAAATGGTCGACCGGGGCGATGTGCCCGAGTGGGCGACTGACCCGCGGTTCAAGGGCGATCTGTTTACATTTGCGCGGGTCCGATATTCGTCGCAGGGGGGCGGGTGGGGGCGTGGGGGGGGCAACTGGGCCACCGATTTTCCTGAAAGTGATCTGAACTTTTCGTTTCGCCTGCATGAGCTCACAGCGCTCGAGGTCGACCCGCGGGGCAAAATTGTCGAACTGACAGACGCGGCGTTGTTCGACTACCCGTTCATTTACCTGATTGAACCAGGGCGGATGGCACTCGAAGACCCCGAAGTGGCCGCTCTCAGGCGGTACTTGCTGAATGGGGGCTTTCTGATGGTCGACGATTTCTGGGGCGAGGACGAATGGTCGAATTTCTACCGCGAGTTCAAGCATGTGTTTCCCGAACGCGAACCGGTGGAACTGCCTCTCGAACACGAGATCTTTCACTGCGTGTATGACCTGAAAAAGAAGCCCCAGATCCCCAGCATTCATGCCTGGATGAACGGCCAGACCACCGAACGCTGGGATGCCCCCGAACCGCATTATCGCGGCGTGTTTGACGACAAAGGGCGTATGATGGCGATCATTTGCCACAACACCGACGTGGGCGACGGCTGGGAGCGCGAAGGCATGGACCCCGGCTATTTCAAAGAGTTTTCGGAAAAATGGTCCTACCCCCTGGGGATCAACATCATCACCTATGCCATGACGCACTGACCTGGCGGCGGATCGCACCCCTCGCGCGACCCGCCATCACGCCACCCGCCCCTGATGCGCCGCGAACCGGCCTCGCACGAATCGGCGCGGCAGCTCAAAGGAATCGATAGCGTGCACGACGCCCTTGACGACTTCGCGTTGGAACAACAGGTGGTGGAGCAGATTCGCGGCAGCCGCCGCCGAATTGACGCCGAACTGTCGAAGGTCATCTTCGGTCAGGCCGAGGTGATTGAACAGTTGCTGATCAGCCTGTTTGCGGGGGGGCATTGCCTGGTAACGGGCGCGCCGGGTTTGGCCAAAACGTTGCTCGTGCGGTCGATCGCGCAGATTTTTGCGCTCGAATTCCGGCGGATTCAGTTCACCCCCGATCTGATGCCCGCCGACATCACCGGCACAGAAATTCTCGAACAGACCGCCGACGGCCGCCGGCGGATGCAGTTCGTCAAGGGGCCGATTTTCAGCAACCTGATTCTGGCCGATGAAATCAACCGCACGCCGCCGAAAACCCAGGCCGCTTTGCTTGAGGCGATGCAAGAGCACCAGGTGACGGTCGCGGGGGTGAAGTATCTGCTCGACGAGCCCTTTTTCGTGCTCGCCACCCAGAATCCGATCGAAATGGAAGGCACCTACCCGCTGCCCGAAGCCCAGCTCGACCGGTTCATGTTCAACGTGCTCATCGACTACCTGCCCGAAGACGACGAGGTGGCGGTCGTGAAACAAACGACGTCGCGGCGGCCACAGGTCATTGAGCCGCTGTTTCAAGGCGAAGACGTGCGCCGATTTCACGAAGTGGTCCAAAAGGTGCCGATCGCTGAAGATGTCGTGCGGTATGCCGTGCGACTGGCGGCGTGCAGCCGGCCCGGTCAGGCCCACACGCCTGAATTCATCAACGATTGGGTGTCGTGGGGGGCGGGCACGCGCGGGGCGCAGTATGTCGTGCTGGGCGCGAAAGCCCGGTCGCTGATCAACGGCAGGAATCACGCCGACGCGAGCGACATTCGTGCCCTGGTGCACCCTGTGTTTCGCCACCGCATTTTGCTGGGCTACCGCGCCGAGGCCGACGGCGTCACCGTCGAGCAGGTCATCAGCCGTATTCTGGATTCGGTCGATCCCCAGGTTGTCTGATTCGCATGAGCCGCTCATTGCCACCCCTGAAATCGATGCCCGAACGGGCGCAACCAGCGGCCCGGGCGGGCGGGCGCATTGATCCGGCGGCGCTGATGAAGATCAAGTCGTTGCAATTGCGGGCGAAGGTCGTGGTCGACGGCTATCTCAGCGGCTTGCACCGCAGCCCGATGCACGGGTTTTCCGTCGAGTTCAGCGAGTACCGGCCGTATACGCCAGGCGACGATTTGCGATTTCTCGATTGGCGGCTGTACGCGCGCTCCGACCGCTTTCACCTGAAGCGGTTTGAAGAAGAAACCAACCTGCGCTGCTGGCTGCTCGTCGACCTGAGCCGCTCGATGAGTTTTCACTCACTGGCGTACGATAAGGCCGAGTATGCCAAAACCGCAGCGGCGACCATGGCCTGGTTTCTGACGCTGCAACGCGACGCCGTGGGCTTGGTGACGTTTGATGAGGCGCTCGATGAGTACCTGCCCGCGCGGTACCGACCGGGCCATGTGCACCGGTTAATGATGAGTCTCGAGCGGGCCCCGGCGGGGCGCGGCACCGACATTGCCGCGCCGCTCGAGCAAATCGCCAGAACGGCCCGCAAGCGGGGGCTCGTCGTGTTGATTTCCGATTTGCTGGCGCCCGTGGCGGCAATCGAGCGGCAGTTGGGCTGCCTGCGGGCGCGGGGGCACGACCTGGCGGTGGTGCGAGTTCTTGACCCGGCCGAAGTGGCGTTTTCGTTTGCCTCCGAGTCGCTGTTTTTCGACCTCGAATCGGGCCGCGAGTTGTATGTCGACCCCGCCGCCGCAAAGGCAGCGTACCTCGGCCGATTCCAGGCGCATGCGGCGGAAATGTCTGCCGCATGCCGCAAACTGGGCACCGACGTATTCACCGTCACGACCAATCAGCCGCTTGACCTGGTGCTGGCCCGCCTGCTGCAATCGCGAATGAGCGGGCGCCGCGTGGCGCGGCGCAGCGGGCCCTTGCGGCCGCGAGCGGCGGGGGGCGGACCGTGAGTTTACTCGTTCCCCTGTATCTGGCGGGGCTGACGGCGCTGGGCCTGCCATTGCTGCTGCATCTCGTACGGCGGACCCCTCGCGGGCGGCAGGAATTCAGTTCGCTGATGTTTCTGTCGCCCGCGGCCCCGCGGCTGACGCACCGCAGCCGGCTGGACCAGTTGCTGCTGTTGGCGCTGCGGCTCGCCGCGCTGGCGCTTCTCGCGTTCGCGTTTGCCCGCCCGTTTTTGCGTGAAACCGCGCTGCTGGCTGCCGGCGACCTGCCTGGCCGCCGTGTGGCGATTCTCGTCGACGTCAGCGCCAGCCTGCGGCGGGCCGACCTCTGGAAACAGGCGGTCGGCAAGGTCGAAGACGAACTGCGGCAACTCACGCCACGTGACGACGTGGCGTTGTACATTTTCAGCGACCACGTGACGACGCTTGCCGGGTTCGACCCCGATCAAGCCGGCCCGCGGCCGGGCAAACCACAAATCCTGCGGCAGTTGCTGCAAGGCGTGCAGCCGGGCTGGCGCGCAGGCGACCTGGGGGCGGCCCTTCTGGCCGTGGCCGCAGAAATCGACACTGCAACCGATGCGGGCTCGTCTGCCCGCGAACCGCTCATCGTGGTTGTCAGCGACTTTCAGCATGGTTCAAAGATCGAGGCGCTGCAAGGTACTGACTGGCCGCGGCGGGTGCATGTCGTGCCGCGCGTCGTCGCTGCCGCACGGCCCACGAATGCGGTGGCCCAGGCGCTGCCACCTGCCGAGGGGGCCAACGACGACCCGGCCCAGATCCGTGTGCGCGTGGCGAACGCCGCCGATTCGACCGGTTCGCAGTTTTACCTGAAATGGGCCGGCGGGCCGCCGCCTGAGCAGCCAGGTCGCGAACTCGCGGTGTTCGTTCCGCCCGGTCAAAGCCGCATTGTGCGGTTGCCGCGGGGCGTCGAAAGCCAAATGGCCAACCAAATCCAGTTGCGAGGCGATGACCACGATTTTGACAATCGATTTTGCGTTGCACCACGGATTCAACGCGACGTAGCGGTCCTGTATGTGGGCACCGATGGCGACGCCCCCCGCGGGTTGGCGCGATTCCTGCGGCTGGCTGGTGCGAGTGACCCGATGCGTAAAGTCGATTTGCAAATTGCCCCCGACCCGCCGCGCACGGTTGTGCCGCGCCAGCCGTCGCCCCAGTTGATTGTCGTGTCGCGGCTGGTCGCCCCGGCCGAAGCGGCCGCCTTGAAGGATTATGCCGGGAGTGGTGGCACACTGCTGCTGGTGCTCGCGCATCAGGAACTGGCGGGCCTGGCAAGCCTGGTCCTGGATCTGGACGAACCGGCAGCTTTGCCCGCCGCTGATTACCTGCTTTTGGGCGACGTCGATTTTTCACATCGGCTGTTCGCTCCGTTTGCCGACCCGCGGTATAGCGACTTTACGAAGATCCATTTCTGGCGACATTGCCGCCTGAACTTGCGCCAGCCTTCTAGCGCTCGCGTGCTGGCCCGGTTCGACAACGGCGACCCGGCAGTTCTTGAACAGACGCTGGGCGCGGGCCGGGCCTTTGTACTGGCCGGTGGCTGGCGCCCCGATGACAGCCAGTTGGCCCTGTCGAGTAAATTCGTGCCGCTCGTGGGCGGCTTGCTCGATGTGGCGTGCGGCGATAGCCCCGCACGGTTTGATCGGCTGGAAGTGGGGGCCAGGCTCGTCTGGCCCGAGTTTGTCGGCGATGCGCCGATCATCGTGACGCTGCCCGACCGACGCACGTTGCAATTGCCGCCCCATGCCCGCGAACTGACCGGCGTCGACCAACCCGGTGAGTACGACATTGCCGCAGGCGCGGCGCGGCTGTCGCTGGCGGTGAATATCGCCGCCTCCGAAAGCGATACTGCCCCGATGGATTTGAGCCAGCTCGAGCAGCGTGGCGTGCGGCTCGGCCCCGCGTTGACACGGGCTGAACGGCTGGATCGCGCACGCCAGCAGCGCGATACCGAACTCGAAAGCCGGCAACGGATCTGGCGCTGGCTGATCGCCGCGGCCCTGAGCGTGTTGATCGTCGAAACGTTTTACGCCGGCTGGGCCGAGCGCCGTATTGTTCAGCAGGAGGCCGGTTCATGAATCAGCAGCGACTTTGGCGTGAACTTGAAGCTGTCGCCGGCCGCTATCGGCGGCTGCGGTTCTGGACGGCGCTGGCCTTGGCCTGGCTCGTCGCGGCCCTCGTCGGGCTATTCGACTGGTGGCTGGGCAGTTGGGCCACGGGTGACCGCTGGGTCAACGCAGCCCTGTTGTGCGGTCTCGCCTCAGTTCTTGCCGCAGGCGGTGCGTGGCTCGCCGCCCGCCTCGAACCGGAGCGAATCTGGCTGGCACGGCGAGTTGCGTCAGCGTACCCCGAGTTGGGCAGTTGCCTCATGGCGGCGGTTGAACAAGAGCCGGTGCTGCCCGATGGAGGGTTCGGCTTCCTGCAATCCAGCGTGATCGAACAGGCGCTGCGGCATGCCGCGGGGCACGCTTGGGGCGACGTGGTGCCGCGGCGGCGGCTGGCCGCGGCGGTGATGGCTCAATTTGCCGCGTGCGCGCTGTTTCTGCTAGGGCTGTGTGGCGTGCTCGTCTGGCCGATGCGACCCGTGGCCGCATCGGCACCTGGTCGTACGCAGACTGCGGCGGCGGGCGACGTTGCCGTCGTCGTCGAGCCGGGCAACGTCGAGATCGAGCGCGGCACGAGCCTGTTGGTTTTAGCGCGGTTTGCCGGCGCGCCGCCCGCTGAAGCCATTCTGGTAGCCCAGTCGGCACAGGCCGAACCCGTGAGGTCGCCGATGTCGGTCAGTCTGGACGACCCCGTTTTTTCCGCCCGAATCGACGCTGTGCTCGAACCGCTCAATTATCATGTATCGCTCGTTGGCGGCGACACGCCCACGTATCACGTGACGGTGTTTGAATACCCGCGGCTCGAACGCGCCGACGCGCGGCTGAACTTTCCCCGGTATACGGGCCTTGCGGAACGGCTCGTGCCGGATGTGCGCGTGCTGACGGTGGTCGAAGGCACCGAAATCTGGTTGACGTGCCGTATGAACAAACCACTCGCCAGCGCCCGCCTGGTCGAATCGGGTTCGGCGCCCGCGACGGAGTTGCGGCCCGTTGCCGGTGAACCGTTGGCCTACGCGGTGGCAATTCCGAGTGATCGTTCGCGGCGACTCAAGCTGGAACTGGTCGACGACGCCGGGCGGCGCAACGTGCAGCAAGCCGAGTTTTCGATTCGCGTGAATCCGAATCAACCGCCCACGGTCAAGCCGGTTTTGCCCGCCCGTGATGTCGAGGCGTCACCGCTCGAAGAGCTCGACGTCAGGGCATCCGCGTGGGATGACTTCGGCGTTTTGCGCATGGGCTTGACGTTTGGCCTGGTCGGACAGCCGCCGGCCGAAATCGTGCTGGCTGAACAGGCCGCAGGGGGCGAACGCCGCGAGGTCGCGCAGTGCATTCGGCTCGAAGACCTGCACGCGCAGCCCGATCAACTGCTGGCGTACCATTTCTGGGCCGAAGATTTCGGCCCAGACGGCGCGGTTCGCCGCGTGCAGGGCGACCTATACTTCGCCGAAGTCCGCCACTTCGAAGACATCTTCCGGCAGGGGCAGCCACCCGTCGGCGGCGAACAGAAGCAATCGCGTTCTCCCCAATCCGAAAGCTTGGCAGGCCAGGCGGCGCAAAAGCTGGCCGAATTGCAGAAGCAGATCATCAACGCCACATGGAAGCTGATCCGCCGCGAAATCGGCGCGCAACCCACCGCCGCGTTTCCCGCAGACGCCCGCGAAGCCGAAACCGCGCAGAGCGCGGCGCTCGACCAGGCGAAAGCCCTCGCCGATCAACCGACCGACCCGCAGTCGCAGCAACATCTCGCCGCAGTGCTCGACAACATGCAGCGGGCGGCAGCGGACCTGACCCGGGCGCACTCTGAGCCGTCGGTAGCGCCGCTCACGCCGGCGCTCACCGCCGAGCAGGCGGCGTATCAGGCGCTGCTCAAGCTGCGGTCGCGCGAATCAGAAGTCGTGCGGCAGCAGAGATCGAGTCGTGGCGGCAGCGCCGGCGCGGGCCGTTCGGGACAGCGGCGGCAGCAATTGCAGCAGCTCGACCTGAAGGACGAGAAAAGCCGCTATGAAACGCAGCGTGCAGCCCAGGCACAGGCGAACCCGTCTGAAGACCGCGAAAACCGGCAGGTGCTCAACCGCCTGACCGAATTGGCGCGGCGGCAGCACGATCTCAACGAGCGGGTCAAGGATTTGCAGTCGGCCCTCAGTGCCGCGGAAACGCCCGAACAGCGCGAAGCCGCCCACCGCCAATTGCAGCGGTTGCAGGAGGAACAGCAGCAGGTGTTGCGTGACACCGAAGAATTGCAATCGCGCATGGACAGCGCCGAAAATCAGGAGCGGATGTCAGCCGAGCGGCAGCAGGTCGAAAACACACGCGAACAGGTTCGGCTTTCGTCAGAAGCGCTGCGGCAGGAACAGGTGACGCGCGCCGCCGCCGCCGGTACTCGCGCTGAACGCGATTTTGAAGAACTTCGCAATGAATTCCGACGGCGGGCGGCGGGGCGGTTCAACGACGAAATGCAGCAGATGCGCGAAGCCGCCCGCGACCTCGACCGCCGCGAACGCGAGATTGGCGACCGGCTCAAGAACAAACCGGCCCCCGAGGGCGGGTTGAAATCGCTGCGCTTGGGCGATGCCCGCGAGCGCGTTGCCGAAGAACTCGCCGAACAGCGCCAGCGGTATTCGAAGCTGGTCGAGCAGATGCGGCAGTCGATTCAGGAAGCTGAACAGTCGGAACCGCTGCTATCAGAGCGGCTTTACGAAGCCGCACGCAACGCCCAGAACAGCAACATCGACCGCGCTCTGGGCGCGGCGGAAAACTCAGTCCGCCAGGGCTTGGCCGACGACGCCGCCCGGCAGGAGCAGGCGGCCCGCCGCGGCGTGAGCGAACTCCGCGAGGGAATCGAACGCGCCGCCGAATCGGTGTTAGGTGATGAGGCCGAGGCCCTGCGCCGCGCGCGTGACGAGCTTCGCCAATTGTCTGATGCGATCAATCGCGAAATTGCCCGCAACGCATCCGCACCCGCAGGCCAACCGGGCGAGCCCGCAGAACCTGGTAAGCGTGCAGCACCCGGCAAACAAGGCGATCCCGCCGATAAGCAGCCTACGGGGCACCCTGACTCGGCGCGTGGCGGGACGGCGGGCAATCGACCCGCTTCCGTGCAACCCGACGCGCAGCGCGGCAACGGTCAACCCCAACGGAATTCGCGGCCGGGGCGAACCGGTCAACCGGGGTCGCCCGAATTGGGTGGCGCGCCGCAAGACACACCACCGACCGGTTCGACTCCACTTGAAACCGCAGAAAATGCAAACAATCCAAACCGCAATCCGGCGAATCCTCAGCCGCCAGGTGAGCGCTCGCCGGGTGCACGCACAGGCGGTAGACTTGCGCAGGCAACCCAACCGGGCGATCAGCCGGGCCGTGGCGGCTCTGGCCCCGAGGAAAATGAACGCAACGCGGCCCCGATGACCGGCGGTGGTTTTACCGACTTTTCCGACCGGCTGCGCGACGTCGAAGAAATGGTCGCCGACCCCGAATTGCGGGCCGAAGCCGCGCGAATTCGTGATCGCGCCCGTGGCATACGTGCCGAATACAAGCGACACTTGGCACCACCCAATTGGGCCACCGTCCGCGAGCAGGTTGCCGCCCCGCTGGCCGAATTGGCCAACCGCGTGGCCGAAGAACTGCTGCGGCGGAATTCACGGCAGGCGGTCGTGCCGCTCGATCGCGACCCGGTTCCTCCACGTTATTCCGAAAAGACCCGCCGATATTTCGAAGATTTGGGGGGCGGTCAATGACACCGTTTCCCGTCAGTTGGGCTGCGACGGGCGCGCTCGGTTGGGCGGCGCTGCTCATCGCGCTGGCCACAGTGGGGTTGGCCACGTCTTACGCACGCCGCGGCCGCGCCCGGCCGGTTCGCGCCGCGGCGTGTGTTATGAAGGCTTCCGCTATCCTTCTGCTGGCGGCGTGCCTGGCCGAGCCGCTTGCCACGGGAACCCGGCCACGCCCCGGCAGTAACCTGTTTCTGGTCGTGGCGGACAACAGCGCCAGCCTGCAAATCGGGGCGGGGGGCACCACCCGCGGCCAGAGGCTTCGCACGCGGCTGGCCGCGGCGTCGCCCTGGTTGGCCCGGTTGGGTCAGGATTTTGAGGTCCGCCGGTATCTGTTCGATGCGAACGTGCGACCTGTCAACTCATTCGACGCATTAACGTTTGACGGCGGCGTTTCGGGCCTGAATGGGGCGTTGGCCACCCTCATTGAGCGGTTTCGGAACCAGCCGGTCGCGGGCATTCTGCTGTTGACCGACGGCAACGCCACCGATGAGCCCGGTCCGCCCCGACTGCCGGACGATGCACCGCCGGTGTACACGGTGCCCGCCGACGACGATGCAGGGTTGGTCGATTTGTCGGTGTCGCGCGTGGCAGTTACGCAAACTGCGTTCGAGGCGTCGCCGGTCACGATCACGGCCACGCTGGAGGGGCGGGGGCTGGGCGAACGCCCTGTCGTCGTGCGCGTCATCGACGACTCTGGCCGCGAAATCGAACGCCGCACCCTCGCCCGCCTGCCCGATGCGCAGCCCGCGGCTGAGCGGTTCCTGCTGCGGCCCGAACAGACCGGCATCAGTTTTTACACCGTCGAAGCGAATCTGACCGATGCGCGCTGGGCGGCCCCCCCCGAAGCCACGTTGCTGAACAACCGCCGCATCGCTGCCGTCGATCGCGGCGGCGGGCCGTATCGCGTATTGTATGTTTCAGGGCGTCCCAATTGGGAATTCAAGTTTCTCCGCCGGGCGATGCAGGAAGACGACGAAATCAACTTGGTGGCGCTGGTACGGGTGGCGCGGCGCGAGCCGAAGTTCACGTTTCTGGGCCGGCCCGGCGAACGCACCAACCCATTGTTTCGTGGGTTCGGCAACCAAGCCGATGAAGCGGCCGAACAGTACGACCAGCCCGTGCTGATCCGTCTGAACACCGAAAGCCAGGACGAACTGCGGGGCGGGTTTCCGAAAAATGTTGAAGACCTGTTTCGATACCACGCCGTCATTCTCGACGATGTCGAAGCTGGCTTCTTCACGCACGACCAGTTGTCGCTGCTGCAACAGTTTGTCGGGCGGCGCGGGGGCGGGTTTCTCATGCTGGGCGGCAAGGATTCGCTGGCCCAGGGCGATTACCAGCGCACACCCGTCGGCGAAATGCTGCCGGTTTATCTGGGCCGTGCGGGTAATGACGCGGCTGCGGCGGCGTATTCGCTCGTGCTGACCCGCGAGGGGTGGCTGCAACCCTGGGTGCGGCTGCGCACCAATGAAAACGACGAGCGCCAGCGGTTGCAGGCAATGCCCGCGTTTTCAACGCTCAATCGGGTCGAAGCCATTAAACCGGGGGCCGCCGTGCTGGCCCAAGTTGCCGCAGCCGATGGCGCCCCGCTGCCAGCCCTCGTCGTCCAGCAGTTTGGCCGGGGCCGCACGGCCGCGCTGCTCGTCGGTGATTTGTGGCGCTGGAACTTACACCGGCCCGATGCCACGCAAAGCGACCTCGAAAAGTCGTGGCGGCAAATGTTGCGCTGGCTCGTTTCTGACGTGCCAGGGCAGGTTGAGGTCGAAGTCAGTCAACCGCGCGCCGCCGCCGCTGAAATCATCGTGCGAACACGCGATGCGCAATTCGAGCCGCTTGACAATGTGAAAGTCGCTGTGCAGGTCAAAACGCCCGAAGGCCGCGTTGTCGAACTCGCTGCCGAATCGAGCGACCGCACTCCGGGCCAATACACTGCGGCGTTCGCCCCGCGTGAACCGGGTGCGTACCGGGCCCAAATCGTGGCGACTGCCGCCGACGGCAGCGAGGTGGGCCGCCGCGAGACCGGCTGGGCCGCCGAACCCCAGGCGGGCGAATTTCGCACGCTGGCCGTCAACCATGAGGCGCTCGAACGCATCGCTCGCGACACGGGGGGGGAAGTCGTGCCCCCCAACAGTCTCGAACAGTTCGTGGCCAGCCTGCCCAATCGCAAAATTCCCGTCGTCGAATCCTGGACCTACCCCTTGTGGCACCAATGGCCGGTGTTTGCCGCCGCGCTCGGCCTGCTGATTGGCGAGTGGTCGCTCCGCCGCTGGAATGGCCTGCCCTGACCGCCAGGAATCTTTTCATGCACGCCTGCCTGCTCGTACTCTGCACGGCCCTCGCCGGAAACGCCGAACCTCGCCCCGCGGTTATTGTTGTCGTCGGCGCTGAAGGCGCGCCTGAGTTCGGCCGCCAGTTTCGCCAATGGGCCGCCCGCTGGCAGGAGGCCGCCGCCCGGGGCAACGCCGACGTCACCGCAATCGGCCTCACGTCGAAGCCCGAACTGACCGATTTGAAATTGCTCAAGGAAACGCTGGCAGCGTGCGACCGTGCATCGCCCGCACCGTTGTGGCTGATTTTGATTGGGCATGGAACCTTCGACGGCAAAACGGCCCGGTTCAACCTGACAGGCCCCGACGTCGCCGCCGAGGACTTGGCCGAGTGGCTCCGCCCCATCGAACGCCCGCTGGCGGTTGTCAATTGCGCGAGTTGCAGCGGGCCATTCATTAATGCGTTGTCGGGGCCGAATCGCGTCGTCGTGTCGGCCACGAAAAGCGGCCACGAATACAGTTTCGCCCGCTTTGGCGATTACCTGTCGGCCGCCATTACCGACCCCCGCGCCGACCTCGACAAGGACGAACAGACGTCGCTGCTCGAAGCCTTTTTGCAGGCCGCCACCGAAGTCGCCGAGTTTTACTCAGGTACCGGGCGGTTGGCAACCGAGCACGCCTTGCTTGACGACAACGGCGACCGCCTGGGTACGCCCGCCGACTGGTTTAAGGGGGTGCGTGCAGTGAAATCGGCGAAGGACGGCGCCGCTCCCGATGGCGATCAGGCCAACCGCTGGTCGCTCGTCGCCGGACCGCACGAGCGGCAACTGAACCCCGTCGCCCGCGAACAGCGCGATAAGTTCGAGCAGGATCTGGCGCACCTGCGCGCATTGAAACCGACGCTGCCCGAAGACGATTACTATCGGCTGCTGGAGCCGCTCCTGATCGACCTGGCACGGTTGTATGAAAGCGCCGAACAGGAGGCGGCCGCCAAGAAATAAGGGCCGCGGGCGCGGCGCACCCCAAACCATTTTCGCGGCCAGGGTCGTGCGTCAGACGATAATCGCCGA
The DNA here is from genome assembly GCA_021781115.1 of Planctomycetota bacterium. Classification (GTDB taxonomy): domain Bacteria; phylum Planctomycetota; class Planctomycetia; order Planctomycetales; family Planctomycetaceae; genus JAJXXL01. The sequence continues at coordinate 17,455 of JAJXXL010000173.1, forward strand.
GCGGCTGCGGGCCAGTTCTTCCATGAACCGCAGCGTGCGCGACGTGGCATCTTCAATGTCGGGGGCCACGCCGTCGGTCATCAGCGCGTTGGCATACAGTTGCCGCCCGCAATCGCGAATGAATTCGTCATTGTCGGGGTTGACGCTGAGTTCGCATAGCCGCTGCATCAGCGCCGTGCGCGGGTTGATCTCGAGGATCCGCTTTGGCAGTTCATAGTCGGGAACCGACAGGCTGAGCACTTTTTGAAGCTGGTTGCTCATTTTTCCCTGCGGATTGACCAAGCAGCAGACTCCGCCCGTGAGCCGCGACGATTCGCGCACGTCGGCGATTTTCGCCGCCAGCGCCCCGCGAAACAACTCGACCACCCGCGTGAAATGCGGCGGCGCGGGCGTGGCGGCCGGCTCGTCAGCCGGGGTGCTCGATTTGGGAAATTTCACTTCCTCCGAGTCGATCGAAATCAGCTCCTTGTCGGCAAATCGCCCGAGTTGCGTCAAGGCGAACTCGTCGATCGGATCGGCCAGAAACAGAACTTCGAGCTTGCGCTTCCGAAACGCATCAAGATGCGGGTGTTGCACCAGAGTTTTCAGGTGCGGCCCGCCGAGGTAGTAAATCTGCGTCTGGTCCTCGACGGCCCGCCGCACGTATTCATCGAGCGACACGGTTGGGGCGGCAGGCTGATGAGGGTCGAATTCCTCCTGCGTCGAATGGAACCGCATCAATCGGGCAATGCGTTCGCCGTTTTCAAAATCCTGCCCGAGGCCCGTACGGACGATCCCGCCGAATTGTTCGTAAAATGTCTTGAACGTTTCGGGTTGCTCGTCGGCCAGGCTCGCCAGGTGATCGAGCACTTTCTTCGTCAGCACCCGCCGGAGCTTGGGCAACAATTTGTTGTCTTGCAGCGTTTCGCGCGACACGTTCAGTGGCAGGTCGGCCGAATCGACGACGCCGCGCAGAAACCGCAGATACTCGGGCAGCAGGTCGTGGCAGTCGTCCTCAACCAGCACGCGCTTGGCACACAGGTTCAGCCCGCGCTCGACCCGCCCAAAGCCCATGAGTTCGACGTTGGTCGGCGGGCAATACAGAATCGCATGAAACTGAATCGGCGAATCGCTCGACAAGTGCAGGTTCCACAGCGGCTGTTCTTCGCTGTGATGTGTCAGCCACTGGTAAAACGCAGCGTGCTGCTGTTCAGTGACCTGGCCCTTGGGCTCGACCCAGATCGGCTTTTGCTCGTTGATTGTTTCGCCCTCAAGCCGAATCGGGTGCGGCACAAAGGTCGAATACCGCCGCACAACCTGCTTGAGGTGGGCCGGGTCGAGGAATTCTGCCATGTCCTCCTTCAGGTGCAGCCGGATCTGCGCGCCGCGCGGCACGTCACCTGCGACCGCCGAGACGCTGAACCGCCCCGAACCGTCTGACTCCCACCGCCAGCCCGATTGTTCACGGTAGCTACGGGTGACGACTTCGACTTTTTCGGCCAACATGAACGCCGCATAAAAACCGACTCCGAATTGACCAATCAGCGATAGATCGGGCTGCCCACCCGGTGTGGTTTGCGCCGCGGCCAGGCCGCGGAAGAACTCCTTCGACCCGCTGTGCGCGATCGTGCCCAGGTTTTCGACAAGCTCGTCGTGCGTCATGCCGATGCCGTTGTCGCGCACGACGAGCAGCTTGGCTTCTTTGTTCGGTTCGAGCGAAATTTCCAGCGGCTGGTCGTCGCGATATTGGTCATCGGAAAGCTGAATGTGCCGCAACTTGTTCAAGGCGTCGGACGCGTTCGAAATCAGTTCGCGGAGCGCAATTTCACGATTCTGATACAGCGAGTGCGACAAAATGTGCAGCAACTGCTTGATTTCGGCCTGAAAACTGAATTCTTGCACGTCAGACACGACGAACTCCCTTATGAAACTGGTGCTTTGCAAACGTTTCTGCTTGCGGGCGATGAGCTGGGCCCAGCCACTCCACTGGCCCCTAAGCCAGCACGGTCGATTGGCCAATAGGCCGAGCCGTCGTGCCGACTCCGCAACATTGCCGGCGCGCGGCAGCCGTGCGGCGGATTTTGCAGATCGAAATGCAACTCCCGCGCCGCACGCCCCGTGCCGTCATTTTGCGGCGTTTTTTTGGGAAATTCGCGTCGCAATCGGACTGCGTCCTGCCAATTTGGCAGTCGATAGCCTGACTGCTTTCCACTATTTTGCCCCTTACGGAATCGCCCGGAAGACGCGAAGCGTCATGCGGTCTTTCGAGTGACAATGCACGGCCGCCGCCGCGACGTGGCCGGAAAATGAAAATGCGTTCCAGAAGTGCCACGCCTCCGGCTCGTCGTCGTTCGCGTTGGCACAGCGAATTGTCGGCCGTTTGCCGGGTTCGAGCTGAAATTCAATTTCCCCGGGTGGCTGCTGCAACCCCACGCCGCGGGCCTTGAGATACGCTTCCTTGAGCGTCCAGAATTCCAGAAACCGCCGTGTATGCATTTCCGGAAGGTGAGCCAGCAAGTCTGCTGCTTCATGCTCACCCAAAACCATGCGTTTCAAATCATCGAGCGGCTGGTCGATCATTTCTTCGACGTCGACACCAACCGGGCAACTCCTGGTCAGGGCGATCGCCACCATGCCGCGCGTGTGCGACAGGCTGAACTGCACGGGCGTGCGGCCCGCATCATCGATCGCCGTGGGTTTACCGAAAGGACCGGACAGGAATCGCCATGACGCTGGCGGAGCAGGGGCGTACTCCGTCAGTATGAGGCGAACCAACCCATGGGCGGCAACGTACAGTCGCCGGTCGGCATCGACCGCCGCCCGCTCGTGCCGCGCCAATTCGTCGGTCGAAAGCAGCATCAAAAACCGCCGGGCCAGGTCGTCATTCCAAAACACATCTGACGCCGCGAACCAGACATGGACTTCATCGTCCGGCAGCGCCCGCGCCACGCCCGCTGCGCCGTATGTGCCCTCCAGCGTGCCGGCAGTTGAAATCGACCAATCCTGTATCGCTGCATGCGCCATGTCGTAGAGCGTACCGCGGTCTTCTTCGGGCACACACCTCGATAATGAAACCGCCTTTTCACGCAGTGCTTGCCGATTGCAGCACACATCGAACGCTGCGTGGTCTGCCGATTACGCCTCTGTTGTGCTTGAATTCCAGAGATATGAACAGGAGTTCATTCGGGACGTTCGTGCGACGGGTTCCAAAAACGTCGAACGGCCGATTTTCTTTGGGCTTGTGAACGACCCGTATTCTGACAGGAGAAACCACCATGTTCACAACGTTATGATATCAGGCTTTCGGGGTGCGTGGCTACCATTACGAGCGATTCCAGAGAAGCAGTGGGGCGTTCATGTTCACGGTTGTTCCACCGCAGGATAAGCTGCGGCGCCCGTGGTGCGGCGACGGCGGTCGGGTCCTTTCTGTCCGGTTCGAACACCACCATGACCGCCGAACCGGCGAACGTCATCGGGTCGCCGCAGGCGGCCAAGCTGGCGATTCCGTTGTCGCCCAACACCGCCGCCTATTTTTCTTTTTCTTTACTTCATTGCAACGTCCATACCAGAACCGTCAGAATCTAGAACTTGTCTGGTACGATAAAGTGTTGCGGACCAATGTTGCGGAACCGCTCACCGTTGGCATTCACGCTGTCGATTGCTGTTTGCCCGGCTGGCATTGCAAAATGCACGATCGTGCGGGGCCGCCCGCGACCGCCATCTGGGCCAGCCCGCCTTGATTGCCACGATTTCCGCGGCGCGGGCTGCGATTTCAGGTGACGGACAATTCATCTCGGTGCGGTGCAGGATTTGCCGTAGGTTGCCGCTGTCGCGATGAATACCTGTCTGCAACGCGCGTGATGGAAACGGACGAGATCTTTTGTCGACAAAGCGGACGATCGCGTCGGCGGCGGGCGGCGGAGCCAGCATGAACATCCTACTGATTGATGACGATCCTCACTTGCGCAAAACGCTGCGACTGGCGTTTGAGACATTGCGACACACTGTCGTCGAAGCGGCGGATGCTGATCAGGCCCACGAAGTTCTGGGCCGCGGCATGTACGATGTCGCTTTTTTGGATCTCAATCTGGGGCGTGACCAGGGGCTGGACCTGTTGCCGTCGTTATTGCGTCTGGCGCCGGGCTTGGCTGTCGTGGTGATTACCGCGTACGCCACGATTGAAACCGCGGTCGAGGCGATGCGGCGTGGCGCGTTTGACTACCTGCCGAAACCGTTCACGCCCGATCAGCTCCGGTTGGTGCTTGATCGTGTGAGGCGCATTCGCCGCCTCGAATCGCACGTGGCCGAACTGGAACGTCAGATTCATTCGGTCATTCCCGAAGCCGACCTGCAAACGCACGAACCGGCCATGCAACAGGCGCTCGACATGGCGTTTCGGGCCGCGCCCACCGACGCCACAATCTTGCTGCGTGGCGAAAGCGGTACAGGCAAGGGGGTGCTGGCGCGGGCGATTCACGCGCGCAGCTTGCGCGCCGCGGCCCCGTTCGTGACGGTGAATTGCCCAAGCCTGTCGGCCGAGTTGCTGGAAAGTGAATTGTTCGGCCATGTGCGCGGGGCGTTTACCGGCGCCATTCAAGGAACGTTTGGCAAAGTGGCCGCAGCCGAAGGAGGCACGCTGTTTCTCGATGAAATTGGTGATTTACCGTTGCCGCTGCAACCCAAACTGCTGCGACTGCTCCAGGAAAAGCGATATGAACGCGTCGGCGAAGCGCGAACCCAGGCGTGCGACCTGCGCATACTGGCGGCCACGAATCGCGACCTGGCCGCCGCCGTCGCCGAACGCACCTTTCGCGAAGACCTGTTGTATCGACTCAACGTGTTCGAAGTGACACTGCCTCCGTTGCGCGCACGGCCCAAGGACATCCTCGCGCTGGCCTTGCACCTGCTGCAATTCTTTGCCCGGTCGGCCGGGCGACCGGCTCGCGACTTTTCAGAGGAGGCCCGCGCCGCGCTCCTGGCGCATACCTGGCCGGGCAATGTTCGCGAACTGCGGAACGCCATCGAACGCGGCGTGATACTGGCGAACGGTGACGAAATTGGCCTGGCTGACCTGCCGGCGCAACTTGGCGCCCCGCGATCGGTCGGGGCGTGCGAGGTTGGGGCCCGCGCATCGCTCGACGAGCTTGAGGCGGAACATATCCGCCGCGTGCTGGCCAGCACCCCCACCATGGAAGAAGCCGCCGCAATCCTGGGCATTGACGCGAGCACGCTGTATCGCAAACGGAAACGCCACAATTTGTAATCGCAGTTGTCGCGAGCCGGCCGTGCGATGCGTCGCCCGCCACAACCGCCTCGAGGTTTCTCCATGCCCGCTACGCTTTGCCGCCGAATTTCGCTGACGATGGCGCCTCTGTTGCTCGTTCTTGTCGTGCTCGGCTCTGCGGGAGTGATCTTGCTGTCGCGTCTGGGCGAAAGCATCGGCCAGATTCTGCGCGAAAACTTTGACAGCGTCGTGGCGATGGAACGGCTCCAGGAAGCCGTCGAGCGCATCGACTCGTCATTTCAGTTCGCACTGGTCGGTCGCGATGCGGCCGCACGCCAGCAATTCGCAAGCAACTGGCAGGTTTATCTGGAGAATTTCAAGGTCGAGCAACAGAACATTACCCTGCCTGGCGAAGCCGAACTGGTCGAGCGGCTCAACACCCTGACGCGCCAGTACCGCGCCCGCGGCGACGACTTTTACACCGCCTCTGAGCGCTCGGCCGCGCGTGAACGCGACTATTTCGGCCCGCGCGGGTTGCATGCAATCTTCACCGACATCAAACAGGTTTCGGGCGAGATTTTGCGATTGAACCAGAACAATATGGAAGAGGCCAGCCGCCGCGCTCGGCAAATTGCCACCCGGGCGACCTGGGGGGTCGTGTGCGGTCTGTTGCTGGCAATTGTCCTGGCGACGATTGCGGCGTGGAGCACGATGCACACGATCTTGCAGCCCCTGCGGGCGCTCACGCAGGCGGCACAGGGTATCAGTGCGGGCAATCTTGACCAGGTGATTCCCCAGCCGTCGCTCGAGGAATTCGACGAACTCGCTCAGGCGTTCAATACGATGGCCAGGCATTTGCGCGACTACCGGCAATCGACGTCGGCCCGGTTGCTGCGGGCACAGCAGACGAGCCAGGCGACGATTGACTCGTTTCCTGCGGCGGTGGTCGTCGTCGATCTGGATGGGGGCGTCGAAATGGCAAACCCGGTAGCCCGGCAATGGCTGGGGGTGCTGCCGCGGTCAAAGGACCACCCCCAGCCAGCCATCTGGCAGCCCCCCGATCCGCTGCGCGAGCCGCTGCAAGAGGCGTTGCAAACCCATCGGGACTACCTTCCGGAAGGCTTCGAACAAATCGTCATGCTCGGCGCCGCCGGGCGCGAGCGGGCCGTGCTGCCCCGCGTGGTGACAATTCGTGACCCGTACGGTAATGCGCTGGGGGCCGCCGTGGTGTTGCAGGACGTGACTCGGTTGCGATTGCTCGACCAGATGAAAAGCAATCTCGTCGCCACGGCCAGCCACGAATTGAAGACGCCGCTCACGAGCATTCGCCTCGCGCTGCATTTATTGCTCGAGGAATCGATCGGGCCGCTGGGGCCCAAGCAGCTTGAGCTCGTTCTCGATGCCCGCGACAATAGCGAGCGGCTCCTTGCCATGATCAACAACTTGCTCGACCTGGCGCGGCTTGAACAGGGCTGGAACCAGTTCAACGTGGGGCCCGTCGCCCCTGCATCGTTGCTTGAAGCCGCTGCCGACGCCATTCGTCCCCGCGCCGAAGACAAAGGCGTGAATGTGGTTGTCGAGGCGCCGCCGGGGTTGCCAGCGGTGGCGGCCGACGCGGCCCGCCTGGGCAGCGCTTTGCAAAACCTGCTCGACAACGCACTGACGTATACCGACCGGGGCGGAACAATCACGCTTTCGGCCGACCGCGCCGACGACGCGATCGTGCTGCTCGTCGCCGACTCCGGCATTGGCATTCCGCCCGAATACATCCCGCGCCTTTTTGAAAAGTTTTTCCGGGTGCCGGGGCAGTCGCGCGATGCCGGCACCGGCTTGGGGTTGGCCATCGTCCGCGAAATCGTGACGGCGCATGGCGGAACGGTGACCTGCGAATGCCCCTCGACAGGCGGAGCACTGTTTCGCCTGTCGCTGCCTCTTGCGGCGGCAGCCCCCGCTACTGATCTTAACGGCAGATGCGCCGAGCCCGCGCAACCCGCGGCTTCCTGAACCGAAAGGGTGTTTCGTGTCGACCAATGAAACGCGCCCCCCGCCCGAACACTTTCTGACGCTGATCCGCCAGCAACAGCGCGGGCGGCTCAAGGTGTACCTGGGTTTTGCCGCAGGGGTTGGCAAGACCTGCGAAATGCTGCTGGAAGGCCGGCGGCTCAAGCGGCAGGGCGTCGATGTCGTGATCGGGCTGGTCGAAACGCACGGCCGGGCCGAAACAATCGCCCAGATCGGCGATCTCGAACAGGTTCCGCGACGGCAGATTGAGTACCACGGCGTAACGCTGGAGGAGCTTGACCAGGACGCTCTGCTGGCCCGGCGGCCCGCCGTGGCCCTGGTCGACGAGCTGGCTCATACCAACGCCCCTGGGTCACGGCATGCCAAGCGCCACCAGGACGTCGAAGAACTGTTGCGGGCTGGAATCAACGTTATCACCACGCTGAATATTCAGCACCTTGAAAGTCTGTACGACATTGTCGAACAGGTAACCGGCGTCAGGGTTAAAGAGCGAATTCCGGATTATGTGCTGGGGCTGGCCGACCAGTTGGTCAACGTCGATGTCTCGGCCGAAGACCTGCGCGAAAGGATTCAGGCTGGCAGGGTCTACCCGCCAGACCGCATCGACGCCGCACTCAAGAACTTTTTTACCCCGGCCAACCTCACCCGGCTCAGGGAACTGGCCCTCGAAGAAATCGCGCACCGGCTCGACAGCCGCCGGCAGCGCCAAACCGGCGGAGAAGACCCGTCGGGCGGCGATCGGATCATGGTCTGCCTCAGCTCCGGCAGCCCGCATGCCGAACGGCTGTTGCGCAAGGGGGCCCGCCTGGCCGACCGGCTGAACGCTTCGTGGTACGCCGTGTACATTCAAACCCCGCGCGAGGAGTTGCACCGGATCGACGCCGCCACGCAGCGGCGAATTACCAACACGCTGACACTGACGCAAAACCTCGGCGGGATGCCGATGACGTTCAAGGGCAGCGACATCGTCGCCACGATTGCCGCGTTCGTGCACGAGTACGGCATCACGCACATCGTGCTGGGGCGAACGCAGCAGCCGTCGCATCGGCGGTGGTTTCGCGCGTCGATGCTTGAACGGCTCGTGCAGACCATACCCAAAGTCGATGTGCTGGTCGTCGGCACCCCCGAAGCCCATGTCACTGGCCCAACCGCCTGAAACCGGCTAAAGTGCGGCTCTCAGTTCGCGTCGTTCAGATTCAGGAACCAATCATGGCTTTCGATTCGAAACTCCAGCGCCAAGTGTTCGGCCGCTTCGCCACTGGCGTGACCGTCGTCACGACTGATGGTTCTGGCGGGCCGCACGGGCTGACCGCCAACGCCGTGTTGTCGCTGTCGCTCGCCCCGCCGCTGGTACTCGTCGCCGTCGACAAGCGGGCCCACTCTCACAAAACGATCATCGACAACCAGTGCTTCGCGGTAAACATCCTGTCCCGTTCCCAGGAAGCCCTGTCGCGGCGATTCGCCGAACCGGGCCCCAAGAATTTTTCGGGCCTGATCTGCAAGACGGCGACCACAGGCGCCCCGATCCTGGCTGACGTCCTGGCTTGGGTCGATTGCCGGTTGACTCAGGTTTTGCCGGGTGGCGACCATGACCTGTTCCTTGGCGAAATTGTCGCTGGCGAATTTCACGACGGCGACCCGCTGCTGTATTTCGCGGGCGGCTACCGCCAGCTTCAGGCCTGAATTCCTTTTGCCCCGGCGATCGGCCCCACAAAACTCAGGCCGTCGCGGTCGGGCACATCGTGCGTCTTCAACGGGCAACAAATCTGGCTGGGCCCGGCTTGGCCATACCCGGCATTCGCAACAGGACGACTTAGGCATCGGACTGTGGGCACACTTTGCCGTGGTATCAATCTCTGCACCTCGTGCAATTTGCACGGCCCGACTGGCATAACGCCGGTCGCCGGCAGGTCAAGTCGGCGCTCTGTGATCCAAAAACGGCTCCTTTGCAGGCATTTTGGGGGTCTATGTGTGATCGGCACGACCGTTGCTTACATGGAATTGCGAATCAGATGATCACTCAGATCGGAGCTTGTTGCTTATGAACCTCGCCTTGTGGTTACCCGGCATGCTCGTCCTCGGCCTCGCCGGCTTGGGTCTTATGCTCGCCTTCATTTTCGCCTGCGACAAAGTGTGAAAGGGTCTCTCATGTTGCTGTTGAGCGCCATTGTCACCGTATTGTTGTTCATCTACCTCATGGTCGCGCTGTTGCGTCCGGAGTGGTTTTAATCGGGCTGCGCATGGGGAAACTGCGGTCAGGTCAATTCGCATGACCTGACCGCGACTTGGCGAACATGCGTGCGTTTTGGCGCAGAGTGCAGCGCATCGGGCTGAAACGGGGCTCGGTCCCGACGGTGATTTGAATTTCCAGAAAAACTCCGGCTCATCGCGGCGAAACGATTCGGAAGATATTTACGAAAGGCACATGATGTGGACGCTACCGGTGCTCATTCTCGTGGTCACGTTCGCCCTCGCGATTCCCGTGGGGTTGTATATGGCCTGGGTCTTTGAAGGCAACTATCGGCTCCCGGGTGCGCTCCGCTGGATCGAGTCGAAAATCGACACGGGGCCGCAGGACTGGAAACAGTACTGCCTGGCGTTCATGCTGTTCAACGTCATCACGTTCGTCTGGGGGTTTGCGGTGCTGAGTTTGCAGCCATATTTGCCTCTTAACCCCGACGGCAAGGGAATGCTGTCGCCGACGATGATCTTTCATACAGCCGTCTCGTTTATGACGAACACGAATCAACAGCACTATTCCGGGGAAGTGCACCTTTCCTATTTCAGCCAGCTAGCCTTCATTTGCTGGAAACAGATTCTTTCCCCGGTGATCGGCCTCGCCGCCCTGCTGGCAATTATCCGCGGCTTGCGCGGCGACAAACACATGGGAAACTTTTATCTGGACCTGTGGCGCGGCGTCACGTATTTCTTCGTGCCGCTGTGCCTGGTCGTGGCGGTGCTGCTCATCGCGGGCGGCATGCCGATGACTTTGGAAGGTAGTGTCAAGGCGGCGACGGTACAAGCCGGCGCAATGGGGACCGACGATGTGGGGGCTGAAAAGCCGCAGGAGATTTGCCGAGGCCCCGTTGCGGCGATTGTCGCAGTCAAGCAATTCGGGACGAATGGCGGCGGTTTTTTCGCCATTAACAGCGCTCACCCCTTCGAAAACCCAAACAGTTGGACGAACTTCCTGACATGTGTGGGGCTCATTCTGATACCGGTTTCGGCGCTGGTGATGTTCGGGAAGATGCTGAAAAACTTTCAGCACGCCGCCGTCATCTTCGGAGTCATGCTGGTGCTTTCGCTGGGCACAATCGCCTGGGTCATTCACTGGGACACGAAACAGCCCAATCCTGCGCTCACCGCGCATGCCGATTTTGTGTATCCGCAGGACATTCCGCGATCAGGTGGATCCACGAAGCCGGTCTGGGTGGTGGCACACGCCGGTCGAAGTGCCGATCTGATTGATCGTGACCCGTCAAAAAATGGCATCGACAAACCGCAGGCGACGCTGTTGCCTGCGTTGCCTGTCGAGCAGGACCTGGGGAATCTGGAAGGCAAGGAATTGCGCTTCGGAACCGCGGCCGGCGCGACGTGGGCCGCGTTGACGACGAACACCTCGAATGGTTCGGTGAACTGCATGCACGACAGTTTGAATCCGCTGGCCGGTATCACCCCGCTCGCTGGCATGTGGTTGAACTGCATCTGGGGAGGTGTCGGCGTGGGCCTGATCAATCTGCTGGTATATCTGATCATCGGCGTGTTTTTGGCGGGGCTGATGGTCGGCCGCACACCCGAATATCTTGGGAAGAAGGTGGAAGCACGCGAAATGAAGTTGGCCGCGCTGGCGATGCTGGCGCATCCACTGTTGATCCTGATTCCATCGGGTGTATTTCTGGCGACCGAATGGGGAACCAAGGCAATGAACAATCCCGCGGCCCATGGTTTCTCGGAAGTTGTGTACGAATTTACCTCAGCATCGGCCAACAACGGTTCCGGTTTTGAAGGATTGGGCGACAGCTACGGTTTCAATGATACGCCGCCTCTAGCAACCTGCGGCGCCCAGTGGGACATTGCCTGTGGCCTGGTAATGCTGTTCGGGCGATTCATTCCAATCATCGCTCCGATCGCGATTGCCGCAAGCCTCGCTGTCAAGCGCCCCACGCCCCATACCGTGGGCACATTGCGCACGGACACGGTCACGTTTGGGTTCGTTTTGCTCGGGACAATTCTACTGGTCGGGGCGCTGCTGTTTCTGCCCACGGCGGTGCTGGGTCCCGTGGCCGAACACCTCGGTCCCCTGCCATTTGGAGGCTAGTGTAGAGCGACGACTGTTGAATCACGAAAAATACACGAACGACAAAGCCGGTATTCAAAAGCAATTTACCCTCCTCGACGCTTCGATAGAACTCCTATGTCAAAAGCCATTCTCGAACAACTGCCCACGCTTCAACCCGGTTCTCCTGATGACCTCAAATTGAGCCGTCGCGAAAGTCGGCGTTTTGGGTTGTTCGCTTCACATTTAGTGAAAGCCGCATTGAAGCAGTCGGTCGTGATGCTGCGCCCCGACATTCAGTGGAAAAATCCCGTGATGTTCGTGGTCGAAGTTGGAACTGCAGTGAGTATTGTCTTTACGTTCCTGACCGGCAGCACCCAGTTGGCTTACCTGATTCAGCTTGATGTCTGGCTGGCGCTCACCGTCCTGTTCGCGAACTTCGCGACAGCATTGGCTGAAGCCCGTGGCAAGGCCCAAGCCGATACGCTCCGCAGGACGCGACGCGAAACCC
>JAJXXL010000142.1 GCA_021781115.1 Planctomycetota bacterium
AGAACGCCGAAGCGATCGCGGCGCTCACCACCCTCAAAGACAGCAACCAATGGAAACACTATTGGAAAACCCCATCCACAGTAAAGACTTAAAACCGCCAAGAAATTTTGTCAGACCCCAGGGCGCACGGCGTGGGCAGTACGGTTCCCATTTGTGGTTGGGGCCGCTACGATTCCTGCAACGGGGCGGCGCGACGGATCGACGCCCGTGCAGACCAGCGTTTTCAAACGCTTCCGAACAGCGTGTGGTCAGACATGCGCCCGCTGGGCCAGCCGGTGGCTTTCAGCAGCGCGGTGTTTCGGCCGCCGTTCGGAAACGTCAATTGATTGGGTGAGGAACAAAACATGCAGTTGCCGCAGATCATGTTGTTGGCCGTCGGGGCCGGGGTTGTGTTGTCGAACCTGGTGCAGGGGGCCGAAGCGACAGCGCCCGTACAAGTCACTTCGGTCGAAGGCATTACCGAATACCGGTTTGAAAACGGGTTGCGCGTATTGCTGTTTCCCGACCCGTCAAAGCCCACTGTGACCGTCAACCTCACGGTGTTCGTCGGGTCGCGGCACGAAGGCTATGGCGAAGCGGGCATGGCCCACCTGCTCGAACACATGTTGTTCAAGGGCACGCCCACGCACCCGGCCATTCCCAAGGCACTGCAGTCGCGCGGGGCCAATTTCAACGGCACCACCTGGTACGATCGCACGAATTATTATGAAACGCTGCCGGCCAGCGATGAAAACCTCGACTTCGCGATCGGGCTGGAAGCCGATCGCATGGTCAACAGTTTCATTAAGGGCAGCGACCTCGCCTCGGAAATGAGCGTCGTCCGCAATGAATTCGAGCGGGGCGAAAACCAGCCGACGTCCGTGCTCTTTCAGAAGATGATGGCCGCCGCTTACGAATGGCACAATTACGGCAAATCGACGATCGGCAACAGGGCAGACATCGAACGGGTGCCGGTCGAAAGCCTGCGGCGGTTTTACAAGCAGCACTATCAGCCCGATAACGCCCTGCTGGTCATTGCCGGTGCGTTTACGCCGGCCAAAGCCCTCGAGCTGGTTCAGAAACATTTCGGGAAGATTTCCAAACCCGCACGCACGCTCGAGCCGACCTATACCGAAGAACCGGCCCAGGATGGCGAGCGGACTGTAACGTTGCAGCGGGTGGGCAACGTGTCGGTCGTCAGCCTGCTGTACCATATTCCTTCTGGCGGGCATCCTGATTTCGCCGCGATCGACGTGCTCGAAAGCATCCTGACCGCCGAGCCGTCGGGCCGGCTGTACAAGGCACTCGTCGAAACCCGGCGCGCGTCGCGCGTGAGCGGCGGCGCCTACGCGCTGCATGACCCTGGCGTGTTGCGGCTCGTGGCCGAAGTGGGCCAGGGCAATGAGCCCGACGCCGTGCTCGGGCCGATGCAGACTGTGCTCGACGAGGTCGCGAAAAATGGCGTTTCGCAGGCCGAGGTCGACCGTGCGCGCCAGATTCTGCTGAAGGATTTCGAATTGCGGGCCCACGAAAGCAAGGACCTGGCGATTGACCTGAGCAACTGGGCCGCCCAAGGCGACTGGCGATTGTACTTTCTGTATCGCGACCGATTGGAAAAAGTCTCTGCCGCCGACGTGCACCGCGTGGCCGCCGAGTACCTCAAACGCAATAACTGTACTGTGGGCATCTTTACGCCCGTCGCGAAACCCGAACGCGTCGAGATCCCAGGTCTGCCCGATCTGGCCGAGATGATTGGCGACTACAAGGGTCGCGAACTGGCGGCCGAGGGCGAAGCGTTTGAAGTTTCGCCGGCGAATATCGACGCCCGCACACGCCGCGAGACATTGCCCGGCGGCTTGAAGGTGGCGCTCCTGTCAAAGAAAACCCGCGGCGAAGCGGTGTCGGTGCAGTTGACATTGCGATATGGCGACGAACGCAGTCTGCGCGGCACGGTGGCCGCGGCCAAAGTGCTGCCCGAACTGATGACCGTGGGCACGAAGCAGTTCAATCGCCAGCAACTGGAGGACGCTCTCGACAAGCACCGTGCCGAGCTTTCGGCCCAGGGCGAGCCGGGCGAAGCGTCGTTTACGATCCTGACAAAACGCAGCGAACTGCCAGCGGTCATGGAATTGTTGCGGCAAATGCTGCGTGAGCCGACACTGCCGGCTGATGAACTCGACGTCGTCAAGCGGCAGAAGACGGCCAACCTGGAAAAAACGTTGACAGACCCGATTTCACTGGCCCGTGAGACCGTTTCGCGGCAGCTCAACCCGTACGACGCCGCCGACCCGCGGTACATTGCCACCGCTGCCGAAGAAATGAAAGCGGTGCAGGCGTTGTCGCGCGACGATTTGCAGAAGTTGTACGACGGTTTTCTGGGGGCCGACGTGGGAGAGCTGGTGATCGTGGGCGATTTTGACGCCGATACGGCATTAGCGGCGGCGTCAAAGATGTTCAAGGGCTGGAAGTCGCAGCAGGCGTACGCACCGCTGGTACGGATCGCCGAAATGAAGGTCAAGGGAAACCTGCAAACGATCGTTACGCCCGACAAACCGAATGCGTTTTACCTGGCAGGCCTCGTGTTTCCGATGAAGGACGACAACCCCGACTACGCGGCGCTGGTTATAGGCGATTACATTCTTGGCGCCGGCGCGCTCTCGTCGCGTCTGGGCGATCGCGTACGGCAGAAAGAAGGCTTGTCGTACGGCGTGCGGTCAGCGCTGGTCGTGTCGGCCATTGAAGCCCGGGCGCGGTTTTCGATGTATGCCATTTGCAACCCCGCCAACATGGACAAAGTCAAACAGGCGATTGCCGAAGAACTCGACCTGCTGCTCAAAAAGGGGACTGCCGCCGATGAACTCGACAACGCGAAGCGCGGGTACCTGAAGGAGCAGGAAGTCGCGTTTGCCAGTGACGTGAAGCTGTCGCATATCCTCGCCGAAAACCTGCACGCCGGCCGCTCGATGAAATACTACGCCGGGCTGGAGCGCCAGATTCAATCGGTAACGCCCGAGCAGGTTCACGCGGCGCTGGTAAAGTACATTGACCCGAAAAAGCTGGTCATTGCCGTTGCCGGCGATTTCAAACGCCCGACCCCCGATGCGAAATCGGCCGGCCCGGCGGCGAAATGATATTTCCTTCGGCTCAAGGGGCGCGGCGCGCGTCGCTTGGCCAGATGAAGATGAATCGGGGCAGGCGCAGGCCCGGCCCCACGATCAATCGGCCCGAATGAAAATCGGACGTTCTCGCAGTGAGCCGCAATCCGTCGCTGCCGGATAACGGCTTCGTCGACGAAATGTCGGTTGGCGGTGGCGATCAGGAGGTTTCCGCCAGGGGCGAACCTTTTCGGCAGCGCAATGGCGTACTTTCTTTCTGGAAATTGCGACGGAGCGCATCATTTGGCGGGTCGCTTTGCAACTCCCGGCTGAGAACCCGTCGCACGCATCGATCGCACATCCTCTATTCGAGATCGCCTGAATCTGCGGAGCATCATGGCATACGAAAACCTTTCCGATTTCCTCAACGAGCTGCAGGACGACGGTGAATTGATCCGGGTTAAAGCCGAAGTCGACCCGGTGCTGGAAATCACCGAAATCACCGACCGAATCAGCAAATCGCCCGACGGCGGGCCGGCCCTGTTTTTTGAACGGGTCAAGGGCAGCACCATGCCCGTCGTCATCAACCTGCTCGGCAGCTACAAACGCATGTGCCGGGCGCTGGGCGGAAAAACGTTCGACGAAATCGCCGAACGCATCGCCGGGCTGGTCAAGCCGCAGGTTCCCGAAGGCTGGCTCGAAAAGCTGAAGCTTGTGCCGCAGTTCGCGCAACTTTCAAACCTGCCGCCGAAAATCGTGCGTTCGGGCGATTGCCAGCAAGTTGTCAAATTGGGCCGCGACGTCGACCTGGGCGAATTGCCCGTGTTGCAATGCTGGCCGCAAGACGCGGGGCGGTTTATCACCTTCGGGCAGGTGTTCACGAAAAACCCCGACTCGGGCGAGCGGAATGTGGGCATGTACCGCGTGCAGGTTCGCGATCGGCAAACGTGCAGCATGCATTGGCACCTGCACCACGACGGCTGCCACAATTTCATGCGCTACAAGAAACAGGGCAGCCGCATGCCAATCGCCGTGTCGCTCGGCGGCGACCCCGTGTATCCGTACATGGCCACTGCCCCTCTGCCGCCCAACACCGACGAATGCCTGTTCGGAGGATTTTTACGCGGCAAGAATGTCGAACTCGTGAAGTGCCGGTCGATTGACCAGGAGGTTCCCGCGAACGCCGAAATTGTCATCGAAGGTTATGTTGACCCCGCCGAGCCGTGGGAAACCGAGGGTCCGTTCGGCGACCACACCGGGTTTTACAGTTTGGCCGATCAGTTTCCGCTGTTCCACGTGACCGCCGTGACGCATCGCTCGAACCCGATTTACCCAACGACCATCGTTGGCAAGCCCCCGATGGAAGACTACTGGATGGGCAAGGCGACCGAGCGAATCTTTCTACCGCTGATCAAAATGTTCGTGCCCGAGCTGGTCGATTACAACCTGCCACGGGCGGGGGCGTTTCATAACCTGTGCTTCGTGAGCATCCGCAAGACGTACCCGCAGCAGGCCCGCAAAGTGATGCACGCGATCTGGAGCATGGGGCAGATGATGTTTTCAAAAATCGTCGTTGTCGTCGATGAACATGTCGACGTGCAGGATGAAGAAAAGGTCTGGTTTCACGTGGGCGCCAATGTGCACCCCGGGCGCGACGTGGTGTTTTGCGAAGGACCAACCGACATCCTCGATCACGCGGCGCCGGTCTGCGGGGTGGGTCACAAAATGGGCATCGACGCCACCCGGAAATTTCCGGAAGAAGGCCACCCCCGCCCCTGGCCTGACGAAATGCTCATGTCGCCGGGGGTGAAGGAACTCGTCACCGCACGGTGGGCTGAATACGGCCTGGGGGCGAACCCCGGCGAAACCTGGTGACGGCCATGATCGAAACCGCACCCCCAACCAGGCAGGTCGATAAATCGAATGCGCGAATTCGCCGCATGTTCGGCGAAATCTCGCCACGGTATGATTTTCTCAACCACTTTCTGTCGGGCGGCACCGACTGGTACTGGCGGTGGCGCACGGTGCGGGCCGCGGCGCCGCGCGGCGCCGCGCCGATTCTCGATGTCTGCACCGGCACGGGCGACCTGGCGCTGGCCTACTGGAAGCGCGGCAAAGGCGCCGTGCCCGTGATCGGGGCCGACTTCACCCGGGAAATGCTGGTGCTGGCTGATCGCAAGTCGGCAGCCGAACGGGCCGCCGGCGCGCAGCACGGGGTGCCGCTGGTTTTCCTCGAAGCCGATGCCCAGCACCTGCCATTTGCCGACAATCAGTTTCAGATCGTCAGCGTGGCCTTCGGGCTGCGCAACGTGGCTGACACGTCGCGCGGGCTGAAAGAAATGATTCGCGTGTGCCAGCCGGGCGGCCGCGTGGTGGTCCTCGAGTTTTCACTGCCCGGCAACCGCTGGCTGCGCGCAGCGTACCAGTGGTACTTTCGCAACGTGCTGCCGCGCCTCGGCCAATGGCTTTCCGGCAACGCCCAGCAGGCTTACAATTACCTGCCCGAATCGGTGTCGGCGTTTCCTTACGGGCAGCAACTGGCCGACCTGATGCAACAGTGCGGCCTGGCCCGGGTGAATTGCCAGCCGCTGACATTTGGCGTGGCCACCCTGTACATTGGTGAAAAATAAGCCGGAAAGGGAGACGACCTTGCGCGATCTGGTAGTGGCAATGACCGGGGCCAGCGGGGCGATTTATGCCATTCGCCTGCTGGAAGTTCTGCTGGCGGCGGGCAGAACCGTGCATCTGACCATCAGCCCGGCCGCTCAACTCGTGCTGGACAAGGAACTCGACGTGGCGATCGACCTCGATCGCTTCAACGCGGCCCAATTACTTCCCGCCGATTCAGGACTGAGCGACGACAGCGCCCTGCGAGGGCTGCGTTCATCGGCCCGCGTGGCAGCATTCGATGCCAGTTCGGTGCTCAGCGAGAAATCGCCGGGCCGCATCATCTACCACCATTTTCGCGATTTTACAGCCGGTATTGCCAGCGGGTCGTTTCTGACCGACGGCATGGTGGTCTGCCCCTGCTCGATGGGCACGCTGGCGAGCATTGCGGGCGGGCATTCTGAAAATCTGATTCACCGCGCCGCCGATGTGCACCTCAAGGAGCGCCGACCCCTCATTGTCGTGCCGCGCGAAACCCCGTTGGGGCAAATTCAATTGCAAAACATGCTGCGACTGGCCGAAGCCGGCGCCATCGTACTGCCCGCCATGCCCGGATTTTACCACAACCCCGTCACGATTCACGATCTGATCGATTTCGTGGTGGGCCGCATTTGCGACCACCTGCGCATCGAGCATACGCTCTTCACACGCTGGGGCGAATGAACGTCGGCGCACGCTGCCGCCGGCGTCATTCGACCATCGTCGAAATGTGCGGCTCGCGGGTGACGAGCGGTAGGACGTGCGGCTGATACACCTCGGTAAATGCTTTTTCCGAGCGATGCGCCACCCAAGCGGCTTCCGATTCCCAATGTTCGCACAGGAGAAACCGCGTGGCATCGGCCTGCGAATGGTACACCTCGTAGCGCAGGCAACCCGGTTCGCGGCGTGAAAGCGCAACGGCTTGAGCCATCAGCCCGCGCACGGTTTCAATGTTGCGCGGTTCGGTGACGGTCAGCCAGACGTTGATGGCAAACATAAGGGACTTTCATGAGGCAGGGGCTGTGCCGGCATGATTTCCGGCACGTCGCTAAAACTGCGACATGGTCATTTTGCCAGAATGCCCTGCCGTGCTGCAAGCGCTCGATCACGCTGGTATCGACTGGCATACGGCCCAGCGCACATGGCAGTGTGCCCTGGAAAGCATGGCAGGGGAAGAGCAGCGGCACGCAGTGGCCTTGCCAGCGCCTGGCATCGGGGGCCGGCAGCTCGCCCTGCGACGCATGCCCGCGGCCCGCCCTGGAGGTCTACAACGCATCGGCCTTCGGCTCGTGGCTATGCTGTGGGCAACGCCGCAATTCTGCCATTTGTGGTATGGGCGGCAGCCGATGACCGGTGTGCCACACGAAATGCCTGCACGAGCAATGCTTTCATTTCCTCAAGCGATGGCTCCGTGGCGAGATCGGCCCCCGCGCGAACCAGAGCGTCGACCACAACGCGCACGGTTTCGTCGGCGCTGCTTCCGAGTGGAAGATTCTGCCGCACGTCGCTGAGCACCTGGCTGACCAGCAATGAACGAGTTTCAGACGCGCCAGACACGTGCCTCTCCCCCCGACGCTCGGCCGGTTGTGATTCGGATTGCGTAGTTTCAAGTTGGCTATTCAAGTCATAGCACACATTTGGGCGAATCTTCGGAAAAACCGCAGAATTTTTCCCAAAATCGCAATTTGACAAACTGGGAAAAGTCTGTGTCCTTGAAGGCGCAAGCTGTGCATCCTGTTACGCCAGAATTGGTTGTGCCCGATGAGTAACGCATGTCGGGAGTTTTTGGTTCGCCGGTTGAAAATTGAAACCCGACCGCTGGATCCGTGCCTGGGCTGATCGTGCATGCCGTCGCGATCAACGGCGCTTGAAAATGAGACGTTGTGGTCGGAAATTCTTGACCAGGCGGCAGAGTTTAAGCCTGATGGCCCGGTTGAAGCCCGCGAGATTTTACCCAACCCGCCGATTGGAAGTGGTTGCCGTGAATTCGCCAGTTCGCCGCATCAACCGCGGCGCAGTCCGACAGTTGAATCATTCATGGCCCACAAAAGCTCTGGTCGAAAAAAGAGTGCCCACGATGTTCGCGCACTTGCCGGCATCGGTTCGCTCGCCTCTCTTCACCGCCGACACGAGGTTGACAGTATGGTCTCAACGCAGAGCAGCTTCACCGACGCTGCTGCGTCCGTTGTTTTGTCTCATCGCCCCGACTCACTCAAACAGTGTTCCCTCACGCTCGAAATCCTGCATGGACGCACGCGATTTCCACACCGCCCCGTGCATGGCGCGCGATTTCTGATTGGCGCCGACCCGGTCTGTGATTTGCGCCTGGGCGGCGTCGATACCCCCCCGCTGCACAGCCTGCTGACCCTGAAGGGCGACGAGATTTGCCTGGAAGCGATCTCGACTGAGCCGCAACTGCTGGTCAACGATGAACCCGTTGCGGTGACGCTGCTGAATGACGGTGACCGGATTGCAATTGGTTCGTTTGAACTTCTGGCGCACGTCAATCGGGGCGGTGCGATCGTCGCCGTCGACATTCCGCGTGCCCCGAACCTTGCCGCCGCCACCGACGAACTCGACCCCGCGGAACTCACCGCGCTCGAATTGCTTGAACTGATCGAACGCGAATCGGCCCAGGTCGAACAATTCGAGCAAAAGCGCCGGATGGGCGCCGACGCGCTGATGCACGCCGTCGTTTCGCGAACCAAAGACCGCACGACCGACGACCACCCCGCCGACCCGATTGTTCAACACAAGCCGCAGCCGCCGCGGTTCATTGCCCATTCAATTCGCCCGGGGGCGCTACCGGCCCTGCAACCTCTGGCCGTCTTGCAAGGCGACGCCCAGGGTGTCGATGACCTGTTCGTCAGACATCTCGAACAGTTGGGCCAGGCGCTCAATGAACTGGCGTCAGATCTCGACTGCCGCCTGCGGATCGCCGCTGGCAACGAGGCCGAATTTGGCCCAATCACCGCTCTGTTGCAAGAAGCCCGGCAGACCCTGGGCCCCCGAATCGAGTGGTATCTCGCGCAAATCGAATCGCGAACAGAACGCCGGGCTCACCCGCCCGCCATGCTCGAACGGGCCATTGCCTGACGAAGATCGATTGAACCTGGGGGCGGCATGTTTGCCGCCCCTCGCTGTTTCTGGCACAAGCGATGTGCGGCGCCGACGACCGCAGACCAGTCCCGGGCAGGGTTGGCGTCATTCGTCGTTCAGCCAGGGAATCCAGCGGACCAGGTTGTCCGTCTGATTTTCCAGGCGGATTTCAATGACCGTCGGGCCCCGCCGCGCCAAACCGGCCTGAATCAGTTCCGGAAGTTCTTCGGGCCGATTCGTCGTTTCGCCGTGTGCCCCGAAGCTCTCCGCCAGCCGCTTGAAATCGGGGCTGCGCATCGCCACGTCGATCGTGCGTCCGGAAAACGCCTGCTGCTGCGAGCCGGCAATGGCCGTCAGGCAGTTATCCTTGACGACGACCGCCACGACGCCCACCTCGTAATCGACGGCGGTGGCGAGTTCATAGCAAGTCATCAGAAAACCCGCGTCGCCGCTGAGCGAAACCACGGGCCGATCGGGCTGAGCCAGTTTGGCGCCCAGGGCGGCAGGAAAGCCGAACCCCAATGTCACGCTATGACAGGGGTACATCAGGCGGCGGGGGCCGGCAACCGGGTACCGGTCGAAACAACTGTAGCCGAGGGCCGTCACGTCGACGGAAATCAGGCCATTGGGCGGCAGCACCTGGCGAATCTGGCTGAGGACCGGTACCGGCGGCAGCGACTGCCGCTCCTGCTGCGCCGCGTCGACAATCGTACTCCATGCGGCGTCGATGCCCGGCGGGTTCTGTTGCAACTCGGCCTGCAATTGCCGAAGCGCCGGTTGCAGGCCGCCCGCCACCCCGGCCGAAATGGCGAACTCGCGACCGAGTTCGCGGCGATCTCGGTCGAGTTGCACAAGGTTGCCGGGCAACCGCAGTTGCCAGTTGCTCGTATCGATCTGGGTGAAACGCACCCCCACGGCGACGGCGCCATCGGCCTGTTCGAGCAACCGGGCATTTCGGCGCGATCGCAGGAAACCCGCGGCCAACCGATGCTCATCGGCCACGACCCCTTTGCCGAGCCGGCCATGCATGACCGGCGCATGCAGCAGCTCGGCCAACTGCAAGACCTCGGGGCAGGCATCGCTGGCAATGCAATCGCCCCCGACGAGCACCACGGGCCGTTTCATGCGGCCGATCTGTCGGGCGGCTGCGGCAATTTCAGGGGCGCACGGCAACGCGTCGGTCAACCGGGCGCCCCGGGGCAGAGGTGCGGCCGCGGGCGCCGGCTCGGCGGCGACGTCGGGCGGCAGTTCAATCACCGCCGGGCCCGGCCGCCCGGCAAACATCGCCTGAAATGCCTCGTCGATGACCTGTGGAATATCGCTCGCTGAAGCCGGCCGCCCGAAATACCGGGTGATCGGCCGAAAGACTT
Source organism: Planctomycetota bacterium (assembly GCA_021781115.1). GTDB lineage: Bacteria > Planctomycetota > Planctomycetia > Planctomycetales > Planctomycetaceae > JAJXXL01. The sequence continues at coordinate 10,190 of JAJXXL010000142.1, forward strand.
CTTCCTGTGGCATGCCATGAAACATCTTCGCCCGGTCGCGCGCCGCCATTGGGCGGTCGTACCCGCCCACGACCAGCAACAGGGGGACGCAATCGGTCCAGGCGTCGACGACGCCGGTGGCCGCATTGGTTGCCCCGGGGCCGGGCACCGTAAACGCCGCGGCGACTTCGCCCGAGGCCCGCGCAAAACCGTTGGCTAGCAGCGTGGCGCCTTGTTCATTGCGAATCAGATAATGCCTGAGCCCGGGCCCGCAGCGGTGAAAGGCGTCGTACAGAGCAATGTTTTGCGTGCCCGGCATGCCGAACACCGCCCGCACCCCTTGCGCGCACAGACATTGCAGCAGCAGGTCGCCGCCGGTGGGAGCCATTCGTCCTAATCTCCGCGCAAGATGCGATCGTCGTCGAGCTCTGCTTCGGTTTCCCGCGGCAGTTCGCCTTCGGCAAGTTCATCGAGACTGGCGCCCGATTCGTGCGCCGCGTCGCGCGGGCGCAGGTACAGCTTGATTGGCACTTCCTTGAACGGCAGCGTTTCTCGAAACACCCCGAGCAAATACCGCAACCACGACTGATCGACGAGCTGCGGGTGGTTGCACTTGAGCACGATCGTGGGGGGCGCCGTGGCGACTTGCGTGCCGTAAAAGATTTTCGGCTGCCGGTTGCTGCGCATCGGCGGGCGATTGTTCAACACTGCGGCTCGCACGACCGTGTTGATCATCGCCGTGGGCACACGCAGCCGGGCTTGTTTGGCGATTGCCTGCGCCAGATTGATCAACTGCTTGACGTTCCGTTCGTCGCGGGCGGTGATGCACGCCACCGGAACGTGCCGCGTCGAAGGAAACTCCTCGGCGAGGTATTTCGCCCAGGCGGCAGTCGTCATGTCCTGCTCGTGCGCCAGATCCCACTTGTTGACCACGAACACGCACGGTTTGTAGTGCGTGCAGATTTCATCGACCAGTTGCTTGTCGACGTGCGAAACGGTGTCGACGGCGCTCAAAAACATGAACACCACGTCGGCCCGGCGGATGCTGCGTTTGGCCCGCAGCAACCCGTAAAACTCGACGTCGTTGGCCAGGCTTTTGCGCTTGCGAACGCCGGGCGTGTCGATTGCCACGAACGATTTGCCGTCGAGCTCAAACCGCACATCGACGCTGTCCCGCGTTGTGCCGGCAATTTCACTGACAATCATCCGTTCGGTTTGCGCCAAGGCGTTGATAAACGTGCTTTTGCCCACATTGCGGCGGCCCACGACCGCCAGCTTGAGTTCAGGCTCGGCGGCCAGTTGAACGCCGCTTTCGCGCTCGGGTTCGTCGGGCGGAGGCAGGAGGTCGAGCACCGCCTCGACCAGCTCATCGCGATTGCGGTTGCCCAGCACGCTCGTGCAGACCAGCGGGGCATCGGTCAGCCGGTGAAATTCGGCCACCTCGTTGTCGAGGCGGGGTGAATCGCATTTGTTGACGACGAGCAGCAGTGGTTTGTTCACCCCCCGCAAACGGTCGGCCACCGTGCGATCCAGTGGCATCAACCCCGAGGCGGCATCGACCACGAACAAAATCAGCGCGGCTTCGTCAATGCCGGTTTGAATCTGCCGCTCGATGTCGGCGCTCAGGTCGTCGGAATCGACAATGCCAATGCCACCCGTATCGACCAGTTCGAAATACCGGTCGTCGAGATGCATCAAAAACGTCACGCGGTCGCGGGTCACGCCGGCCGTGGGGTCGACGACCGAAATCCGCCGCTGCGTCAACCAGTTCAGCAGCGAGCTTTTGCCCACATTGGGGCGACCAACGATGACGACTTTCGGTACGGGCATGAGCAGTTCAAGCAAGAGGAACACCAGTCGACGCCGCACTCAGGCTCGCAAAACTGCGCCTGACGTCGCGCCCGGCAGGGCCGGCCCAGATTTTTGGGACGATCGCCGCACCTGATTGTATGTCGGCAGGCCGATGGTTTACAGTATCGGCGACGAATCGTGGTCGCCACGGGTGGCCGCCGATGAACCCGAGGGGCGTTCCGCCCCCCGAATTGCCGGTCGAAGCCCCGGCACCTTGAGTGACAATTTGTGTTAGCGCGATCGGCAGCATGTTGGTGTCGCCCGAGTCGCTTCGTGAGCAATGCCAGGGGCGAATACGAAGCGAAGCGTTGTCGCGGAACGTACGGGGGTTCGCGCCACCGGAGCCCGCCCGTTGCCAGATCTTCGTCTGGGAGGATTTTGTTGCCTGCATCGACCTTTGAGCATGAATTGAGCATCTGGGGGCCGGGGGCGGCGAGCCCGATTCCGCCGTCAGTTCCCGCGGCGCGAGCCTATTGCCGGCGGCTGGCCACGAGCCACTATGAGAACTTCACCGTGGTCTCCTGGCTGGCGCCGCGCCGCCTGCGGCAGCACCTGTGCAACATCTATGCATATTGCCGGTGGTCTGACGATCTGGCCGATGAACTGCACAACCCGGCACGATCGCTGGAACTCCTCGAGTGGTGGCGCGGGCAGCTCAGGCAGTGCTCGGCTGGCGACGCCCGGCACCCCGTATTCGTTGCCCTGGCCGAAACGATTCGCGAATTCGCGATACCGCTGGAGCCGTTCGAAGACCTGATTTCGGCCTTTGAACAGGATCAGCGCGTGCACGAATACGACACGTTCACTGATCTGGCCAACTATTGTCGCCGCAGCGCCAACCCGGTGGGCCGACTGGTGCTGTACCTGTTCGGGCAGGCACGCCCCGAACACTTCATCTGGTCTGACTCAATCTGCACGGGGTTGCAACTCGCCAATTTCTGGCAGGATGTCGCCCGCGACCTCGACATCGGTCGCATTTACCTGCCCGGCGAAGACTGCCGGCTGTTCGGCTATTCGCGCGAAGACTTGCGGCAACGCACCACGAACCCTGCATTTCTGCACCTTATGCAGTTCGAAGTCGATCGAACGCGGCGGTTCCTGCGCCCCTTCGGCGACGGCGCCCCGGCGTGGCAGCGGTTTCCTGCGCGGCAGCAACTGCCGCTCGAAATGTTCGCAGGCGGTGGTTTGAAGATTCTCGAACGGATCGAACAGATCGGCTACCGCGTGTGGGACGAGCGCCCGGTCGTGACGAAATCGGCCGCGGCCCGTGTCGGGGTCCGCAGCCTGTTGAACGTGTTGCGGGGTTTGCTCGCCAACCTGCGTCAACCTGGGGCCGGGGCGACATGACCGATTCGTTTTCGCCAACGCCCGACGCGCCGCCGGCCGGCCTCACACTGGCCGAATCGTACGCCTGGTGCCGGTCGCTGTCGCGGCGGACGGCGCGAAATTTCTATTATTCGTTTCTGACGCTTTCCGCCGACCGTTTTCGGGCGATGTGTGTGCTGTACGCGTTCATGCGGATCACCGACGACCTCGGCGATAACGATCGCCCCCCAGCCGATCGCGCCGCCGACCTCGTTGCCTGGCGGGCCCACCTTACCGCGGCCTGCCGCGGCGCTGCTCCCGCAACTTTTGCGCACCCCGTGCTGCCGGCCCTGTCCGATGTCGTGACCCGCTATCAGATTCCCGTCGAATACCTGGCCGCCGTCATTACGGGCGTCGAAATGGATCTACACCCGGTGGCCGTCGAGTCCTTCGGCGAACTTTCGCGATACTGCTATCATGTCGCCGGGGCGGTTGGCCTGGCGTGCATTCACCTGTGGGGGTTTCATGACGGGCGGGCGTTGCCCGCAGCGGTCGATTGCGGTACGGCGTTTCAACTCACGAATATACTCCGCGACGTTCGTGAAGACGCTGCGCTGGGCCGCGTTTACGTGCCGTGCGAAGACCTGGTGCGGTTCGGGTGCACGCCCGCCGAACTCGCCGCCGGATTGCCTGGCGAACGGTTTGTCGATTTGATGCAGTTTGAAATCGCCCGCGCGCGGGAATACTACACCCGCGCCCACGCCCTGTTCGACTACCTCGACCCGCCAGGCCAGCCGATTCTGGAAACCATGATCGGCATTTATGGCGGCTTGCTCGACGCCATTGAATGCCGGCCACTCGACGTTCTGAGCCGCCGCGTGCGACTGAGCCGATTTCGAAAACTGTCGCTGGCGGCCCGCGCCATTGCCCGCCACAAATACCGCACCTGGTTCGGTCGCCAGCAGGCCGGGCCGGGCCGGCCCGCTGGCCTTTGCGATCAGGAAATCCGCGAGAATGGCAACAAGCTTTAACGTCTCTCGCGCATTCCAGCTCATCGGCCAGGCGTTGGATAGGCACGAGGTCGCGAAAAAGATGCATGTCCGTTCGAAGTCCGTCGACACCTACCGCGTCTGGGTCAAGGATAAACTCGGCCCGGAGAATATCCGTCCGTTAGATTCAAACCGCCGCGAATCGGGCCAATGCCGTGCGTTGATTTCGCAAGCCAGTACGCCGCCCTGCCGCGCAGCAGAGTCCGCGATTGCTGGCGCCGGTCGGCGGTGTCGACGAACGTCGAGCCAGCGTTCAAGCCGGCGAGTAACCTCGCGGCTTCTGCGGGTTGGTTTTGACCGCGGGCGGGCTGTACTCCACCTTGCAATCTGGCAAGCGGTGCGGCATAGTGCACGCTGATTGGGCGGACGCCAGTCGGGTGACGACCGCTGCGAATCCTTCAGGGCGCGGGCTGTGTCGACCCCGCCTGAACAGACTTTCCTTTTGAGCTGAAGGAGTCTTCCCATGTCAAATTCTGGACGCCCACGTCGTTACGCCTGCGCTCCGTGCCGGTGGAATTACGTGTTCCGGTGCGGGGTGTTGACGACGCTGCTGCTGGCATTCACGGCGGCCGCCCACGCGGCCGAGTGGGGCCTGAAAGCAGGCACGGCGAGTTTGAAATCGGCCGGGCCGCTGGTGTTCGGCCCCGATGGAATTCTGTTCGCGGGCGATCCTGGCGCGGCGACAATTTACGCGCTGGCCACGGGAGACCTGGCCGAGAAGACGCCACAAGCCGATTTGAATATTGCGGGCGTCAATGCGCAGCTCGCCGAACTGCTGAAAACTCCCGTTGCTGAAATTGCGATCCAGGATCTGGCCGTGAACCCGGATACCGGCCATGCCTACCTGTCCGTCTCGAGCGGTCGCGGCGCTTCGGCCACGGCGGCCATCGTACGGGTTGCGAACGGCGATCGGCTGAGCCTGCTTTCGCTGAGCAACATTCCGTACTCGAAAATCGTGCTGCCCGATGCGCCCGAAGACAAAGTGGTCAATCGCAATGGCCGCTCGCAAAATCTTCGCCAAGACGCGATTACTGACCTGGCGTACATGGAAGGGAAAGTCTACGTTTCCGGCCTCGCCAGCAGCAGTGCTCCCTCGAGTGTGCATGTGATTCCGTTCCCGTTTGCCGATGCGGCGGTCGGAACCAGCGTTGAGATTTATCACGCAGCGCATGGGCGGTCGGAAGACGCGGCGCCGATACGCACGTTCGTGCCGCTGATGATTAACGGTCAACCGAACCTGCTGGCGGGTTTTGTCTGCACGCCGCTGGTGCGGCTGCCGGTCAATGCGCTGAAGGCAGGCGAAAAGACGCGGGGCACGACGGTGGCTGAGTTGGGAAACCGAAACCGCCCGCTGGATATGATCGTGTACGAGCAGGCGGGGCGGAAATACCTGCTGCTGTCGAACTCGGCACGGGGGGTGATGAAGGTCAGCCTGGAGAACGTGGCGCGGGAAGAAGGGTTAACAACCCCTGTGCCCAATGGAGGAACGGCCGGCCAATCGTTTGAGCCGGTTCCTGAACTCGCGGGCGTGGTCGAACTCGATCGCCTGAACGATCAATTCGCCATCGTAATTCAGGCCAAGGGCGACCAGTTGGACCTGCAAACGGTTCGCCTTCCCTGACGAGACTTCTGACCACGCGTGTTGCACAATCTTGCAAATTCACCACTGCCGCGGCCGCCGTTGTCGCACGGCGGTTGCGGCAGCGCAGGGCGGGGCGGCGTTGCGCCCGCCGTTCAGGGTGTTGGCAGGGTCAGCTACCGCAGGCGTGCGTTGCAAACGGCCGAGAGCCGGGCTAGATTAGCGGGTACGGGCGCGCGGTTGATTTTGAAATTCGCCGTGGTGGTTACCGCTTTTGGCGTGCGGCTATTCTCATGCACATTGCCGATGGGATTCTCAGTACGGACGTGTGCGTCGCCGCTGGGGCGGCGGCAGGCGGGGCGCTGGCTTTGAGCTGGCGGAATCTGGCTGCGACGGCCCGGTTGCGCACCGTACCGCTGACGGGCATGATGGCCTCGCTGGTTTTTGCGGCCCAGATGGTGAACTTTCCGTTGTTCGGTTTGCCTGCGTCGGGGCACATACTGGGAGGACTCTTGGCGGCTGTCATGCTGGGGCCGTGGGCCGGTTGCCTGGCGTTGGCGCTCGTACTGTTTGTGCAAATGGCGCTGTTTTCCGACGGAGGCTGGCTGGCCTATGGCGCGAACGTGCTGAATATGGGCGTCGTCGGTTCCCTGGGCGGGTACGTTGTGTATGCATCGATTCGCCGTTTTGTCGGCGGGCCGCGGGGTGTGCTGGTGGGGTCGGTCATTGCGGCGTGGGTCAGCGTGTTGGCGGGGGCGTCGCTGTTCTGCATCGAATTCGCCGCGTCGCATCTGGCCGACGGTTTCAATATGCCGCGGGTGTTCCTGTTGATGGCGGCGTATCACAGCCTGATCGGTGTGGGCGAGGCGCTCATCACCGGCATGATCGTAAGTTGCGTTCTCACGCAACGCCCCGAACTGATCTATGCACCAGACGACTCGTCGGCGAGCTGGTTGGGCGCCGGGCGGTTTGCCGGGGCGGGGCTCGTTCTGGCGCTGGCCGTTGCCGCGTTCCTGGCGCCATTTGCGTCCGACGCGGCCGACGGCCTTGAAACGGTCGCTCAGGCAGCCCAGTTTGATCAATTGGCGCAAGAATCCTCGGGCCTGAACCCGTTTGGCTACTCGGTGCCGCTGCCATGGTCGGGCGACCGGGCGGGATTTTGGTCAAAGGCGTCAATTTCACTGGCCGGCGTGCTGGGGACGCTCGTCGTGTTTGTCATGGCACACCTGTTCGCACGCCTGTTTGCCAAGCCGCGCGGAGCCGCCGCCGAGGGCAACCATGTCGCCTGAGTTCCTCGACCGTTTCAGTCGCGGCAACACCATTTGTCATCGACTTCCGGTGCGGCTGAAAATCGTGCTCACGCTGGCGGCCATCCTGGCGGCGGCGCTCATCCCGATTTCTGCCTGGCCGGTGCACGGCTGCCTGGCATGCGTGCTGTTCGCGGCCCACAGTGTGGCGGAAATCCCTGTGGCGTACCTGGTGCGGCGCGTGGGGTTCGTGATGCCACTAGTTTGCGGACTGGCATTTGCGGTGCCCTTGGGCGACGGCTTGGCCAATGCCCTGCCGGCTGCCGCAGCCATTGCCGTACGGTCTGTGCTTTCGCTGCTGGCTGGGTTATGGCTGGTCAACGTCACGCCGTTCGACCGCCTCCTCGCAGGGCTGCAACGCTGCGGCATGCCGCGGGGTATCGCGGCGATGCTGGCATTCATGTACCGGTACACGTTCGTGGTGTTTGATGAGCTGGCGAAAATGCGTGCGGCGCGGCGGGCGCGCACATTCAGTTCGCGCGGCGCGTGGCGCGAGTGGTCGGCGGCTGCGCAACTGCTGGGCCGGCTGTTAATCCGTTCACTCGACCGCGCCGAGCGGATCCATTCGGCCATGTGCGCCCGCGGGTGGGACGGCCGCATTCGGGCGCTCGAATGACATGCCGGCCCGGCGACGACCGCGCCGCCTACAATTTCTGATTGGACCGCCTGCCGTGCCCAGTTCGAGCCTTGCGCCGATCCTCAGGGTTGACCGCCTGTCGTATTGTTACCCTGGCAGCCACCCCGCGCTGCGCGACGTCAGCTTTGAATTGGGCCTGAATGAGTCGATTGGGCTGGTCGGCCCCAATGGAGCGGGAAAAACGACGTTGCTGTTGCATCTGAATGGGTTGCTGCCTGGTGAATTGGGGGCGGCCGCGCCCCGCCGTCAATCGGCGGCCGATCGTCGCGACAGCGGTGGCTCAGTGATTACCAGCGATGTGGCGCGCGGGGCGACAATTGAGGTTCTGGGCATGCCGGTGACGGCGGCGACGCTGCCCGAAGTGCGGCGGGTGGTCGGCTTTTTGTTTCAGAACCCTGATGACCAGTTGTTCTGTTCGACCGTACTCGACGACGTGGCTTTCGGGCCGCTGAACCTCGGGTTTCCTGCCGATGAAGTGCGGCGGCGCGTGGCCAATTGCCTGGCGGCCGTGGGCCTGGCGGGGCTGGAGGGCCGGGGAACGCATGAATTGAGCTTTGGCGAGCGGCGGCGGGTCTGCCTGGCGGGTGTTCTGGCATGTGAGCCAAGCCTGCTGGCGCTCGACGAACCCTCGAGCAACCTCGACCCGAGGGCCCGGCGCGGGTTCATCGAAGTCTTACGGCAGTGCCCGGCGGCCAAAATCATTGCCAGCCACGACCTGGAGCTGGTTTTGGAGTTGTGCACGCGCGTGGTCGTGCTCGATCAGGGTCGGCTGCAGGCCGATGGTAACGCGCATGACGTTTTGTCCGACGATAACCTGATGCAATCGCATGGGTTGGAGGTTCCGCTCAGCATCCGGTATGGACAGCGACTCGCTGAACCGGGAAAATAAACGGCTGAGGCGGCCAATCGTCGCTCTGGCCCGTGCCGGGCGTCACACGACCAGAAGCCGCGTGCGTTGCGGGCCGTCCCCTTCGGGAGGTTGTCAGTGAGGAAATGCAAACCGACGGCGCGCGGGTTCACCCTGATCGAACTGCTCGTCGTGGTCGCGATTCTGGGCGTTCTGGTGGCCCTGTTGCTGCCCGCCGTACAACAGGCGCGCGAACGCTCGCGCGCTGCGCAATGCCTGAGCAATCTGAAACAATTGGGCATTGCGTTACATAGCTACGAATCGACCCACGGGCTGTTTCCTCCGAGTTTCGTGCGTCAGGCCGATGGCAACCCCCCGCCCCCGTCGGTGGCTTACGGGCCGCTACTGTATCGGGGGCATTGGACGGGGTTTCACATGCTCCTGCCGGCGCTCGAACAAGGAAACCTGTACAAGGCTTACAACTTTGGCGAATCCTGGCTCTCGCCGCTGAACAACGCCAACGACCACAAGTGCTGGCCGCTGAATCAAACCTGGATCCCGGTGCTGATTTGCCCCAGCGCATCGCATCGCGGCGTGATCGGCGGCGATGGCTACACCCCGCCGCATTGGATGGCCGGCGCACCGACCGACTATTCCTTTTCGCATGGCGCCGACGCGATTCGGCCGACGATCGGGGCCTATGCCGGCTGCGCCGGCGCTCCGTTCGATTACTGGTTCCAATGGCCCAAGGCCACGCGCGGCGCCTTCGGGTACAACAGCACCTGCCGCAATCAAAACGTCCAGGACGGCATGTCGAACACGTTCATCATGGGTGAAAAAGGGGGAGGTTTGCTGACCTACTCGGGCTGGAACTCATCGCTGCCCACGTTGCAGGTCGAATATCCCTGGGCGATGGCCGCGGTCGACTTCTTTGCCTCGACCGGCGGTCAATCGATACCCAATTCCTACTGGGTCGTGGGGCCGTATGGCTCGACGTATGATTTTCAATCTCCAAATTGCCCCGGCGACCCGCTGTCAGTTGCCGACCCGATGCCCATTAACCCCACCCCGCGTATCGTGCCGCAAAGTTCCGATGGCCGCCCATTTTACTCCTACCAATCGGCTCATGTCGGCGGCGCGTACTTTCTGTTTGGCGACGGCTCTGTCAAATTCCTGCAAAACGGGATCAATCAGGGTGTTCTCGGGGCGCTCTCGACGATTGCCAACGCCGACGTCGTTTCCGACGGATCCTATTGATTTCCCACCCCGCGCCGCCCGTCGGTAAATCGGGCGCGGCGCGTGCAAAAAAAGGCGATTATGATCACGTGTCGCTGGACTGCGCCCCGCAGCGGCCACGCCCCGCCCACGGTCCTGAGTTGGGTTCGGGGCGCCGGCCTGTCCCTGGCCTGTGTTGCAGCCTGTATCGGCTGTGGCGGCAGCGATGCGCACCTCGCCCGGGTGACGGGCCGTGTGACTTTTTACGGCCGTCCGGCGCGCGCCGAAGTTGTGTTTCAACCCGTCACCGAAAGCCAGTTTCCTGCCGGGAGGCCGTCTTCGGCGTTTACTGACGACCGCGGCGAATTTCGGCTCGGGTATGCCGCGGGTGAACAGGGCGCCGTCATCGGCCGGCAGCGGGTGATTGTCAAAGTTTTACCGCAGGCCGACCTGGGCGAGCCTTCGAGCATTGAAGAAGCGTCGCAGCCGCGCAAGGTCGTGCGGCTCAATCGCCTGGTCAACCCCGGGCGAAACCGGTTTGATTTCGCCCTGAGTTACTGAGGCAGCGTCCAAACAATCTCCGCGCTCATTGCCGAACGCGGGTGACGTCATTTTGCGGGAGCTTGCTCGTGATGAACATTCGATTCCTGGCGTGCTGGACGTGCTGTGGCGCCGCACTCTTGGCGGCGGGGTGCCAAACTGACAAATCGGGCGAAGTCGAATCGCAGGCGAAGGTGCTGTTGTCGATCGGCAAGCCCCAGGAAGCGCTAGAAAAATTGGATAAATCGTCCACCGCCTCAGGGCACTTTCTCAAGGCGCTGGCGCTGACGCGGCTGAACCTGCCGGATCCGGCGCTCGACCAGCTTCAAAAGGCGCTGGCGCTCGACCCCGAAAACGCGGTGTACCGTGCCTACCAACTCGGCATGAAAATGCAGGAGGGCAACCAGCAGGCGGTCGATGACTTGCTGAAGATTTACGAGCAGAACAAATCGTCGGCTCCAATCGCGCTCTTTGCCGCGTCGGCGTATGCCCGCAAGAACGACGCGGTTGCAGCGCTCAGTGCATTTCGAACGGGCATCGCCCTGAGCCAGGAAGCGCCCGAATTCCTGCCGCAAATGCTGATTTACGCCACGCATGCGCACCTGGCGCCCGAGGCAAAAACGATCCTGGAAAAACTGATGACGCTGTCGCCCAATGACGCGCACCTGGCACGGCAGCGGGTACAGGTCTTGCTCATGGTTCGCGACTATGACGACGCGATTCGGTATGCGCGTGAGATCGACGAGGCGCAAAACCACAGTCTCGAATCGGCGGCGCTTTACGCGGGCGCCCTGGCCCAGGCGCCTGCCACGGCCGAACGCGAACGGGCCTTACTCGACCTGGTGCAAAAAGATCCGCAAAATCTGCATCTCAAGGTGTTGTACTGCACCTTTCTCGCGCAGGCCAATCGTGTGGGCGAAGCTTTGGAGTTCCTGAATAAGGCCATCGACGAGCAGCCGGTCGAATCGGCGAAAATGCTGATTCACACGTCCATTTCCCTGCCGCTGGCTGCGAAAAACGGCGAGGCGGCGTATGCCCAGTTGCAACGATATCGCGACCGGATCGAGCCGGCGTTGTTTATCACTTATTACGAAGGGCGGATCCTGCACCTGCGCAAGGATTACAAGGGAGCGCTGGCGTCGCTGGCCAAGGTGGTCGACGAGGCCAAGGATGATACCGAGGGCAGCCGCGTGCTCGCCAAGGAGGCCCTGTCGTGGATCCAGATCATTGAATTCGACAAGCGCGTTGCGGCCGACATGAAGCAGGCCGCCGACAAGGCACTGCACGATTCGCCGTCGAAAACCGCGAAGAAGCCGCCGAGCGATGCAAAAAAAACGGAATCCGGCAGCTGACTGGCACGCGGCAGGTTAACCCGGTTTCGTTTCTGATTCGCCGCGGCGAAAATCATCGAGTACAGCGTTCACGCGGCACGCGACATCATTGAGAAACGCTTCGCCGGGCGTCAGCGCTATGATCTGCACGCCGTTGCCCACGAGCGCCAGCTCAACGCGGTCTGGTGCCTGGCCGAGCATTTGCCGCACTGCCAGGCAATAGACCCCTAATTGCACCGCGTACTGTTCGAGTTTCGCCTTGGCGTCGGCGGCTTGATGCAGGGCGCTCGTCTTATAATCGATAACCACCCATGCGCCCGACGCCGCCTGGTACAGGCAATCAATGGTGCCCGTCACGATCTGCTGCGCGGCGGGGCGCGCCGCGGCGGGCCAATGCAACATGAACTCAATTTCGCGAAAACAGCGCCGGGCTCGTGCGATTTCGCGACCGGCAGGCGATCGAACGAATTCCGCGACGCTGCGTTGTGCCGCCACGTGCAAGTGGCGGGGCGGCCCGGTTTGAAACGGGTTGCAGCACGCTTCCAGCAGGGCCGACAGGTCGCCCGGAGCCGCGAAATTGACTCGTTCGAACAGGGCATGAACCAGCCTGCCGAACTGTTCGGCATCGGCTGCCGCCACGCCCGCCGCATGGTCGCGAGCCAACTCACCGATGACCTGAAACGGCTCGATCGCGCCGCGCGGCCCGGTGGTCGCTCGCGCGTTCCGGCGAGCGCCGGCAGGGGCCGGGCGGCGCCGCAGCGTTTCGTCATGCGTTTCGATTTGGGAGACGTTAAATCGCCAGCGCCCGTCGGGGTCGGCGAAGATTCTTTCCAGCGAGGCGGGCAGTGAGGCCGGCTCGGCAGCATCGAACGTGGCGCGAAAGTCCTTGAGCGGCAGGGCGGCCCGCCGGGCCCGGGCTTGCTGTAACGCCGGTTCGGGGCGGGTCGCGTGCACCCGAATTTCAGGGACATCGGCGCGCGACCGCTCAGGAATGAGCGAAGCCCCGGTTTCAGGATCGGTTCGCGGCATGCCCGAGGCCAGTTCGAATCGCGCCTCGACCAGCTTGAGCCAGGGCTGCGTAACACACCCCGGCTGCTTCAGATTCGCTGACAGGATCAGCAGGTCGGCGGCGCGTGTCGCAGCAACGTACAGCAGGCGCAGGTTTTCCTGGGCGTCTTCGGCGGCTTCGTGCAGTCGCAGCAGTTTAAGCCCCAGGTTCTCACGCTTCTCGCCGAATTTTTCGCCCAGCGCTACGACCGGCCCGACGCGGTGATCGAGCGCGGCTGCCGGCGCGACATGATGCGGGGCGCGATCCATATCGGCCACGACGACGATCGGAAATTCAAGGCCTTTCGACTGGTGGATCGACATCAGGCGAATGACGTTGCTCGATTCGGGGTGGGTTGCCGCCAGCGATTCGTTGGTTTCATGGTTGACGGCATCTGTCAACTGCTGCACGAAGTCGGGCAGCGTGAACAGCCCCGCCTGATCAAACTGCCGCGCCATGCCAATCAACTTGCGCAGGTTGGCCAGCTTGCGCTCTCCGAGAAACTCGGCCAACAGTGCCGCGTCATAGCCGGTGCGCTCGATCGCGAGATTCAGCAAGGCCGCAATCGGCAGGCGGTCTTTGTGGGTCCGCAACTCGTCGAGCACGCGCCGGGCGTGTTCGACCTGACGTTGCTGCGATTCGCCGAGATGCGCCGGCACCGGCTGACGCAACGCCGCCCCCAGCGACCGGGCCTCGTGAACCAGGGCAAACAGCGTGTCGTCGGAGAGTGCAAAGAACGGCGACCGCAGCACGCCGGCCAGGCTGACGTCATCGTCAGGGGCTGCCAGGCAGCGGCACAGGTTCACAACATCGGCGACCTCCTGCTGGGCATAAAACGCCCGCCCCCCCACGACGTAATAATCGAGCCCCCAATTGCGCAGGGCCGCTTCATAATAGCGCACGTCAGACATCGCCTTGAACAGAATGACGACGTCGCGCGGTGCGGCACACCGGGCCAGCGGGCCACTGTCGCTGTCAGTCTGGTGGATCCGGGCGACGCCGTCGTGCAGCAACTGGTGCAGCCGCCGCGCGATCCAGTCGGCCTCGCGGGTGCGGCGCTCGGCGGCGAATGCCTGCCCGGGGGCAGCCGCGGCATCGGGCGCCGAGATCAGAAACTCGATGCACGGCTCGGGCGAAACCCGTGGGCGGTGGGGGGCCAGCGGCTCGTACCCCGCGTGCAGCGCTCCATCGAACAGCGCATTGACGAAAGACAAGATGGGCGCCTGGCTGCGAAAGTTCAGGCTCAGCGGCAGCCGACCCGCAGCAGGGATTTCGCCCCGCAATTCATGAAACACGCGGGGCTCGGCGCGGCGAAAACGGTAAATCGACTGCTTCGCGTCGCCCACAAGAAACAGCTTGCCCCGCAGCAACTCGTCGCCGCACAAGGCCCGCACGATTTCGGCCTGCACCGGGTCGGTGTCCTGAAACTCATCGACCATCAAATGCGAAATTCCCGCCGCGGCCCGGTCGCGCGCCGAAGGCGAATCGCGCAACAGATCCCGGGCGCGCGACAACAGGTCGTCGAAGTCAAGCAGGCCGGCGTCGCGTTTGCGGCGGTCGTACATTCGGCAGGCGCGTTCGACAACGCGCAACGCCTTGACGCCGAGCGTGGCCGCGAGCGGTACCTGCTGCTCGTCGCAACTCAAGTCTTGCCGGGTGCGCGCTGCCGCCGTTCGCAAACCTTCAAACGCCGTTTTCACCTGCTCGTAAATCGCGTCGCTGGGCCAGGCTTTTTTGCCGCCTCCGCCCTGAACCCGCGCGTGGGCCACAAGTTCGTCCAGGAGCGGCTCGGGCTGAGCGTTCGCGCGCAAGCCCACGAGCGCAGCGAGCACCGCCTGGCAATGGTCGAGCATGGCAGCGTGACTGGGGGCGTGCGCTGTCAGCAATCGTTCGGTGCACAGGGCGGCGTCAGAATCGATGAGCCGCCTGACCAGTGCGGGAATTGCGAAATCGCGCCATTCCGCCCGCCAGCGGGCTGCGAGATCTTCGCCGCTCAGTGCGAGCCAGTCTCGAAATTCAATACGGCTGCGATCGGCAATCATCAACTCGATCAGGCCGCGCGTTTTTTCCAGACCGAATTCGAAGATCAGGTCCATGCAGTCGGCGTCTTCGGCGACGAGCAGATCGCGAACCGCATCGGCCGTCGCCCGCCGCAAAAATGGGCCGGTCGTCGTTTGATCGAGCAGCCCGAACCGGGGGTCAAGATTGGCTTCGACCGCATGCGACCTGAGCAGCGCAGCGCAAAACGCATGAATCGTACTGATGCGGGCCGAATCCATCTCGCGGGCGATTTGCAGCCAGTGCGGTGCGACGGCGGCGGGGCTGGCGCAGATCCGCCGGGCGCATTCGGCCCGAATGCGTTCGCGCATTTCGCGGGCCGCCCGCTCGGTAAACGTTATCGCCACCAAGCTGCCCAGCGATGCTTGAGGTACAGGTTCGGCTGCGTCTGGCCCGGCGGGCGCCAGGTGCGACATGAATCGCTGCGTCAGCACAAACGTCTTACCACAGCCTGCGCCTGCCGACAGCACCACCGACACGCCCTGCGTGTGAATAGCCGCGTGTTGCTGCGGCGTAAGCGGCGTATCGCCCGGCAGGGCGCCGTGTGCTGGGGGCTTGTCGGCTGAGTGGGGGGCAGTCGGCGGCATGGGGTGGCGGTTGAACGTGAATTGTTGGGGTGTTGCGGTCTGAAACGTCGTCGCGTGCCGGCCGTCAGGCGTGGGCGTCGTCTGCGTCGCCGTCAGGATTCAGCGTTTTGCCGAGTTCGGGCGGCAATGCGCGAATCTGGCCGACCCGGCAGACGGTGTCGAACGGGCAATACTGCGTGCAGTCCTGATCGGCGTTGTACACGGGAAATTCGCCACGACGAATTCCTGACGCCAACCGCGGGACGACTTCTTCCAGCGTTTGCAGCACGGCCGACCAGACGGCAGCGTCAAGCGGCTCGATCGCCGACATGGCCAATTGCCCGGCATTTGAGCGGCGCCGCGCATCGGTTTTGAGGCCAGGAACAAAACCCTGGGCTTTCAGAAACCAATAGCCCATCTGGCCGGGCCGCGCGCCGGGGCCCGCCAGTTGCAGCCGTTCGACGGCAAGCATGTACAGCGGCAATTGCAGCGTGAGGCCGGCGGCGACGGCCTTTTGACTCGACTGCTTTTCGCGCCCCGTCTTGTAGTCAATGACGGCGAAACAGGGTTGGCCGTTGTTGCGGCCCAAGTCAATCCGATCGATCCGGCCGCGAATTCGAACTTCGTTGGTGTGCGGCCCGAGTGTCAGACAGGGCGGCGCCGGCTCGGCCGGCTTGTCAGATTTCGACAGGGGCGAACCAAATGCCAGCTCCAGCGCATGGGGCGCGGGCGGCGCGTCAAAGTCGTCGCTCCATGCCTGGCAGTAATCGTCCCACTGGCGGCCGTAGGCTTCAGCCCATTCGGCCAGCAATCGGCGTTCGACCTTTTGCAACGCGGCTCTGACTTCGGAACGCCCCGGTTCACGTTCCAGCTCCGATTCGAGAATTGCCATGAACCGCTGAGCCAGATCCTGCCCGGCGTGGGGCGGTTTGGCAGCGATCAATTGCCGATGCAGTTCGGCCAGCACGTCGTGCACCAGCACGCCGCGTTGCAGAAAATCGGTTTCCAGTTCCGGCGATTCAGGCGGGGCCAGGTTCAGCACCTGTTCCATAAAAAACCGGAAAGGGCAGGCGGCGTAGGATTCGAGTTGCGTTGCGCTGAACTCATAGTCGCGGGGGAAACGTTCGGCGAGCAGTCGTGCCGACCAATCGCTTTCCAGCCGGCCTTCGAAGTTTGTAAACCCCGGGGTATGAAACCGCAGATTTGTCAACTCGACCGCCGCGAGCAAGTTGGCGACGGCCGGAAACTGATCGGGGCGCTCGCACAGGGCGCGAAGCAGGCCGGGCCGCCGGTCGAGCGCGTCATGCATGCCGCGCACGCGCGCATCGGACCATGTCAGCACCCGCTCGGGCGGCGGAATCGGGCTGAGCTGCTCGAGCACCGGGCAGGCAAGCGTTTTGGGGTCAAACAGGCTGCGCAGGATCGTCAGGTAGGGGCTGGGCGACAGCGGCTGCCCCTCGCCCCCCACCGCCGGATAGCTCAGCACCAGGCGCTGCCGGGCCCGGGTGACGACACCGTAGAACATCAACATTTCTTCCTGGTTGCGATCGCTGCGCTGGCCCAGCGACAAGCCCCGTTCAAGCAATCGCTGTCGCTCAGAAGAACTATACAGGCAGTCGTCGCCCCGATGTCGCGGGAAGCTCGTTTCGGTCAACCCGGCCAGGAACAGGTGCGGCACATCCAGGTGCCGAACCTGCGCCGCATCGAGCACCCGCACCCGGCCGGCCTCAGGCGGGCTGTTGTACACTGCTTCCTCGTGCAACAGATCAGTCAGTTCGAAAAGATACTCGGCGAGCGGGCGTTTGATTGTCGGGGCGCCGTTGGCGGGGGGCAGGCGTTCGGTCGCGCTCAGCACGGCCAGGAGCGATTGAAACGCCTGCCACGCCTGCCAATCGGCCGGGGCCGATTCGTCGACTCCCTGGGGAGCCAGCCCATTGAGCAACCCAAGTTCCTGCGCCAGGTCGCATAGCACCGAGCCCCAGGTCTCCCAATCGTGCGGCTGCCGCAACGGTTCGACGGCCCGTGACAGCCGGTCAAGCAGGGCGTAGGCCCGCGCGGCGGTTTCACGCCGTTGCTGGCGGGCCGATCCGCTGGCCGCGTGAGAAGCGTCGTCGGCAGCGCGGGTTGCCTCGCGCTGCAAAACTTCGAGGATTACCATGCGCTGGCCGTCCAGTTTTTCGCTGCGCAGGGCCCGCGTGGCCGCGAACGCCGCCCCGCCCTGTGCGAATTCATCCCACGCCGGATGAAAGTAGTTGGAGTGCAGCACCGCGCAGAGCTGGTCGAACGGCCAATCGTCGACCTCAAGTTGCAACACGCTGACTAAAGCCTTGATGACGGGAAATCGCGACAGCGGCTGCCCCGCTTCGCATGCGATCGGAATGCCCGCCGCAGTGAACGTCTCGTCGATCAAGCTCGCGTAATCGCCAATGTTGCGCAGACCGACGACGATTTGATCGGGCTTGACTCCGTCCAGCAGCAGCGATTTGACCCGGGCTGCCAGTTCCTGCATTTCCGCCAGATGCCCGGCGACCGCCAGAATTTCAACGCCCGCCGACTCCGTGGCCACTTCGACTTCCCGCGGATTACCAAACAAATTATGGCCGAGCAAGTCCAGCGCCTTGGGGCGGCCCTCGGCGCCGGTCGCGGCGACCGGTTTGCAATGATCGACATGGACGGTTGCCCGCGATTGCAAGCGCGCCAGCACCGCCTGGGTTTTCGCGAACAGGTCGGGCCGCCGCACGGGCGTTTCGAGCAGCAGCGACACGCAGGTTTCACTGGCGCTTTTTGCCAATTGAAACAGGATGTCGAACTGGGCGTGCGCAAAATCGGTAAAACCATCGACGACCACCAGATCGAACTGGCCGAATCCGCCCGAATGTCCGTGTTTGAGGGCCTCGCGGGCCGACCAGAACAACCCGTCCTGGTCGTACAGATTTCGCGCAATCAGCGCGGCCTGGTATTGCTCGTAAAGAAGTGCCAGTTCGCGATCGCGCGGCGTCGCGCCGGCGTCATTGCAGATCCGGCGGAAATCTTCAGGCCAGATATCGCCCATTTTCAACTCGGCGATCAACCCGACCACCGTGTCAAGAAAACCGGCCGTTGGCGCAATGCCGGCAAAGTATTGCAACTGACCTGCATCGGTCAGCCGGTGGACAATACCGCGCAGCAGCGTTCGCAAGACGGCCCTGGGCGCTTCGATCACGCGCTGCGGCCCCGTTTCAACAATTCGCCGCGCGAATTCATCGAACGTGAACACATTCGGGTTGAAGACAACTGGAAGCGTCGAATCGAGCAGCCGCCTGCGAATTTCCTGGCAGGAGCGATTGGTGGGCGAAAGCCACAGCGTGCTGCCCGGGCGAACCTCTTGCGCCGCCCGCAGCAGCGCGTTGCGATAGCGTTCGAGCAACTGATCGGTCTTGCCAACCGATGCAGGGCCGGCCAGCACCTGAATGACGCATTCCATGTCGCCCGCTTTCCCTGTGGCTCGATGAGTCTGTGCAGTTCGATGCACGCATCATACCAACCTCGCCAGGGAATTGCCGCGATCGATGCGCTGCCAATTTCGCCCCGAGTTCGCGGCCAGCCATGCCTCGACTACACACCGGCCCACGGTCGAAGAAACCGGGGCAATGCCGCCCCAGCAGGGTCAGGCGCGCCAACGCGGCCCAGGGAACAGATTTGTCGAGGCGGGCAACGCCGCGGTCATTCGGCGGCGTCCCACCACCAGCGGCCGGCCGGCAATTGTGGCCGCGGTTGACTGCTCCGCCGCGAGACCTCACCCAGTGTAGCGTCTTCGTGGGCCAGCGACGAGTCGCGGGCCGCGGTGAGCACATCGGCCCGCACGCCGCCTGCAACCTGTACGACAATGTCGCGGCCCCCATAAACCCGGTGATTGATCACCGAATCGACGGTGCGCG
>JAJXXL010000070.1 GCA_021781115.1 Planctomycetota bacterium
GTCACCCGACGAGCGCGCGACATGTGGATTATCGACTTCGGCGTGGAAACAGCAGCGGCCGACGCTGCGCTGTACGAAGCGCCGTTCGAGTACACACGGGCGCAACTTTACTCCGTTCGGCAGGAAAACAAACGCGAATCTTACAAGACGCGATGGTGGATTCATGTTGAGGCACGCCCGGCAATGCGTGACGCGCTACGCATTTTGGATCGCTTCATCGTTACCCCCACAGTCGCAAAGCACCGCGTTTTCGCGTGGATGGCTAGCCCGACTTTACCCGACCACCAACTTATTGCGATCGCTCGCTCGGATGACTACTTCTTCGGTGTGCTTCATTCGCGCATTCATGAAACGTGGACACGAGCGCAGGGAACGCAAGTGCGCGAGCGCGAAAGCGGCTTCCGCTACACCCCCACGACCTGTTTCGAAACATTCCCCTTCCCGACCCCAAGCGCAACGCAGGCGGCCGCCATTGCCGCCGCGGCGAAGGAGCTCGACACGCTGCGGAGCAACTGGCTCAACCCGCCCGAATGGACCCGCGAAGAAATCCTCGAATTCCCCGGCTCGGCCGACGGCCCCTGGCAGCGCTACGTCCATGACGTGAACGAGCGCGGCATTGGCACGGTGCGCTATCCGCGGGTTGTCCCGAAAGACGACGCCTCGGCCAAACTGCTGGCGAAGCGCACGCTGACGAACCTCTACAACGAGCGCCCCACCTGGCTCGACCTGGCCCACCGCCGACTCGACGAAGCCGTCTTCGCCGCCTACGGCTGGCCCACCGCGCTCAGCAACGAGGAAATCCTCGAACGGCTCCTCGAATTGAATCTCGCGCGCGCCGCATCGGCTCAAGCATAGCCGTTCAATGAAAAACGAGCCGCGACCGTGACGGAGTGGTTTCCCGCGAAGAATTGGCGACCCGTACCACTCCCTGACGGTCGCGGCTCGTTTTGAATTTGCGTTTTTCAACGGGCTGTTAAGCTCTCGGGTGCCAAGTCGATAACTCGGGCCGTCGCGGGAGCCATCTACAGCCTTAAAATTGGCCACAAAATTGAGGAAGTTACGGCCGGTCGGTATCGCCTGCGGAAAAAGGATTGATTGACGAGTTCGAAGGGGCCGGCCGCACGCTGCCCCGCCAGCCCCAAATAATCGCGTCAGGGATTGCTTTATTGAGTAACCTCTGACGCGATTTTTTCGCGAACAGCGGCTTTGCAACAACGGGCGTGGCGAATTAGACTCGGTTTGAAATGGCAGATGTGACGGGTTACTTTCACTGGCATTCGCAGCGAACGCGGGAGGATGCGGCAATATGGCGGAACAATGCTTCCTGGCAGTCGACCTGGGGGCCGAGAGCGGCCGCGTGGTTGCCGGCCTGTTCGACGGTCAGCGGGTGCGCCTTGAAGAATTGCACCGATTTCCAAATGGCCCGGTTCCTGTCGCCGGAACCATGCGCTGGGACGTGCTGCGATTGTGGTCGGAAGTGCAAAGCGGGCTGGCCAAGGCGGCCCACACTTTGGGCAATCAGGCCATTTCCGTGGGCGTCGATACCTGGGGCGTCGATTACGCGCTGCTCACGCGGCACGGTGAAATGCTGGGCCACCCGTACAACTATCGCGACCCGCGCACCGACGGCGTCATGGATTGGTCGTTTACGCAAATGCCGCGTCGCGAAATCTTCGCCCAGACCGGCCTGCAATTCATGCCGATCAACACGCTGTATCAGCTCATCGCCATGCAGCAGACCCAACCGGCGCTGCTCGGCCTGGCCGACCGGTTCCTGATGATGCCCGACCTGTTTCACTGGCTGCTGTGCGGCAGCCAGGTGGTCGAATTCACCAACGCCACGACCAGCCAATGCCTGAACGCCACAACCAGTCGCTGGGCGTTTGATGTCCTGCGTCGGTTCGACCTGCCCGCCGCCATGTTCCCTGAAGTGGTCAGCCCCGGCACCAACCTGGGCAAGCTGCGGGGCGACGTGGCCGACCGCTGCCGGCTGCCCCGGCTGGATGTCGTGGCCCCCGCCACGCATGATACCGGCTCGGCGGTGGCGGCCATCCCCACCGAGCGGACGGGTTCGGCGCGCTGGGCGTACATCAGTTCGGGCACCTGGTCGCTGATGGGGCTGGAATTGCCGCACCCTGTCTTGAGTGCGCGGGCCCTCGAATTAAACCTGACAAATGAGGGCGGCATTGACGGCACGTGGCGATTGTTGAAGAACATCATGGGGCTGTGGCTGGTTCAGGAATGCCGGCGTGCATTTGAACGTGGCGGGCGCTCGTTCAGCTATGCCGAACTGGCCCGCCTGGCTGCGGCCGCGAAGCCGTTTTGCGCCTTCATCGACCCTGACTCGCCGCGATTTCTGAACCCCGCCGACATGCCCACCGAAATTCGCAACTGGTGTCAGGCGCGGGGCCAGTCGCCCCCCGGCAGCGAAGGCGAGCTCGTGCGGTGTTGCCTCGAAAGCCTGGCGCTCAAGTACCGGCTGGTATTGAGCTGGCTCGAGGAATTGTCAGAAACGCCGGTCGAAGTGGTGCACATCGTGGGGGGCGGCAGTCAGAACGAATTGCTCAACCAGTTCACGGCGAATGCCTGCGGCCGCAGCGTGGCGGCAGGGCCGATCGAAGCCACGGCGCTCGGCAACGTGCTCGTACAAGCCCGCACGGCCGGGGCGGTGACGACACTCGGGGAAATCCGGCAAGTGGTGCGGGCGTCGAGCAGCATTGTTCACTACGAACCACGCGAACAGTCAGCCTGGAACGCTGCGTACGCCAAATTCCGCGAAGTCATTTCCCTGCCCGACGGCACCTGAACGCACCGGGCGAAAACCGGCCGCGAGGCGTTGTTTCCTTGCCGTCATTTCTTCCACGGGGGCAGTTCCGGCAGGTAGCTGTCGAATTCTTTGATCAGGCGGGCTTCGTAATCGCCGGCGTAGGTTCCGCTCAGGAACCGGTCGCACGCTTCCTTGAAGAACCGCTCCCAGCTCGCGTCTTCGGCGCCGGGGTTGATCGGGTAAAACAGCACGCCGTTGGCCCGCGCCGCCTGCATGTCGCCCGGAGCATCGCCAATCATCAGCACCTTGTCGCGGGCGTAGCCGGCGCGAATCGTGCGGTCGAGGATTTCCTTTTTACTGCCGACTTCCTGGCCGCAAATTGCAGCCACATGGCCCGCAATGCCATGTTCTTCCCACTCGGCCTTGAGGGCGGCGTTGGGAGTCGCCGAACAGACGATCATATCGGCCAGTGGCGCCAGTTTTTCGAGCGATTCGCGGACAAACGGAAACGGAGGCACGCCTTCGACCATGTCTTCGATCGCCGCGTTCACTTCCTGCGACCAGCCCAGGGCGCGTTTCAACGATGCATCGCCGGTTTTGGCAACTTCCTTTTCGAGAGTGGGGTTGCTGAGTTTCGTTTCACGCTGAATCCAGTCGCGCAGGCCGGCAATGTCGGGCAGCGTGACGTGCCGGCGGGCAACTTCAGGCCGGTCGAGCAACAGGTCGATCGTGTTCACCAGAGCCGGAAAGCGATTGATGCCGCGCCATTTGGAATACAGGTTCACGAATTCAGCCGCCTCACGGGCGTATTTGGAAATCGCCTGCAGGCCGAAATGCTTG
Organism: Planctomycetota bacterium; assembly: GCA_021781115.1. Taxonomy (GTDB): domain Bacteria; phylum Planctomycetota; class Planctomycetia; order Planctomycetales; family Planctomycetaceae; genus JAJXXL01. The sequence goes on from JAJXXL010000070.1 coordinate 3,608, forward strand.
ATCGTATTGGGAATGAAGCATTCCTTGTGCTTGACCTCCATCGTGTCGAACGCGCAGCCATCGGAGTCGATGCCCACGAGAAAATCCTGCCGCCTTTGATACGCTTCCAGAGGGTTGTCTGACACCGCGACGGCTCCACGTGGTCTAAAAGGAATGTCGGTTGACGGCGAGAATGCCACGCCGCACGCGCTACTTGCGATCGGCCTGGGGAATGTACCTGTTGAGTTGCTGCGGGGCGAAGATCCGCTTGAGCTGCGCCAGCCGCAGCCGGCCGCCGATCATCGGCACGCTGACCCAGTCTTCACCCACGAGCGGCGCGGCGTATTTGAGAAAGTCGTCGGTGACGTCGGCGCCGTCGGCGGTGATCCAGTTTGCGGGAAATTTGCGTTCGCTGTTGGCCACTTCGGGCAACGGTGCCTTGCCATACGTCACTCCGTAAACCGGCGACTCATTTCGCAAAATCGTGGCCATGTAGCCGCTTTGCCCGGCTGCCGCCATCAGCGCCGCCTGCCGACCCACCTTGTAGGCTTCTTCGAGGTCGACCGTCGAGGCGTAGATCATGTTGTGTCGCTGGTCAGTGCCGGGCACGTTGCACCGCGCAGCGCCCTTGGCGGCCAACCCCTTTTCGTTGAGCGCATTCACGACGAGTTGCGCCACGGTCATTTTACTCGCGCTGAATTGTGTGTGCCCGAAGGCGTCTTTTGTTTCGCCCAGATCGCCCAATTTCAGGCCTTCGCTGACGACGACGATCGCCCGCCCATCACGGCGAATCTGATCGTTGACGTTATCGGCAAGTTGCTCGATGGTGGTCGGGCGTTCGGCCAGGTAAATCTGCAGCGGCAATTCGCGCCCGGGGTCGGCCAGCCGGGCCGCCGCCGGGATGTACCCGATGCTCCGCCCCATCGCCTGCAACACGAGGACGGGGTCGGCGGGCGAGCTGCCGTTATTCTCTTCGTTGGCGAACTGCACAATGTGCGACCAGTACCGGGCGACGCTGCCGTAGCCCGGAGTATGGTCAATCAGTTTGAATTCGCTGTCGCCGACGTCATTGTCGATCGTTTTGGGCACGCCAATTCCAACCAGATCGGCCCCCCGTTTTTTCGCGAGTTCGGCCACCTTGTTGGCGGTGTCCATCGAGTCGTTGCCGCCGATGTAGCAGAAATAACCGATGTTGTGCGTCTTGAACACTTCCAGGACGCGGTCAAAGTCTTCGGTTTGCTTTTCGCGCAGCTTGTACCGGCAGGTTCCAATCGAACCCGCCGCGGGAGTCGTGCGTAACAGGGCGATTTCCTGGGGATCCTGCGCCGTCAAATCGAGCAGTTCTTCCTTGAGAACACCTTCAATGCCGTGCCAGCCGCCGTAAACCGTGCCGATTTCCGGCAGTTCGCGACAGGTTTCGACCAGGCCACGCAAACTGTTATTAATCACCGGCGACGGCCCGCCCGATTGAGCCACCAACAGGTTCCTGGGAGACGCCACGATGATTTTACTCCTTCAACGAATGGATCAGAGTCGTTCCTGTCAGCCCGGGGGCGGCGCAGCGGGTTCGCCCGACATGTTGAACGGTCGCGACCGGGTGCCGTATAATAGCGAAAGCGGCGGTCACTCTCAAAGGCTCGCGACGCGGCGATCGGCAGGTTTTTATCTGTGCGAATCGATCGCGGTGTGTGGCCGACGGGGAAGCCCCGATGCGATGATCTTTCCAATCGACCGGTTTTCTCGGCGATTTCCTCCCTCGGCGAGGAGCATGCCATGCGACGCAGCGTGAACGGGATGCACCGGCGGGCGGCCGCGGCCCGGCCACTGGCAGCAGCCGGTTGGGCGGCCGGGCTGGTTCTGCTGATGGCCGGCGGTGCGGCGGCGGCCGATTCTGACGACCCGATCATCACGCACGTCGATGCCTTGATCCGCCAGGCGTGGGTTGAAAACGGTGTCGAACCCTCGGCTCAATGTTCTGACAACGAATTCTCGCGGCGAGCGTGCCTCGACATTGTGGGCCACATTCCCAGCGTCGACACATTGGCCGCGTTTCTCGCGGATTCTGCGCCCGACAAGCGGCGGCGGTTGATCGACCAATTGCTCGATGACCCTGATTACGAGCGCAACTGGAGCACGATCTGGGCCAACCTGCTCGTGGGGCGAAGGAACAATCGCGGCAGCCGCCCGTTCCTCGAACAGTGGCTCCGTGACGCCTTGCACCGCAACGTGGCCTACGACCGGTTTGTGTACGACCTGATCGCCGCCGAAGGCGATAACGCCGATAACGGCGCCGTGAATTTCCTCAGTGCGCATTTGAATGACGGGGCGGTTCCGGCCACGGCAATCACGGCGCGATTGTTTCTGGGCTTGCAGGTTCAATGCACGCAATGCCACAACCACCCGTTCAACGACTGGAAACAGACGCAATTCTGGGGTCTCAATGCTTTTTTCAAGGGCACGCGCATCGACGGAGGCGGGGGCCGCGGCGAATTCACGTTGCGTGACGCACCGGGCCCGAACTTGGTGTTTTTCGAAAAACGCAGCGGGCTGGAAGAAGCGATCGGACGGCAATTCGTCGATGGCACGCTGGTTACGGTGACGGGTGATGACGACCACCCCCGCCGGCAACTGGCCGAATTGATCACCGACCCCGCGCGGCCGTATCTGGCCCGAACCCAGGTGAACCGGATGTGGGGGCATTTCTTCGGGTTTGGCTTTACGAAACCGGTCGACGACATGGGGCCGCACAACGCGCCCTCGCACGCCGAACTGCTGGATTATCTGAGCAGCGAATTCACGAAGGCGGGTTTCGACAACAAGCGGCTGATCCGCTGGATCACGGCCAGCGCTGCATACAACCTGACCAGTCGTGCCGGGGCAAACAACCAGTTGGACGACCCCAACACGGGCACGACGCCTCATTTCAGCCGAATGTACATCAAAAGCTTCTCAGCCGAGCAATTGTACGATTCCTTGCTCGTCGCCACCGATGCTGACAAGGCCAACCGGAATGAAGAGGCAGCGCGAAACCAGCGGCGGGCATGGCTCAGCCAGTTCATCCAGGCGTTTGGTACCGATGAAAACGACGAAACGACGACATTCAATGGAACCGTACCCCAGGCACTGGTGTTGATGAACGGCGAGCTGATTCAAAATGCGCTGAGCGACGCGCCGGGCGGGTTTCTGCATCGCCTGTTGGCTGAGGATCCGCCGCAACTGGCGTCGTTGAGGAGGAAAGACCTGCGCGCAAAACGGTCTCAGGCGAATGCCAAACCCGATCGGCCAAAGCCCGCGGCGCCCGAAAAGCCCCGACGTAGTCGAGCGCGCCCTGCGGCCCCGCTTCCGCCGGTTTTGCGGAACAAGCTCGACGCCCTGTTTCTGGCGGCGCTGGCGCGGTTTCCCACCGACGAAGAGGAAAATCGCCTGTATTCGCTGGCCCTGCGCGACCCCGAGCGCAACCCGATTCATGCCTTGCAGGACGTGTTCTGGGCCGTGTTGAATTCCAATGAGTTTATCATCAATCACTAATAACCTGCCCCGGCCTTTTACTCTCTCGAACCGGCATCAGCAACTGTTCAAATGGCACGATTCGCGTGCTGC
>JAJXXL010000092.1 GCA_021781115.1 Planctomycetota bacterium
GCAACGGGATGGGCGGGGGTGGCATGATGGGTGGTGGAATGATGGGCGGCGGAATGATGGGTGGTGGAATGGGCGGCATGGGAATGGGAATGATGTAGCCCACCGACGCATCGAGCAGCGCGCAGCACCCGCGACCCTGTGGTGATGCGCCAAGGCACGCGCGAGTATTTGAACCCGTGGCATCGGCAAAATCGGTGTCGGCGTTACAACCCGGCTGCGCACCTAAAATTTGCGACACTGGGATTGTCAACCCTTAAATCGCCGATATAAGATGAATCGAGACGCCGGGTTGGCCGATTGCGGTTGCCCCGTCCGGTTTTCTTGACGCCGTCGATCCATTCGAAAATGATTTACGCTGGTGTTTCGCCTCCGTTCTTGCGCACCGGGTCTCAAATCACGCCGATCTGAAGACGCCGCCGCGCCCTTGGCGCCCGTGAAGGATTCCTCACTTACGTCGAGGTTCGCAAGGTTTGCCCCCTGCGCCTCAGCTAATCCATCGGAGTCTCGCGATGATTCCCTGTTACCGGTTTGCGTGTCGCAGTATGCCAGCATTCGGCTTGGTATTGGCAGTTTTGGGGGCCGCAGTCGCTGCTGAAAAACCGGCGATCGACCCGCTTAAGCCAGCGTCCGGGCTGATTCATTACCAGCCGCCGGGCTCGAAAGACAGCTTCTTCGCGCTATCGCTGAAGCCAGGGCGGCTGGATGCTGTGGCCACTCCGCGCGATCATGTTATTCTGGTCGACACCTCGGCCAGCCAAGCCGGCTCGATTCGCGAAACGGGCTTGGCCGCGCTCGACGGTTTTGTGGCAGCACTCAGCCCGAAAGACCGGCTGCAAATTTACGCGGTCGACGTGGGGGCCACTCCCCTCACCAGCAGATTCGTCGCCGCCGATTCGCCCGACCTGACCGCAGCGCTGCAGAAATTGCGGAAACGCATTCCACTCGGCACGACCAATCTTTACCCGGCTCTTGAAGCGGCCGCATTGGATTTCGGCAACCGTCGCGGCGGGTCGATTCTGTATATTGGCGATGGCATGAGCCTGGGCAAGGCAATTCCCGTAGCGACTGTCCGCACCTATCTCGCCCGGCTCAGAGACCAGGAAACGGCATTCCACAGCTTTGCCATCGGCCCCAAAACCGACCTGCAACTGCTGGGGGTGCTTGCCGAGCAAAGCGGTGGGGTGGTTGTTGTTGACGAACTGCGCGATGACCGCAAAACATCGGCGACACGCGTGGGGCGGCAACTCGCTGCAGCGGCGACCGCGCCGGTGTTTTACCCCACGAAATTCTCAGCAGCACCGGGCCTGAGCCATTTGCAGCCGGGTATCGCGCCGCCGCTGCGGGCCGATCGCGAAACCGTGTGGCTGGGCAAAGGCACGCTGCCCAAATCGGTTAAAGTGACGATCTCTGGAAAATGCAGCGGAAAAGAACAGGTGATCACCTGGACGGTGCAATCGAGCCCGGCCCAGGCAGGCAATACGTTTCTGGGCGGCTTGTGGCTTCAGGCCGAACGCGAAAAGGGCCTGCTGGTGCCCGTTGCGGGCAATGAACTGCTGAACTATGCCCGCCAGGCGTTTGAAGACCAGTTGCGTCTACTGGCGGCTACCGGACGCGGGGCGCTGGCCACACGCGATTTAAAACGTGCTGAAGAAATCGCGTGGAACCTGCGCCAGGCCGACCCTGGCAACGCTGATGCGGCGGCTCTGTTGCACGCCTCTGAGCGAATGAAGAGCACGGCGGCTGGAAAATTGTTGGCGCTGCTCGAAGGCAAGGCGGCCCCCGATCCGGGCGATGCCCCGACAGCCGAGGCGCCCGCCGACCCTGAGAAGCCCGCCGCAGACCCTGCGAAGGACGACGCCCCCGAACCCGCCGATGACGACAAGCCGGCGCCTGCGGCGAAGCCCAAGGCCACCAAGGCTGAAGCCGATGACGACGACAAACCCACCACCGAACCAAAGGATGCCCCCGCGACCGACGCCGAAGAAAAGACGGTCGAAGAAATGGATGAAGACAAGGCTCCTGCGGCCGCCAAGCCGGCCCCGCAGCGTGAGGTTGCCCCGCGGGTGGGCAAAGGTCTCGACGACACTGACGCCGAAGAACCGGCCGGCGCGACGGCCGCCGAGCGCGAGGCGTTGATTCAACACGAGGAAGAACTGCGCAAGGTGCGGGCCGAAGCGCTCGGGCGCGAAGTTCAAAAGGTGCTCGACGGCACGCGGCGGATTTCGCGCGACGACCCCGACGCGGCCATAAGCGAACTCAAACGCATCCTCACGTCGGTCGAAGCGTCGATCGACATTGACGCCAACATTCGCGAACAGATGCGGGCTCGGCTGCACCGCGCGCTGCTCGCCGTCGCCAGCAACAAGGACGCCGTCGAACTCCAGCGCATTCAATCGGCCGAACGTCAGGCCCAGATGCAGGCCCAACGCAACCTGATTGACCAGCTCGGCCAGCGCGATGCAAAGCTGCAACAGCTCATTGATCGCGTGCGGTCCTTGCTGACCGAAGGTTTTCTGGGCAATGCCGACGCCTTCGAAGAAGGCGAATCGGTGGCCCGCGCCGCCTGGGAACTGGCACCCTACTCTGGCGCCACGGCGGCGGCGATTTTCGACGCCGAAGCGGCCGGCCAGCTCGACAAGGCCAACCGCCTGCGCAGCGAACGGGCCGACAAATTCCTGGCGACGTTGCACCAGGTCGAATTGGCGCACGTGCCGTTTCCCGATGAGCCGCCGGTCTTGTGGCCACAGCCTGAAGTCTGGCAGGCGCTGACCGAACGCCGCAAGAAATGGGCGTCGGTCGACCTCGTGAAATACAACAAGACTGAAGAAAAGATTCGCCAGTCGCTCGACAAGCAAACCGACGTCGATTTCAACGAAACGCCGCTCAAAGATGCGCTGCAGTTCCTCAAGGATCTGCACAACATCAATATCTTTCTGGACGAAACAGCGATTTCTGACGAAGGCATTCAAACCGACACGCCAATCACGCTGCAATTGTCGGGCATCTCGTTCCGCAGCGCGCTCAAACTGATGCTCGAACCATTGCAGCTCACCTACGTCATTGACGACGAAGTCATGAAGATCACGACGACGGTCAAGGCGGGCGAAAAGCTGTACACCCGCGTCTACCCCGTGGGCGACCTCGTCATTCCCCTGATGAACCCCATGATGATGAGCATGGGCATGATGGGCGGCGGCATGATGGGCATGAGCGGCATGATGGGCAACGGGATGGGCGGCGGTGGAATGATGGGCGGCATGGGTGGCGGCGGAATGGGTATGGGCGGCATGGGCGGCATGGGTATGGGTGGCATGGGTATGGGAATGATGTAGCCGTCGCACGCCAACCGGTTGTCAGCGCACTTTTGCGAACCCGGCGAACTCGGTTTGCCGGGTTCGCGACATTATTGCCCTGCAATGCCGAACTGGCTCCACGAGCCAGGCAACGGCGCGGCGATCTCGAGTTCGTCGTAGCGCACCGGGTGAAACAGATTCAGGCGACAGGCATGCAGGGCGATCGGCTCGCAGCCTGAATCGCCGGGTTGCTGGTCGCGCAGGCCGCATGTCGCCCCGTATTGATAGTCGCCAACGATTGACCAGCCCCGGCTTGCGAGTTGCACGCGAATCTGGTGCATGCGCCCGGTTTCCAATTCAATTTCGAGCAATGCCGCCGGCGTTGTTGCCCCACACCAATTCAGCGTGCTCAGCGTGCGATAATGCAGTACCGCCTGCTGCGCGCCAGGTTGCCCCTCGGCGACAACCTCAACGTGCGCCCGGTCATGCTGTTTGAGCAGCCAGTCGAGCAAGGTTGCTGCGGCCGGTTGCGGCGCCGCCTCGACGACGGCCCAATAGGTTTTTCGCACCCTGCGCTCGCGGAACTGTTCGGCGAGGCGCGCGGCGGCTTTCGAGTTTCGGGCAAACACGACCACGCCGGAAACAGGGCGGTCGAGCCGGTGAGGAATTCCCAAGTACACGTTGCCCGGCTTGTTGTATTTCACTTTCAGGTACTGCTTGACCTGCGATTCGAGAGTGGCAATGCCCTCGGGCACACCTTGCACGAGCAGCCCCGCCGGCTTGTTGATCGCCAGCAGCGGGCCGTCTTCGAGCAGGATTTGAAGCACTGGTTCGGCAAATTCCACGGCGGCGGGTGCCCCCTCAATCGGCATAGCGCACGGGGTTCCAGTCGCGGGCAACGCTTGCCAGAGTCGACAGAATCTGCCGGCTGGGGCTGGTGGCAATGATACCGGGCAGACGCAGCATGCTGGCCCGCTCGTCGAGCCACAGTTCCTCAAAATTCACGCTTTGCCCGTTGTGCACCCAAATCGAATCGCCCCCAAACTCGCGGGCAATTTGAAGCCCCGCTGGAAAATCGTAGACGTTCGGCGAGTGAATCAGCGACCCGCCATATTCTCCCGTAGCCAGCAGTTCGTACAGGCAACCGGGGCAGTCGTCGGCGGGAACGCCTTCCAGCCCCGCCGCCGTAACAGCGCGCGCGCGGTCTTCGCCGTGATTCAGAAACCCGATCATGTAGATTTTTGGGGATTGCGACCGCCCGACCAGCGAAATGGGCGGCAAGTTGTCGAGGGCGGCGGCGGCGGGCCGGGCGGGGTCGTCGGAGCCGCACACGACCTTTCCTGCGCAGGCCCGCATCCAGCCGCCGCACGGCCCCGATTCGGGCGCATACACCAGCGAATAGTGCACAGTTTCGACCGAACGCAATGTCAGGATCACGGCATAACCATTGCCGGTTTTATCGCGGTACTGCTTGGTGCCGTCGATCGGATCGAGTGCCAGCGTGAATTTGCCTCCTTTGGCAAACCACGCCAGGTCGCCCGTCGATTCTTCGGCTTCAATACGGCAGCGGCGGAAGATCGGGTCGCAATCGCGCAGGGCCGATACCAGCAGTTCCTGCACGGTCAGATCGGCCAGGGTCAGTGCGTCGGTATTCGAGCTGCCCGAATGCTTGGAATCGAGGGCAATGTTAAAGCTCCGCATGCGGCGGGCGACTGCCCCACCCCACCGCATGACGGCGGGCAAATGGACATTGAGCGCATCAATGATCGGTTGAACTTCCATAAAGGCTTTCCTGAACAAGGCGGGCAATCTGACAGCGCCAGGCGACCTGCGAAACGCGCCGGTGCACGTTCTGACGCAGCTTGCGGCTGTTATACCCTGCGCCGCGACGGTTCGCGAGCCGCCGGTAATCGGCGGCACGCTCGCCTGGTATGGCGACGGAGAGATGGGTTAATGACGGGGGCTCGGCGGGCCGGCTGCAAGCGTGCGAATCACCTCGGTCGCCATGTCGCACCCGGCGGCGCGATTGAACGCCTTCCAGCCAGGCACGCCATTCACTTCGATGACATAGCCCGCCCCGCAATCATACAGCAGGTCGACCCCGGCCAACCGCGCCCCGACCGCCGCGGCAGCCCGCACAGCCCAATCGCATTGCTCGGGGGTCAGTTCAACTGGTTCAACCGTCGCCCGGCGTGCAACATTGGTGCGAAAATCGAGCGGGTTGCGCCGCCGCATTCCGCCGAGAATGCGGCCATCGAGCACCATGACGCGCAGGTCGACCCCCTCATGGGGAATGAACTTTTGCAGGTACAGCACCGCGTCGATGCGTTCGAGCGTGCGAAACGTGCGCAAGGCCAGGTCGGGGTCGGAAACGCGCACGATCCCGCGGCCTTCAGAACCGAAAATCGGCTTGACGACAACATCGCCGCCCAGCCGCGAAAACGCTTCGAGGCCCGCTTCTGAATTCTCGCACACAATCGTTTCAGGTGTGGGCAGGCCCGCGGCAATCAGCCGCGCGGTCGTGAGGTATTTGTCGACGGCGCATTCGACAGCCCGCGGCGGGTTGAAAACGACGACCCCCCGGGCTTCGAGCTGCGCCAGCAGGTTCATGCGAAACACGACCTGCTCCAACGAGCCGGGCGGCATTGTGCGCACAACGACTGCATCGACTGCCGACAGTTCACCGCCCCCACCCCAGACCGACGAATGCCCCGAACACACCTCGGCGGTCAGGTTGGAAAACGGCACCACCGACGTGCAATGCCCCAGAGCTGTTGCGGCGCGGTTCAGATCGTCGGCGTACCAACTGCGCTCGCTGGTGGCAAGAATGGCAATGTGCATCAGCCGGCCTGCACCCCGAACGATTGGATCAGAACATCAGGGGCGACGCGCCCGAACTGCTGCACGCGGCCGGTATCGAGGTTCTGAAATGTGATTTCAGCCGGGCTGAACAGCAGCGGGTCGATCTTGTAGAAGTCGCGCCCGGCCGCCTCGAAAATCGACTGAAACGGCTGGCCGTAGCCGCTCGAGGCCGAAGCCGGCGCCCCCGGGCCGATTGCCGCAATCGATTCGTCGTCGCCGCGCACCCACAAAGTCACGCGACCGCCGTACAGAATCGCGTCATTGGTCAGGCCGATGGCGGCCATGTCATTTTGCCCCACCGGCGCGAGCGGGGCCGTTCCCCACGCGCTGCGGATCCGATGCACGTCAAACCCGAGTTCATGCAGCTTGTGCAGCGCCGTTTCGACCGACCGCGCCACCACCTGCAAAGTGCCGGCGGGGCTGGCCGTGGGGGCGACCAGCAACGAGATATTTGCCGGCACAACGCCCGTCTTCGCGGCCAGTTCCGCCAGCACCGCCGCGGTCGGCAACTTGCGGGTTTCCAATACGCCTACGGCGGCCGCCGCCGATTCGCGGTAATTCAGCCGCTCGAACAGCTCCTCGCGCGCGCCCACCGCCCGAATGGGCCCCGACCCCATGGCAAAGAACTTATCGACCGCGACCTGCCAGCCGGCATACTGGCTGAACAGGCAGGCGGCCACCGGCTGGTCGGTGGCGACCATGACGTGCGGCCAGGCCCGATCGCCGATGGAACCGGCGGTCAGCGACACGTCGGCCAAGCCCGCCATGCAGACCTGCGCCATAAGCAACCCGGCACGAAGGCCCCCCTCTGCCGCGACGCCGAAATCGAACACGCGCCCCCCTCCCGGAATGTCATGCTGCGCAACCCGCAGGGCGGGTTGATCAGCCGCGGCCGATTCGAGCAATTGGAGCGCCCGTTCATTCAGTCGCCAAGTCATACGGCACGTCGAAAAAATGAGGTAAACCGGCGCTCAGCCCGTCGGCAGATGCACGACGCCGCGCTCGGGAAATCGCCCGGAAAACAGTTCAG
>JAJXXL010000008.1 GCA_021781115.1 Planctomycetota bacterium
CTCTCGTCGACCGGGTCAAGACTGACAACGGCGCGATGACTTATGAAGTTGAAGTCAAGATTCACGAAAAGACGTATCGAATTGTGGTCGAATCCGATGGCACGCTGTGGGACAAGTTTCTGATCGCCGACGTTGACGAAGAGGAAATCAAATTCGCGCAATGCCCCGAACAGGTGCAAAGGACGTTTGCTGAAGAATCCCGAGACTACAAAATCAAGACTGTCAAAAAGGTCAGTGAAGACGACAGGATCACGTACCATACCGGCGTTCGGTTTGGTAAAACGGAATACATGATCATCGTGGGGGAAAGTGGCACGCTGATTTCCAAGTCGATCGTCGAAGACGATGAAAAATAACGACGGTTTGCCCAAAGGAATTGAGGACTGACAAAGGCCGTCGCAGATTGCGGTTGACCGTCGAAATGGAGATGTCGCCGTCAGACCGGGCCCTGTTGGGCGTCACCGGGTGGAACGGGGGGCAATCGAGTCCAGCCGGGCGAATTGCGTCATCGCTCGGTGCCCCTCGATTCCCGGGGCGAAACTGGCAACTGGCGGCAGGCCCGCGCATTTTTTACCGCCGGGGCGACGCACTGTTGACCTTGGTCGCGGGGCTGGTACGATTGCGGTGGCGGGCGGTCTGAGCGCAAGTGCCGTTCAGCGACGCACCGTCCGCCACGATTCGAGTTCATCGACGACCGGCGTTTTAGGCCGCGAATTCAATTTTCGGAAAGGGACATTGGCATGCGCACCGTTATGGCGTTATCGGTCGCGGTGGTACTCGCAGCGTTTTGTTTTGGCGTCGCGGCGGACAAGGTTGAAAAACAGAAAGTCGCCAAGCCTGCCCCCAAGGCCGAGCCGGCCGCAGAAAAAGTGCCGCGTGGTCCCGCAACTGGGGCGCCAGCGGCGTCGCCGACCCGCCCGGCGATCAGCCCCGATGAGGATGCGATTCGCAAGACGGGTGACACGTTTACAGCGGCATATGACCGGGGCGACGCGGCGGCGGTGGCCGCGCATTTCACGACCAGCGCCGAATACGTCGCCGAGACGGGGCAGGCGCTTTACGGTCGCCCGGCGATTGAACAGCAACTGGCCGCGTTTTTTAAGGCCAATCCGGGTAGAAAGATCAAAACGTCGATCGACGCGATTCGCTTCGTCAGTCCCGGCGTGGCGATGGAAGACGGTTCGACCACGATCACGCATCCCGATGGCGTGCCGCCCGAAACCAGCTTATACACGGCGGTGCACGTTAAGGTCGATGGCCAGTGGCTCGTGGCTAGCGTGCGCGATCATGATCTCGAACAGCGCCCACACAGCGAACAGGTCCAGCAGTTGGCCTGGCTGGTTGGCGACTGGATCGACGAAGGGCCGGATTCGGTCGTGGTCTTTTCGTGCAAGCCGGTCGACAATGGGACATTTCTGCTCCGCGAATTCACCGTCAAAATGGCGGGCCGGGACGTAATGACCGGGTCGCAGCGGATCGGCTGGGACCCGCTGACCGGGCGATTGCGGGCGTGGACGTTCGACTCGCACGGCGGACACGGCGAAGGCATCTGGCGACGTGCGGGTGAAAGTTGGATCTTGCGGTCCAATGGCGTGACTCCAGACGGAAAGACCGCCTCGGGAACGAGCATTTTCACGTTCGTCAACCCGCACACCATGACTTGGCAAGCCGTCGATCACGAGGTCGAGGGCCTGCGCATGCCAGACACGCCCATCTTCAAGCTCGTACGCAAACCGCCCGGCCCCATGTAACCGGCCGCAAGGTTTTGGTATGGCGCTCGCGTGCGCGGCGCTCTGAAATAATGAAACGTCTGCGGGCCGAATGGAAACCGCAACGCTGCCGATCGAAACCCTGCCGTGTAACATCATGCGGCTGCAACCTGTTCACCCGCCATCGGAGTTTTCGGCCATGAAACGCACATATCCGTCGTTCGTCCTTGTGGTCTGCTGCGGCCTGACGTTGCTGCCGGGCAAATTGTGGGCGCACGGCTTTGGCGGCGGGGGTGGCATTGGCCATGCCGGCGGCGGGTTTGGGGGCGGCGTCCAGCATTTCGGCGGTGGCGGATTTGGCGGCGGCCAGATGAATTATCGCGGACCGGCCGCCGGGGGTTTTCACCCCGTTGGTGCTGAACCGATGCACTTCGCACCTGCGTTGAATCATACGCCGTCATTTTCTCCGCCCCACTTGGGCGGCCCGGGCGGAGCCGGCGGCATGTTCATGCACTCCGGCGGTGGGCCGATTCATCCCGCGGTGATTACACCGGGCGCGTTCAATGCGGGGGGGGGGAACCCGGGCTTTCGAAACGCGGGCGTAATTAACCCCGGGTTCAATCAGGGGGCCCAGTTTCAACAGGGGGGCGGCGCCGGTCAGTTCAACCACGGACCGATGATGGGCAACACGTTCAACTTCGGAAACCATAGCCTGCAACTGGCCCACAGCGCCTACGCTCCGGCCTACGCTGCGCATCCCTGGTACCACGGCTATTGGCATGGCAACTGGGGTGGGGGCGGGGGGTATTACCCCAATTACGGTGGCGGTTATGGCGGAGGATATGGCGGATTGGGCTCGGGCTTCGGCTGGGGATTAGGGACAGGTTTGGGCTTGGGGCTGGGGTCGAGCTTGGGCTACGGTTTGGGTTCGGGCTTCGGTTATGGCTGGCAGCCGCTGGGCTGGGGCATGGGTGGGTGGGGGTTAGGTTCGCTCGCGTATAACAGTGGCTACCTTGGCTATTCGAACCCGTACTACGCCGGTTCGGGGCAGTATACCGGGTACAACTACTCGCAGCCGATTCCCGTGGCGTACAACGCCCCCGCTACCGACGCGGCCACGACGGCCGGCAATTCGGTGGATGACCAATTGAATTCCGCGATTGCGGCGTTTAAACAAAACGACTATCCGACCGCACTCGACATTGTCAACCAGGCAATTCCCCAATACCCCACCGACGCCGTGCTGCATGAGTTTCGGGCGTTGGTGCTGTTCGCGAAGGGCGATTATCAGCAGGCCGCGGCGACGATCCATTCGGTGCTGGCGGTGGGGCCGGGTTGGGATTGGACGACGCTCATCAGCTTGTACACCGACGTCAGTATCTACACGAGCCAGCTCCGGGCGCTGGAGGGGTTCGTGCGCCAAAACCCGCAAGACGGGGCTGCCCGGTTCCTGCTGGCGTACCACTACACAACGTGCGGGCAACCGGCTGCGGCAGCGCAGCAATTGCAAGTCGTGGTCAAGCTGACGCCCAACGACCGCGTCGCGTCAGATTTGCTCAAGCTGTCGTCGATCCAGCAGAATATGAAATCGCCTGCGGGGCAGGCGGGGGCCGCCCCTGCAACCGCCCAAGACCCCCAACCGCAACCACCGGAAGAACCGGCAACGACGCAGCCGACGGCAGGCCAGCCGGTCGACCCCGCCGCCATGATCGGCGCCTGGAAGGCGTCACGGAACGATGGCTCGAAGTTCGAACTCACACTGGCGAAAGATTCGACATTCACTTGGAAGTTTTCGACGAAGCAGGAGGCGGCCCAGGAATTCAGCGGCTCGTATACACTGGATGGCGGCGTGTTGGCGCTGGAGCGCAAGGGCGGCGGGTCGCTGATCGCCCGCGTGACGCCCAACGGCTCCAACCAGTTCAATTTCAAGCTGGTCGGCGGAGCCCCCGGCGATGACCCCGGGCTGAACTTCACTCGATAGCGGCCACGCCGGCCGCGGCCGGCGCCACATCATGTTCGAGCGTTTCGCCAGGGGCGGGCGCATCGCCCACCCCTGCGGTTTCGGCTTCGACCTCAAGCACGTTGCGAATGTGAATGTCGAGCGCATGGATCTTATTACGCAGATTGCCGCGCGTAATTCCTAATATGCGCGCGGCGTGCGACAGATTGCCCTTGGTCATGCGTAGTACCGGGGGCAACAGAAACGATTCCATGACCGAAACTGCCGCGGCGTAAAGATCGCTGGCATCGGGTTGCAGGCGTTCGTCGAGCAAACGTTCGAGGGTACCTTGGGGGGCGGCAGTCTCGCGCTTCGCGCCTGCGCGAATTTCCTCGGGCAGCGCGTCGACTGTCAAGACCGGCCCCGTCGATTGCAACAGGCCGGTGCGCAGTGCCGTTTGCATTTCGCGCACATTGCCCGGCCACGGGTAGTCGACAAGCAGCTTGAGCGCATCGGGTGCAATGCCCTGCACACTTTTGCCCAACTGTCGGGCAAACTGGTTGAAGAACCGTTCCAGCAAGAGCACGATGTCGGACCCGCGCTCGCGCAGCGGTGGAATCGTAATCGTGAACCCGTTCAGCCGGTAATACAAATCGGCGCGAAAGACGCCGTCACTCGACATGGTTTCCAGGTTGCGGTGGGTGGCGGCGATGATGCGCACATCGGTTTGAATCGTCTGATTGCCGCCGACGCGCTCAAATCGCTGCTCTTGCAGCAACCGCAGCAGTTTGCCCTGGACGAGGGGCGACATGTCGCCGACTTCGTCGAGAAAAATCGTTCCGCCGGAGCATTGCTCGAATTTGCCGATCCGTTGGCGGTCGGCCCCGGTAAAGGCCCCTTTTTCATGGCCGAACAGCTCGCTTTCAAGCAGCGCATCGGGAATGGCAGCGCAGTTCACAGCCAGAAACGGCTTTTCGACGCGTGGGCTATGATGGTAAATCGCGCGGGCGATCAGCTCCTTGCCGGTGCCGCTTTCGCCGCGAATCAGTACCGTGACGTCCTGCGAGGCCACACGCCCAATCGCCTTGTACACCTCCAGGATCTGGGGGCTCCGGCCCACCATCTGGTCTGACGGGTCGTGGGCGTCGTTGTCACCCGGCCACGAGACCGGCACATGCATCAGCCGGCGGACTTCGAGCGCCTGACGGACCAGTTCACGGACCCGTTCGAGATCGAGCGGCTTGATCAGGTAATCGAATGCCCCGCCCTTCATCGCCTCAATGGCGGTGTCGCTTGAGCCGCCGGCCGTGATGAAGATGACCGGCAGGCGCGGGGCGTGCCGCTTGATGTTTTGAAACGCCTCGATGCCCGACATGTCGGGCAGCATCACGTCGAGCAGCACGAGGTCAGGGTGCTGTTCGACGAGGCATTCGAGCCCTGCGCTCGCGGTGCGTGCCGTTTCAACCTTGTAACCTGCATCGCGAAAGGTTTCGCGAAGCAGGTGCAGTGTCGAGCGATCGTCGTCGATCACCAGAATCGTGGGAACTTCGGGTTTCATCATGCCATCCCGCCTTACGTTAGCACAGAAGTTCAGCGTCTTGAAAAGTGTTCGCTAAGCCGGTCTTTTGATTTTGACAAGTCTCGCACTGTTCGCAACTCCTGATTGCCAGCGTCTGAGTCAAATGATCGGAAAGCGATCGCCTGATTTCAAATCGACCAGTTTCGTGTCGCAGAATGTCGCGGCACGCGCCCGCATTGGCCATTGGCATGGAAACTGCAAAGGCAAAATCAATAGGTTACGTGCTGAAAATGACCGCAGGACGACGGGCTTCCACATCAGGAAAGGAATCGCTTCATGCTCTTCCAGAAAATGGGTGCTGTTGCCACGGCATTGCTGGGATTGGCCGTTTGCGTCTTTTCCTTTTCCGCGGCGTCCTTGCGCGACCAGCGCTTGCCGCCGCGGCTGGCTTCGTCTGCCGCACCGGAAAATCAATCTGAATCGGCGGCGGGGCGCGGTCCGGAGGGCGAGGGGGCCTTCAGGACGAATCTTAACGCCCGATCGGAATAAATGCCAACATTGCAATGACGCCGGCGGGAACCCTGAACGGAGGTCCCGCAGGTGGCGGTCCTCGAAGTCCATCTGGCCAGCCGGGTCGGCGAATGTTGCACGGTTAATCTTCGTCGGGAATCGGCGAATGAGGTGCTCGACCCTGGACAGCGACGAGTTCTGCCCTGAGTGCGGAGTTCAACCGGCCGATTTCAATGTCGAGTTCGCGCAGAATTTCGGGCGCGGCGTCTAATTCTCCGCGACGCCCCAGCGAGCAGAGTCGCATCGCGACCTCGGCGGCCGCTTCGGCGTCGAAATTCAGCACAAGGCCTTTAATGCAATGGGCGTTCAGATGTACCTGCGCCGCATCTCCCTCGGCAACCGCGAGGTGCAAGCGGGTCAGATAACTCGGCAAATCCTCGTGCAGCAGGTCGACCAATTGGTAGAGCAGCCCAACGTTTCCGCCAAGACGTTTGAGCGTCGCCGACAGATCGCAAACTTTACGCTGCGTGCTCATTCGTGTTCCACGTCCTCGGTGACATGTTTGAACTAGTCGCCGATGATCAGGGGCAAGTTAAACGTCACTGTTGCAAACACGGCGATCAGCGTGGTTGATAACCGATCACCATGATACTCCGTTCGTGTCTGGTTTGCGGGGCAAGTTCTGCCACGCATTTCATTTCGCTCACGGGAACGCAAACTTCAGGCCGTTTGACAACAAACTGTGCGGTGGCGATTCGGCAATGGTATTCCCCGCGATTGGACGGCAATCAATGGCAATCGAGAAAGTACGCGACGGCAAGCTCGCACGACAGGTGCTATGCCGATCCAGGGCAAACCCACAAAGTAATGACTCGGCGGCATTGCATTTGCGAAGATGCTCCCGGACTGTCGGCTGCAACGATTCTGACGGGCATGCGGGTCAGGCTTGCAGCCAGCCTAACGACAAGGGAAAATCACCATGTTGGTTCTGTCACGTAAAGCTGGCGAAAAGATTCGCATCGGTACGGAAATCGACCTCGTTGTTCTTGAACTGTCGCGGCAACGGGTCAAGCTGGGGTTTGTGGCACCGAAGCAAGTTGCAGTTTTTCGTGAAGAATCGGCGCCGGGCGTTCGCCCTTCAGCGCCGACCGACAACCCGAGCACGCATTAATCGCCTGTTGACAGGCTGTATTCGCAAAGCGGCTCCGGCACGCCGTTGGGTGTGTAGCCGCGGCCTCCTCGTATGGCCTTTTGCGGGCGAGTCGTTCGCCCGCCGCCAAGAGGATTGTGGACGATTTTCGACCAAGCTGGTCTGCGATCGACCAGTTTCTCAGTCGCCTCGCGTCACTTGCAAAACGGATTTTTCATGACAACGCATAATAATGAGGGCAAGCCGGCCGTCGGAGTTGTTCAGAACGGTCAACTTCGAAATGGCGAAAAGAAGCGGCAAGCCAAGTCGCGAACAGGCGCCGTGACCCGGCGTCTGGTTGCCGAACAACCCGCAG
>JAJXXL010000099.1 GCA_021781115.1 Planctomycetota bacterium
AAACTCCAAAGTCCTTTAATGGGGCGCAATGCGCTGACTGCTGACAGTGTTCCGTCGTGACGCGGGGCTGCGGCTCAGGGGGGGTGGAATGACTTTCTCAGGATTCGCGCGCCGGCCTGACGGCGAGCGGTGGCAGCACGCCGCAGCAGCGCAGCCGTTTGCGTTGCGGGCCGGTTCTTTTTACAATCCGCATGATTGTGTGGTGTGCGGTTGCCGGGGCGTGTCTCGGTTTCGGCAGACTGCCCGCGGAGCCGGCTCAGAAAGGGGCTCGGTTCGTCCGCCGGCGGTCATCAAGCGTGCATCGCGACAACAATCCGATCATGGCCGCACTCGAAACAATTTTTGTCCTGCTCTTGGTGCTTGCGAACGGGTTCTTTGTCGCCGCGGAGTTTTCGCTCGTCAAGGTGCGACTGAGCCAGATCGAGCAACTTGCACAGCAGGGACAATGGGCCGCTAAAATCACGCAGCGCGTGTTGGGCCGGCTTGATGCGTACCTCTCGGCCTGCCAGTTGGGCATCACCTTGGCGAGCTTGGGCTTGGGGTGGGTTGGTGAAAACATGGCACAGTCGGTGGTGCAGCCGGCCGTCGAAGCCTTGGGTCTTGCACCCGAAAAGACAAGATTCATTGCTTTTCCGCTGGCGTTTGTGTGCATTACGATTTTGCACATCACGCTGGGCGAGCAGGCACCCAAAATCCTCGCGATTCGCACCGCCCGCACCACATCGTTGACCGTGGGGTTGCCGCTCGTCGTATTCTGCAACGTGCTGTGGCCGCTGATCTGGCTGCTGAACATGGCCAGTAACCTGCTCGTGCGGGCTTTGGGCGTGCGGTTGCCGCCGGCCGGCGAACAAACCCACACCGCCGATGAGTTGCGCTTGATTCTGGCCGAATCGGCGGCGGGGGGCGAGCTCAGCCGCCGCGAACGCCTGATGATGGAAAACGTGCTCGACCTCGAAGACAAAGTGGTACGGCAGGTGATGGTGCCCCGCCGTGACATCGTATACCTCAGCACGCGCCGCCCGCTGGCCGAAAATATGAAGATTGTTTCCGAGTCGCGGCATACACGGTTCCCCCTGTGCGACGGCGACCTCGACCGCGTGATTGGCATGGTGCATTCAAAAGATCTCTTAAACGCCGTCATGTCGGGCCAGCAGCCCCCCCCGTTGACGCGGCTGACGCGTAAGCTGCCGTTTCTGCCGGAAACAATGCGGCTGAACGTGCTGCTCCGCGAGTTTCAGCGCAATCGAACGCACGTGGCCATGGTCGTCGACGAGTACGGCACCGTTTCGGGCATGGTCACGTTCGAAAACGTGCTCGAAGAACTGGTTGGCCCGATTCAGGATGAATTCGACCGCGAACTGCCGCAAATTATTCGCCGGGGCGGCGGGCGGTTTCTCGTCGATGCAATGTGCCCGCTCGATGACCTCCTCGAACAGTGCCACGTCGAAATTCCCGAAATCACTGCTGATACGACCGGCGGCCTGATGGTGGAATTATTGGGCCACATTCCCCAGGTTGGCGAAAAGATCCGCCTCGGTCACCACGAACTGACGGTGCTCGACGCCGAGCCGACCCGGGTGCGGCGGGTCGAAGTCGTCGAAATCGACCGCCGCACCGGCGAACCACGTGATGCGGCGCCACGCGAGGCGGGCGACGCCTCTGAACCCGAATCAGAATCTGCCAACCCGACCGAACGCTCGGCGCTGTGAACAACGGTACCAAGCGCCTGCCAACGCTTGGCACAGTCACAGGTCATCACCGGCTCAGCGGGCGTCGTCGTTCTTGGAAATTCCGACTTGGCGGAACAGTTGCTCGCGTACAGCGGCGTCGGGAATGAGTTCTGACAATAACGCCGGCAGCGGCATTTTGCCCCACCGTACCGCCTGTTCGAGCGCATAAGACAGTGGCGAATGCGGTTCGGTGCGGCGGAAAAACTCGGCAACGGCCAGCAGGGTGTTGAACGCCTGTTCGCGGCTTGTCGTCGGGCCCAGGCCGCCGCCCGCCGGGCCTGCGGCGTGGGGCGATTGTGCAGTGCCTGTGTTCCCCGGTAGTAACGCGGCCTCCGAGTCGCCGAATCTTCCCTTCGCGATCGCGGCCACGATTTCGCGCACTCCTTCGAGCGCGTTGCGGATATTCGACGTGTGGACGGCAACTTGCTGCGGGCCGCATTTCTGTTCGAGCAACTGATCGAGCGACGCGTATTCGGCTTGGGCCGCGACAATATCATTCAGCAGGCTGCGGTAGAACTCGGGCGGCGATTCCGCCACGGCCCGGTCAAACATCTCGCGACTGACCGCGCCTTTGGCAAGTCGGCTGGCCCGCTTGTCGGCGTCGTCGACGCGTTCGAGCTCCGTCGCCTGTCGATATTCGGCCGAGTTGAACGCGGCACTCGCTGTGGGGTCTGTAATGGCGATGTGCGACAACGGTGCGACGAGCGTGCCTTCGGCGTCTTCGCCGTTCAAACCATTCAGCGGGGCGACGGTAGTCGCCAGGCCATCGTCTTCATCGGGGCGCGGATAGATTCCGTCCCAAAAGTTCTCGATCAATTCGCGGGCCAGTCGAAATCCGTCGCGAACGCCGGAAAACCCGGCATTACGCGTCAGGGCTTCGATCAGCCACGCGGTTATTTCAAGGTCTTTCGATTTCGCCGACAAGGCCGCGGTGCCAGCGCTCAAAACGATGTTCCAATAGGTCGCCGGGTCGGGCAGTTCGCCCCGCATCGCGTCGTTTTCGTCGTAAGTCAACAGCCGACGCTCTTCATCGCGCGCTTTGTTGCGCGCGTCGCGGATGGCGTAATAAGTCGCCGCATCACTGGCCCTGAGCCAGACGCCGGCCGGGTTGTCGCCCGGAATCGGCCGCAATAGCTCGGAAAAATTCAGTACGGTGTTTGCTGACATACCAACCCCTCACTGGCTGCTGTCTGGCAGTCCCTGACACACAGGCGCCCCACCTTCTTGCCAGCCCGGCACCGCATCCGTCACGGGCTTCGCTGGTTGTTCTGGCATATCGCAGCCTGAGGCAAGCCGGCCCGAATCCTGTGTGCTTCGCTCAAAAAAACACGACCCTCCGGCGGCCGCGTGACCGCCGGAGGGCGCAGAAAATCGAATTCTGAGTGCGCGATCAGCGCTGCGATTGCGGAATGACTCGCTTATTGACGTCGGTTTCGAGGACGCCGAACGCCTGTTCGTGCCGCTGCAGCGACATGCCCAGCGCACCCCACAGGCGCTTCGCCGTGTAATAGTTCATCACGAGCCGTTGCGACACCTTGACCGGGTGGTTCTGGGCGCCAAAAGGTTGCGGGTTGAGCCCAAAATCAAGGACCAACTCTTCGGGCGAACCGGTGACGCGCACGAAATTCGCGTAAATGGGTTCGAGGCCCTCGGGTTCCGTCGGTCCCGCTTGAGCCGGCGCTGCGGCAGGCGCCGCCGGGGTTTCGGCCTTCTCGCTCTTCACGTCGCTTTTCGCATCGGCAGCCATCTGTTCTCCTTTGACTTTTGACTTGACTAATTTTTCTGGTGAGGTGTTACGCCCGCTCATCCCTTGGTCACTTCCTGGCCCGATTGACGCCCCTTGGAATTGGCGTTCAGAGTCGCATGCGGATCTGTACACCCCGACATCTTTCAATAATTTATCCCGACTTCAAAAAAGTGCACGTTCAAAACCGCAAAAAACGCATTTGCCACTAGGTAACCCTGCCGATTATAACGATTATAACGATTGCGGCGACTTGTGACGCGGTAATACTTTTTCTGCCCCTCCTGGCCGATGCGTGCCCGGGTCAGGTCGGCGTAAACGCCGCACGCAACAGTTCGGCCTGTTCCTGCTTGTGGCTGGTGGCTGAGCCTGTTGCGGTGCTGCCCGACGCCCGCCGCGAAATGCCTGAAAACGGGTGCTTGCCGAAGAGCTGGTCCCCGAAATACACCCGCAAAAATCGCCAGCCTCCCATGTTTTCGGGTTCTTCCTGCAACCAGATGACGGGGGTTCCCTTTGCATAACCGGCCAGCGCTTCTTGCAACGGTTTGATAGGCAGTGGGTACAGTTGCTCGACCCGCACCAGCGCCACGTCTTTGCGACCAAGTTCTTCGCGATGCTGGTTCAGGTCGTAATAAATCTTGCCAGAACACAGAATGACCCGACCGACCTTTTTGCCGAGGGCGGTACGGTCGGGCATGACGCGCTGAAACTCGCCCGTTGCGAATTCGGCCAATGATGATACCGCTTGGGGATGCCGCAGCAGGCTTTTGGGCGTCATGACGATTAGTGGCTTGCGCCAGCGGCGCAACACCTGCCGCCGCAGGCAATGGAAATACTGGGCCGGGGTGGTGGGCGATACAACCTGAATGTTGTCTTCGGCCGCCAAGCTGAGGAACCGTTCGAGGCGGGCGCTCGAATGTTCGGGCCCTTGGCCTTCAAACCCGTGGGGCAACAGCAGCACGAGCGCGTTGAGCCGCCTCCACTTCTCTTCGGCGCTGACGATGAACTGGTCGATGATCACCTGCGCCGCATTGGAAAAATCGCCGAACTGAGCCTCCCACAGGACCAGCCCCTCGGGGCAATCGAGACTGTAGCCGAATTCGAACCCCAGCACGCCCGCTTCTGACAGCGGGCTGTTGATGAACTCAATCGGGGCCTGTTTGGCTTGCAATTTTTCGAGCGGAACCCACTTCCGCCCGTCTTTCACGTCGTGCAACACGGCATGGCGGTGGCTGAACGTGCCACGCTGGCAATCCTGCCCGCAGAACCGCACGCGAATGCCCGCCGTGGTCAGGCTCGCTAAAGCCAGGGCTTCGCCCGCGCCCCAGTCGAGCGGGCAGGCCCCGGCGGCCATTTCCCGCCGATGTTGCAGCCAGCGCACGATCTTGGGGTGCGCGTGAAAATTATCAGGCAGCCGCGACTGGGCGTCGAGCAGAGCCGCCAGCCTGTCGGCGGCGACGGCGGTGGTAATTTCGCCGGCGTCTTTTTCAGCCCCACCTCGATACCCGATCCAGATCCCCTGCGGCACGGGGCAACTCAACACGTACTGCTCGCTACGGGCGATCGCGATTTCCTGTTCGAGGTGTGCCAGTTTCGCGGCGGCGATTTGATCGGCCTCGGCCCGCGTCACGCCGCCGAGTTGCAGCAGATGTTCGAGGTAGCTCTCGCGGACTGATTTCCGCTGCTGAATCGCGCGGTACATGATGGGCTGCGTGAACGAAGGTTCGTCGCCTTCGTTGTGCCCCCGCAACCGGTAGCAGTACATGTCGATCACTACGTCGCGGTGGTATTTGCGACGGAAATCGAGTGCCAGCCGCACAACCTGGGCCACCGCTTCGGCGTCTTCGCCGTTGACATGAAAAATGGGCACTTGCAGCATCTTGGCCACATCGGTGGCGTAAGGGCAGGACCGGGCGTCGGTCGGGTCGGTCGTGAACCCCAACTGATTGTTGACTACGACATGGATCGTGCCCCCCGTCGTAAACCCTTCGAGGCAACTCAGGTTGAGCGTTTCCTGAATGATTCCTTCGCCGGCAAACGCGGCATCGCCGTGAATTAGCAGCACCATGCCGCGAGCCCGGTTCTGATCTTGAAAACGATCTTGCTTGGCCCGCATTCGGCCCAGGGCCACGGGGTTGACAAACTCGAGGTGGCTGGGGTTGAAACAGAGCGAAAGATGCACCTTGCGCCCGCCCGGGGTGGTCCAGTCGCTGCTGTGCCCCAAATGGTACTTGACGTCGCCCCGCCCGAGATGGATTTCGGGGTCGATGTCTTCAAACTCGCGAAAGATGTCGCGCGGAGCCTTGCCCATGATATTGGCCAGTACGTTCAGCCGGCCGCGATGCGCCATGCCCAGCACGATTTCTTCGACGCCGTCGTCGCCCGCCTTGTCGATCGCCATGGCTAACAGCGGAATCAGGCTTTCGGCCCCTTCAAGAGAAAAACTCTTCGCGCCAATATATTTCTTCTGCAAAAACGCCTCGAAAATCGTGGCGTCGGTCAGCCGGTTCAGGATCCGCAATTGTTCGTCGCGCTGCAACGTGATGCGGTTTTCGCAGCTCTCCATTGAATCCTGCAACCACTGCCGGACCGTCAACTGGTCGATATGCATGAACTGCACGCCGATCGAGCGGCAATAGGTGGCCTGCATCCGCCGCAGCACTTCGCGCACGGTGCACACGTCGGGACCACGGCTGACCGCTGTGGAAATCGGCAGGTCAAGGTCGGAATCGGAGATCCCATGAAACGCCGGGTCGAGTTCGGCGGGTTGGGGCCGGGGCTGATTCAGCGGGTCGATCTGCGCGATGATATGCCCCCGCACCCGATAGCTGCGCACGAGCATTTCAGCCCGCTCTTGCAGCAGGGCCAAATCGAGGCCGCCCTGTGGCAGCCCGACCGATTCGCGCCCAGGTGGGGGGTTGAACACGCTCCGCGGCGGAAACACCGGCTGCGCCCCCCCGGCCAGGGCCCGGCGGTCGTCTGGCGGCAGCCGTTCAAACAGGGCCCGCCAATCATCGGGCAGCGATTGCGGCTCGCTGAGAAACAGCGCGCCCAACCCCTCAAGAAATGCGGCGCTTTCGACGTTGGCCGGCCAGTCGGGCAGCGCACCCGCCCGCGGCGTGCCATTGGCGCCGTTCAGACTGTTTGCGGCGAGTCGCTGAGCCGGTGATGTTTCGGCGGCGGGTTTGGTTTCCATTACCGGAAATTCCAGAGTTCCAGCAGACCGGCGAGAGGTGACGACGCCCCGGCATTCGACAGCATTCTGGTGTAGCCGCACGCATTACGGCTGTCAATGCCCCTCGCAGTTTGTCGCCGACGGCACCGCCGCGTCTCTCGCGACCGCTGCCCTGCAACGGGCGCGGCGTTGTCGGGCCGTCATTTTGTGCGGCGGCCCGCCGATCGCCCTGCGCCATCGTAATAATGAGTTGTGCCGTTCGAGGATTGGGCACGCCCCACATACGCCCCCTGAGCATTGTAATAGCGCGTGTCATTTCCCGATGTCGTGCTGCGACCGCTGTATCCGCCCTGCGCATTGTAGAAACTTGTCGTGTCGCCCATGGTCGTCGTTCGCCCGGCATAGCGGCCCTGACCGTCGTAGTTTCGCGTCGAATTATACGACGAATCGACGCGGCCTGACACGCGCCCGTGCGCGTCGTATAACTGCGTGCTGGAGCTGCTGGAGCTGCTG
>JAJXXL010000081.1 GCA_021781115.1 Planctomycetota bacterium
CTACGGGCATGTCTCGGAGTACAATCCGCAAGGGGATTGCCGAAGTCCAGGAGGAAATGCCGCACCTGACCCGGGAGATCGGGAACAGGATTCGGCGTCCCGGCGGTGGGCGACGGCGGCTCGCCGCGACTGACGCGAGTTTGTCGAGCGACTTGGAAGATTTGATCTCCGAATCGACGCGCGGTGATCCGATGTCGCCACTGCTGTGGACGTGCAAGAGCACGCGTGTCTTGGCCGCCGAACTGGAGCGGCGGGGACACGCGGTCAGCCATATGACCGTGGATCGGCTGTTGCACGAAATGAATTACGGCCTGCGGGGCAATCGGAAGATCGAAGAGGGGAAACAGTCGCAGGATCGAGACGCCCAGTTCCGGTTCATCAGCCGGCATGTCCGGTCGTTTCAGCGGCGCGGTCAGCCCGTGATCTCGATTGACGCGACAAAACGCGAAAACTTGGGCAATTTCAAGAATTCCGGGGAAGAATGGAGGCAGCCGGGGCAGCCGCGCCGTGTTCGGTCGCACGATTTTCGCATCCAGAGCCTGGGGAGCGCCCTTCCCTACGGCGTGTTCGATATCGCGCACAACGAGGGTTGGGTCAGCGTGGGTGTCGATCATAACACCGCCGAGTTTGCAGGAGCTTCCGTGCTGCGCTGGTGGCAGGAAATGGGGCAAGCCGTGTATCCGAAGGCCGATTCGTTGCTGATCACTGCGGACAGCGGCGGAAGCAACAGCGTGCGATCTCGCCTTTGGAAGGTCTGCGTACAAGACCTTGCCAACCAGACCGGGCTGAAGATCACGGTTTGTCATTTCCCACCGGGTGCCAGCAAGTGGAACTTCATCGAACATCGGTTGTTTTGTCATATTACCAGAAATTGGCGCGGTCGTCCTCTGGAAAGCCGCGCCGTGATCGTGAATCTCATTGCACATACCACAACAACCACGGGATTGCATATTGAAGCGTCGCTCGATACCAGATTCTATCCATTGGGCACCAAGGTATCTGACGCAGCGCTGGATGCCGTGAACATCAGCCGCGACACGTTTCATGGGGACTGGAATTACACGATCAGCCCGACTTAGCTTGCGCGATGTCCATCTGTCAAGTTGGCAAATTTAATTTGTTACGGTGGCTTAGTCGAACATTGCGTGTTCAGCAGCGACGGGCGCGATTTCGGATCGTTCGCCAAAACGCCGCTACGGCGATACATCCGCTCCAGCCGCCAATGTTGACTATCGCTTGCAGCGTCCAACCATTGCCGAAGTGCCGGAACAGACATTCACCACAAATGCCAAGGATACTCGCGGTGCAGTACACCAACAAAGTCGAACTCCCGCACAGAATCAGCGGTCGGCACAGTTTATTTTTCGCGAGAGATTCGGACGATGGGATGAGCTTCCAACCGACGACTGTAACTGCGGCGAAATGCAACAGTCGCAGCCATTCCAGTCGCGACTTTCCCGTCCAGGGAATGCGCGATTCACCGGCATATAAACATATCAGGAAGGATAATTCCAACAGTCCCCCTGCCAGGATTGCCAAAAGCCAGTTCGGCCGTAGACTCGCCCTGGTGCGTGGCTCGAGCATTCCCAATGATGCAGCCGTGAAAAAAAGAAGCTGCCACGCGAAAGGATTGAAGAACAATACTCGCTGCCATGTAACCGGCAGCGACACCAAAGCGGGGTAAAATTGAACCATTGAGTAAACGAACGCCGACGCGAGAAGGCTAAGAGTCGGCGAGATTCGAAACGCGTTTAGGAATAACGGCAGGGTCAGCAAAAGAGGAATATATATTGCGAGAACAAAGAACGGGTAGATTTCAATGCGACACGCCGCCAATAGGCAAAGAGTCTTGAATGGTGCGCCCTGAGCATCGTGTATCGACCACTGGTCGCCGACGATTGTCACGATTGGTGGCCCGCCCACCACGATAGCCAATGTCAGCATCGCAACGGAAGCCACGAGCATAGCTGCGTACACCTGACCGGCTCGACGCCAGGCGCGCATCAGACAATTCACAAATCCGCTATTGCGCAACCGTTTGCCGTAGGTCAAGCCGCAGACATAGCCGCTGGTAAAAATGAACACCTCGGCCATGTCCGATAAACCGTACGCCACGGGCGTGAAACTTGTCAAGACATTTCCAGCGACGTGGTCTGAAAAGATAATGAGAAGCGCCACGCCCCGTGCGAAATCAAATCGGGCATCGCGATACGTGCCGTCACGTTCTGGCATGCGGCTTCCTGTTTGCTCGGTTCACACCCAAATCGGTTGCTCGTTTTCAATTCGACGAGGCGCCGACACGGGCTCGACAGGTCGTTGCCCCCCGGCTCAGGCCAGCATTTCCTGGACGATACGGGCGTTGCCTTCGGGGCCGATCAGGCGCTGGTTCAGTCCCTGGTAGGGGTAGGCAAACTGAAACGGGTCGATTCCCAAAAGGTGCAACAGTGTGGCCTGCAAATCGTGCACGCCGACTTTGTCCTGAGCGATGTAATACCCCAGCTCATCGGTGGCGCCATACGTCAGGCCCGGTTTGATGCCTCCGCCCGCCAGCCACATCGTGAAACAGTGCGGGTGGTGGTCGCGGCCCAGAAACTTCGAGCCGCCGCGCTCTTCGTTCATCGGCGTGCGGCCGAACTCGCCGCTGCACACCACGAGCGTGTCTTCGAGCAGGCCGCGCTGTTTGAGATCTTTGAGCAGGGCGGCGATCGGCCGGTCGACATCCTTGCACTTCTTGGGCAATTGGGTGAGGATGTCGTCGCCGGGGCCGGTGCCGTGAATGTCCCACCCCCAGTCGAACAGTTGCACATATCGCACGCCGCGTTCGATCAGGCGGCGGGCCAACAGGCAGTTGTTGGCAAACGACGCGGCGCCGGGCGTGCTGCCGTACATTTCGTGGGTCGCCCTGGTTTCCTGGGCCAGGTCGACGACCTCGGGCACCGCCATTTGCATGCGAAACGCCAGTTCGTACTGGCTGATGCGGGTCAGTGTTTCGGGGTCGCCGAATTCCTGCAACTCATACTCATTGAGCCGCCGCAGCGCGTCGAGGCTGCGGCGGCGGTCGTCGCGACTGACGCCCTTGGGGTCGGAAACGTACAGAATCGGCTCGCCGGTCGTGCGGCATTGAACGCCCTGGTACACCGAAGGCAAAAAACCGGTGCTCCACAGGCTTTTGCCGCCGGTCGGGTCGGCGCCGCCCGTAATCAGCACGACGAAACCGGGCAAATCCTGGTTTTCAGAGCCGAGCCCATAGGTGACCCACGAACCGATCGACGCCGCCCCGAACTGCGCAGAACCGGTATACAGAAACAGGTCGGCGGGGGCGTGGTTGAACTGGTCGGTATGCATCGACTTGATGAACGTGATGTCGTCGGCCACCTCGCCCAAGTTGGGCAGCAGTTCGCTGAGCCAGGCCCCGCTTTGGCCATGCTGCCGAAATTTGTACGGCGTGCCGAGCAGCTTGGGGTGCCCCTTGATGAATGCGAACCGCTGGTTTTTCAGCAATTCGTCGGGGCAGGGTTGCATGTTGAGTTCGACGAGTTTCGGCTTGTAGTCGTACAGCTCGAGTTGCGGCGGGGCGCCCGACAGGCTCAGGTAAATCACGCGGCGGGCTCGCGCGGGGCGCGGCGGCTGGCGCGCCGCCAGCGGCCGATCGGCAGCCCGGCTACCGGGGGTTGGCGGCTCGGCGGCCCCGGCAGGACGCCCATCAAGCAGCCCGGCCAGCGCCAGGCCCCCCAGCCCGACCTGGCTCGTTTTCAGAAAATGCCGCCGCGTCATCACCTGGGCGCGGCGGGCACGAATGTTGTCAAGCATTTCGGAAGTCTCCATGATCGGGCGGTTGTTTTTCGAGTCGATGGGTCGATGCCGGGGCGCCGGCCCTTATTTTGTCAACACGCCGTCGAGGTTCAGCAAGACATTGGCGACGACCGTCCAGGCCGCCAAGTCGGCGACATTCGTACCGGCGGGCAGGGGGCCGAGCGGGTCGGTGGCGACCTGGGCCGCCGCGGTCGGGTCGGCCTGGTAGCGTGTGCGTTCAGCAGAGTACAGCTCGACCAGTGCGGCAACCTGCTCAGGGCGCGGCGGCCGCGCCAGGCAAAGCTTCAGGCCAAACGCCGCGCGGTCGCGCACGCCATCGCTGCTTTCGCCCGCGGCATTCGCTGCGCCCGCCGGGGCTGGTGACGTGAAGGCGGCGATGCGGCGGGCCAAGGCCTGGGCCGCTTCGACATACACCGGGTCGTTCAGGGTGACGAACGCCTGCAAGGGGGTGTTCGTACGAATCCGCCGCAGCGCGCAGGTTTCGCGGCTGGGGGCGTCGAACGTGGCCATCGACGGGTACGGCACGGTCCGCCGCCAAAAGGTGTAAATGGCCCGGCGGTAGCGATCGTCGCCGGTGCTTGTTGCCCAGGTCCGCTGTCCGTTGAAGGCCGCCTGCCACAACCCGGGGGGCTGTGGCGGGTAGACCGACGGACCGTGCATTTTGCGGCTGAGCAACCCCGCCAGGGCCAGCGCCTGATCGCGGACCATTTCGGCTTCGAGCCGAAACCTTGGGCCGCGTGAAGTGAGCCGATTGCGCGGGTCGTGTTCGAGCAGCGCCGGAGTCACGCGCGACGATTGCCGATAGGCCGCCGATGTCGTCAGCAACCGCAAGAGCTTTTTGACGTCCCACGGCCTTGCCCCGGTGCTGAAATCGAGGGCCAGCCAATCGAGCAGTTCAGGATGGGTGGGCAGGCTGCCCTGCGTGCCAAAATCCTCTTCGGTTTCGACCAGCCCCGCGCCGAATAGCTGTGCCCAGAAGCGGTTCACGGTAACGCGCGCGGTCAGCGGGTTGTCGGGGTGCACCAGCCAGCGGGCCACCCCCAGCCGGTTTTTCGGCGAGTCGGGGGGAAACGGCGAAAGAGCCGCCGGCACCGCCGGTTCGACCTCAGGCCCGGGGTTCAGAAAGCTGCCCTTGATCAGCAGGTGAGTCTTGCGGCGCTGGCCGTCGGCCAGTTCGCGCAGGATCGGCAGCGTGGGCGGTACGGGGCGATTCTTTTCGAGTTGGGCCATTTCGTCGCGCAGCGGCTTGAGTGCCGGCGCGATCGAACGATAAAAACCGGCCAATCGCTGTGTTTGTTCGGGCGGGCGCTGTTCGACGGGCGTGTCGACAATCGCCAGCAGGTCGGGCGGCACCGACGCGCGTTCGATAACCGCCGGGTCAGCCGTGACCGATACCCGAAATCGCCCCAGGGCCGCATGAGGCGGCTTGTCGGAAAACGCCAGCCGAATGACCAGTCGGGTCGTTGCGGCGTCGGGCATGGGCGCCGCGGGCACGACCACCGCGGCCTGCGGCTGGATCTGCTGTGGACCGACAGCCCAGCCGGCAGAATCGCTGGGTGCCGCCTTGACGAGGTTGTCGACGGAAAACCCGGCCTGCGAAAACGTGGCGAACGCGCGCGAAAACGTCAGCCGCTTGAGTGCTGAAAGTGAAAACGTCTGCTGCGCCTTTGGCGGCTCGGCCACGACCTGTTCCCAGACGGGCCGACGTTCGCCATCGAGCAGCACAACGCGAAAGCCAGCCAGTCGCGGGCCGGTGTCGCCGTCGGTGCGGTTCCAGACCACAATCTGTTCGAGGGGTCGCGGTTCGCCCAGGTCGACCTCCCACCACGGGTTCGATTCGGCCTTCGTATGTGTCGTCGAGCGGGCCTTGTGATAATCGCCGTCGGTGTTGCCGTCGATCGCGCGTTCGGCGGCGCCTTCATAGTCGGTGCTCGACTGGCTGGCCTTGCCGCTACGGGCCACGTTCGACCCACCACTGATCACCTGCACTTCGGCCAGCGACAGCATTTTCTGATCGCCGGGCAATTCGATGCGCACAAACCGGCCGAGCGGCGGGCGATCGACGCGCCCCGCGTCGCCCGCGTCGATCGTGAACTGCGTTGCGACGAACGCGCCATCGGCGGCACGCCCCGAGCCGCCCGCGGGCAACGACGGGTCGGGCAGGGCTTCGAGTTTGAACCCGGCGATTTTGGCGAGGCTGGTTTCGGCCGTGGCGGTATACACGTCGCGGTCGGGGTTGGCCCCTTCGACAAGGATCGAGCGGTCGTCGAGCGGGCGAAACGTCGCCCCGCCTGCCGATTTGAGGTCTTTCAGATCGAGAGCCGTCCACGCGGCGGCAGAGTGCATGCCGGCTTCCCACACCGATTGCGCGGCGGCCAACTCTGGCGTCGGCTCGTCGAGCCGGCGTTTGATGTCGGCCAGTTGCGCCGCGAATTTGGCGAATTGCCGATCGTAGTCGGCATCGGGGGCGGCCATCGTGGGAAATTCGTCGCCGCGGTCAGAGTCGGCGGTTTGGTTGAAGAACCCGTAGAGCTGGTAGTATTCCGTCTGCGAAATCGGGTCGTATTTATGGTTGTGGCATTTCGCGCAGCCCATCGTCAGCCCCATCCAGACCTGCAGCGTGGTATCGACACGGTCCTTGACGGCGGCGACGCGAAACTCCTCGTCGTCGGTGCCCCCTTCCGTGTTGGTCATGGTGTTGCGATGAAACGCCGTCGCCACCAATTGATCGAGCGCCGGCTCGGGCAGCAGGTCGCCGGCAAGCTGTTCGATGGTGAATTGATCGAACGGCTTATTGGCGTTGAAGGCGTCGATGACCCAATCGCGATAGCGCCAAATCGTGCGCAGCGGGTCGGAACCGTAACCGGCCGAATCGGCGTAGCGCGCCAGGTCGAGCCACATGCGGGCCCAGCGCTCGCCGTAGGCCGGGTCGGCCAGGAAGGAATCGACGAGCCGTTCATACGCCTCGGGGCGCTCGTCGGTGGCAAACGCGTCGATTTCTTCAAGGCTCGGGGGCAACCCGCGGAGGTCAAGGCTCAAGCGGCGGATCAATTCATACCGGTCGGCTTCGGGCGACGGCTTTAACCCCGCCCGTTCGAGCCGGGCCAGAATGAACCCGTCGACCGGGTTTTTCGGCCAGACCCGATCGGCCACTTCGGGAATGGCGGGCAACTGCGGCTTGACGAACGCCCAATGCTCGGCGTAGGCCGCCCCCTGTTCGATCCAGCGTTTGAGCAACGCGACTTCTTCGTCCTTCAAACGCGGCCCGACCGATTTCGGCGGCATGCGGGCCGCCTCGTCGTCGCTCGCCACTCGCTCGTAAAGTTCGCTGTCGTCGATCTTGCCCGGGACGATTGCCACGGTCCCGCTTTCCAGCGGCGCGAGCGCCGCCGCGCGACGATCGAGCCGCAGCCCCGCCTTGCGATGCGCGTCGTCTGACCCGTGACAGGCAAAGCAATGCTTCGACAGGATCGGGCGAATGTCGCGATTGTAGTCGGTCACGGGCGCTTCGGCGGCCGCCGCCAAGCACGCGCCCACCAGGATGTCCAAAATGAAAACCAGCCAGACCAGTCGATGCATGTCGAGATTCCCTCCTGTGTTTCATTCTACCGATCAGCGCTGCTTGATGCGAAGGCTGCACAAGATTTGCGCCGGTGTCAAGCGGGTGGGTATCGCGGCCTTGCAGCCGTTGGGGGTGCGGCGACGCGTCAATTCAGGGGCGGGCCGTCGAGCCGCGCGAGATACCGATCGCGAAATTCAAAAAAGCGGGCGTCGGCGATTTGCTGGGCCTGCATGACCGCCGCCCCGAATCGCAACGCCGCGCGAAACTCGTTTTCATCCAGCCCTGCCAGTTTGAGCAACGCCAACGATTGCTTTACCTGGGGGTCGTTGGCGATGCGATCGGTGGCCTCGTCGCCCGCTTTCGCCGGATCGATCGCCACGCTGTTCGACCACACGGTTTGCCAGCCCTTTCCCGGTCGCTGCACGACAAACCGGGTTTCGACACGCCCCTGCCGATTCGCAACGTTGGCATCGAGCCGGGTCACGCGAAACCCTATGACATCCGCCTTTTCCGCCGCCTTGGCCGCCGTTGTCAGATCGACGTCGGGTGGCTTGTTCGCTCCCCCGGCGGGGGGATCGAGCAAGTCGGCCAACTGGCCCGCCAACTGGTCTTTGAAGATCGCCGCGATGAGCTGTTCGACGGGCGGCGGCTGGTCTTTGTCGCCGACAGGCACGAGCATTCCGCCTGTTCCCTGAAAATCCAGCGACTTGCGGTACTGGTATTCGACGATTGCCCGGCGGGCAGCCCATTGAACTT
The DNA here is from genome assembly GCA_021781115.1 of Planctomycetota bacterium. GTDB lineage: Bacteria > Planctomycetota > Planctomycetia > Planctomycetales > Planctomycetaceae > JAJXXL01. The sequence goes on from JAJXXL010000081.1 coordinate 8,132, forward strand.
CGCTGTCGGACCGGTCGGGCAATCGGTCAGTCAGATCGATCGGTTCATTGGTCAGCGGCACCCCCTTGCGTTGCAGCTCGCGCACCAGGTCGGCCACCGAGCGGCGTTCGACGTCGTTCAGCCGCTCGCGCCAGGCGATGAGCGCCACCTGCCTGCGCTGGGGCGGCTGGGCCATGACGCGCTCGACAAGATTCGGGGCGATGTCGAGCAGCAGAAATTGCGACGCGGGCAGAGGTTGCCCCGGTTTTTCGCGTGCGGCGTTTTCCAGCCGTTCGCGCTCCTTACGCAGGAAGAATGCCAGCTCGTCATCGCCGGCGCGCTGTTTTTCCCATTGGGTCATACGCGTGAGCAGTTCGGCAGTTCGAGCGCGGTGCGCGGCCGTTTCTTCGGCCAGTTTCTGGTCGTAGTACGCGGGGTGCGCCTGCTTGAGCCAGGCACGTTCTACGGAAATTGTTGCGGCACCTTGCTCGTCGTGGCGCACAATAACCCCCAGGAGGTGCGGCCCCCCCTTGACATCGAGCCGGTCGACGCCGAGATCCGCCGGGGCCGGCGCACGCCGCTGCGCCAATACCGGGCTGCTCGTCACGAGCGCCAGGCCGGCAAACGCCGTACTGACGGCCACTGCGAGGTTCCTGCGAACCTGAGGGTCGAACATCGCACGCTCTCCTGACGGGGGCACCGGCAAAGCGAGGGGGCTGTCATGGTTGTCGGGCGTCGCCCACCGCGGTGGACGGCCCCCCGTTGCATTATCCGGGGTGAGGTTGGTGGGGGGAAGTCGCAATCGTCCCGGAATCTGAGCCGGGTGCATTCGAACCCGGCTTGGGCCCGGTTCGTCATCGGGCGCGCCTGGGGCCGGGCACGTAAAAGGGTGGTCGCAACACGACACCTGCAACGGATTTGTGGCGTCGAATCGAGAAAATGGCCGGTTTTTCGGTCTCAAACATGCCGCGCCACAAGCCGTTGCCCCACGAAAACCGATACACTGGTCGAGTGCACCCGGCGCATGACGGCTTGGGGTACGTTGACAGCGAATGCTTTATGCTCAGGTTTTCCCATCGAGAAAGACTCTCGTATGCCTGCCGCCGCGAAACTGGTTCTGGCCGTGGTCCTGCTGACGGCAGCGCGGCCATTGACCGCCGCCGAGTGGTACGTCGACAATCTGCGAGGCGACGACGCCTTCAATGGATCGAGCCGCGATCCACTGAGCGGTGAAAATGGGCCGCTGCGTACGATTCGGCGGGCTTTGTCGCGGGCTGGCAGCGGTGATACGATTCACCTGGCCAATTCGGACCAACCGTATTATGAATCGCTGCAACTCTTCGGACCGAAACATAGCGGCGTGGCCAACCAGGCGTTTGTGATTCACGGGCACGGCGCGGTGATCAGCGGCGAACGGCGGATTCCTGCGAACCAATGGCGGGATGTCGGCGGCGGCCTGTGGCAACTCATGCCGTTTCGCAAGGGGTATTACGAGCTGCTGTTCGACGGCACGCCGGTTCCCGAGCACCCCGGCCCCAAAGACTCGGCATCAGTGGGAAAGCTTCCCGAGGGCACGTGGCGCGCCTGGCACGGCTCGATTTACTACCAGGCCCGCAATGAACAGTGGCAAACGCCGTTTGACCTGACGTTTTCGATCGCGGCCGATGACGTGGGAATTTCTCTGCTCGACGTCCGCAACGTCGTGATTCAGCAATTGACGGTGCGGCATTTTCGCGTCGATGGAGTCAATGCGCACGACCGGGCCGTGGGCGTCATTCTCGACGACGTGACCCTGCTCGAAAACGGCCGGGCCGGCCTGGCGGTGGGGGGGTCGTCGCTCGTCGGCCTGAAGGATTCGACTTGCCGGGGGAACCGCCTGTTTCAACTCCTCAACTCCGAGCGCGCCCAAACCGAACTCTTGCATTCGACCCTGGGCGCCGCGCCCGGCATTCCGTTGCGCGTCGAAGGCGGGCATGTGCTCATCGACGGCGTCGAGCCGCAGGCTGCGGCCAAGGATTGAGCGGACGACCGCGCCGCGTCGACCGACGCGGCCTGCCTGGCAACCTCGTTTGACGCCCGCTTCGGCAACTCGGATGACGACGTGTGACCAGTGTTGGGTTTGACCGACGCATCAACGATGAGCGATAATACGATTGGCTCGTGATTGCCGGTTCGCGTGTAAAACCGCGGCTGCTTTCGGCCGGCGGCCGAACCGGTTCAATCGCCGCAATGTTTCACTCCCTGGCGGGTTGCCGATGCTCAAGGTGCTTGGTTCGTCGAAGCGACTGTGCGACCGGGTTTCCCGCCGCGAAGTGCTGCGTGTCGGCGGCTTGGGAATGTTTTCGCTGGGACTCGACGACCTGTGGGGGTTGCAGTCGATTCAGGCTGCCGAGGCGGCGCACGCGGCGACGTTCGGGCGGGCGAAGCGGGTCATTCTGTTGTACTTGTATGGCGCGGCGGCCCAGCATGAACTCTACGACCTGAAACCCGAAGCGCCCGCAGAAATCCGCGGGAAATTCCAGCCGATTGACACGGCGGCGGGGGGCATTCAGATCTGCGAACACCTGCCGCGGCTGGCTCGTATTGCCGACCGGGTGACGTTCGTGCGTTCGATGACGCACCCGTACAACATTCATTCGGCGGCCTACACGCTGACCGGCGTCGAAAAGGTCGATATTCCCATGGAGTTGGGGCCCTATGATTCGCGGCACTGGCCGTTCTTCGGCAGCGTGGTCGATTACCTCAGGCAGCGGGCGAACCCGCTGGCGCCGCCGCCCGCTGTGCCCCGGAACATCGGCTTGCCGTTTCAATTCAGCAGCCGCTCGCCGCAGTTCACGCGGGGCGGGCCGTATGGCGGGTTTCTGGGGCGGGCGTACAACCCGGTGTGGACCGAGTTCGAGGGATCGGCGCAGCAATCAGTAAACCGCTGGATCGGCACGCAGGATGTTTCGACGCCCGAACCCTACCTGGGCATTGCCTCCGATTGCCGGTTCGACGTTTCCGATGCGGCCCGATTGCGGCCGGAGCTGACGCTCGACCGGCTGAATCAGCGGCGGACTCTGTTACAGCAATTCGACGACCAGCGGCGGGCCCTTGATGAATCGCCGGCGGTCCGCAGCCTCGACCGGTTTCAGAGCATGGCCTATTCGCTGATCGCCGCACCGGAAATCCGCCGGGCGCTCGACGTCAGCCAGGAGCCGGCGGCCCTGCGCGAACAGTACGGCATGACGCTGTTCGGGCAGGCGACGCTTGCCGGGCGGCGGTTGCTCGAGGCCGGAGCGACGGTTGTTTCGGTGTTCTGGGATGAAATCCAGTCGGCCAATTCGGCGTGGGACACACACTTTTACCATTACGAGCGGTTGCAGCATGAACTGCTGCCGGGGCTTGACAGCGCCCTCAGCGCGCTGATTCTCGATCTTGAGGCGCGGGGCATGCTCGACGACACGCTGGTGCTGTGCCTGACCGAGCACGGGCGGACGCCCAAAATCAGCCAGACGGCGCGGGGCGCGGGCCGTGAGCATTGGTCGGACGTGTACTCAAACCTGCTGGCCGGCGCGGGCATTGCGCGGGGGCGGGTGCTCGGCGCTTCCGACAAGCAGGGGGCGTTCGTCAAGGACGACCCGATCAGCCCCAAGGACATCCTGTGCACGATTTACCACCTGCTCGGCGTCGACCCGCAGACGACGATTCCCGACAGGCTGGGCCGGCCATTTCGACTGGTCGCCGAAGGCGAAGTGCTGCACCGCATCCTGGGCTGATGCGAGACACGGGGCCGATCAGCGGTTCTCTTCGACAATGCGAATGTGCAGGTCTTTGAGTTGCTTGGCGTCGACGGCGGCCGGGGCCCCGCTCAGCAGGTCGGCGGCCTTTTGCGTTTTGGGGAAGGCAATCACGTCGCGAATGTTGTCGCAGCCGGTGAACAGCATGACCCAGCGGTCAAGACCCAGGGCAATGCCGGCGTGCGGCGGAGCGCCGTAGCGCAGGGCTTCGAGCAGAAACGAAAACCGCTCTTCGGCCTGCTGGGGGTCGATGCCGAGCAGGTCGAACACCTGCTGCTGAACCTGCGGGTCATGAATTCGCACGCTGCCGCTGGCCCCTTCGCAGCCGTTAATGACCATGTCGTAGGACTGCGCCCGGATCTGGCCGGGGTCGGTTTGAAAATACGGCACGTCGTCTTCGACCGGGTTGCAGAACGGGTGGTGCTCGGCATCCCACCGGCTTTCTTCAGCATTCCACGAAAACAGGGGAAAATCGAGCACCCACGAAAAGTGCATCTGGTTCGGGTCGTACAGCTTGAGCTCGCGCCCCAGCCGGGCGCGCAACGCCCCGAGCGCCGCCGAAGTCACCGGCCCCTTGTCGGCCACGATGAAGATCAGGTCGCCCGCCGCAGCCTGAAACCGCGCAATGATCGCCGCCTGTTCGTCTGGGCTGAAGAACTTGGATATCGGCGAATCGAGGCCCGTGGGCGTAACGCGAAAAAACGCCAGCCCCTTCGCCTTGAAATCGGCGATGTAGGTGGTCAACTCGTCGATATTCTTGCGGCTGTATTTTGCCGCCGCCTGCGGGGCGCACAAACCCCGCACCCGCCCGCCTTCGGCCAGAGCGTTTTTGAACACCGCAAACCCGCAATTTGCGACCAGGTCGCCGAGGTCGACCAGTTCCATGCCGAACCGCAGGTCGGGCTTGTCGGAACCATATTTTTCCATCGCTTCGCGGTGCGACAGCCGGGGCAGGGGCAGCGGGATTTCCTCGCCACGCAGTGAACGCATCAGGTGCGCCACCAGCCCGTCGATCGTTTGCAGAATGTCTTCGCGTTCGACGAACGCCATTTCGACGTCGATTTGCGTGAATTCAGGCTGCCGGTCGGCCCGCAGGTCTTCGTCGCGAAAACAGCGGGCGATTTGCATGTACCGGTCGAATCCGGCAACCATGAGAATCTGTTTGTAGATCTGGGGCGACTGGGGCAGCGCATAAAAACAGCCTTCGTGCACCCGGCTGGGCACCAGGTAATCGCGGGCACCTTCGGGCGTGCTCCGCCCCAACATGGGCGTTTCGATGTCCAGAAACCCGTGCTCATCGAAATAATCTCGCACCAGCTTCGTCACCCGATGCCGAAACAGCATCAGTTCCTGCAACCGCGGCCGCCGCAGGTCGATGAAGCGGTACCGCAACCGCAGTTCTTCGTTGGGCGGGTCGGTCGTGCCCGGTTCAAACGGGGGCGTGCGGCTCTTGTTGAGCACCTTGAGTTCGAGAGCCCGCACGTCAATTTCGCCTGTCGGCAGTTTGGGGTTGACGTCTTTTTCAGACCGTCGCACGACTGTGCCGCTCACACGCAGCACGTCTTCATTCCGCAGTGTTCCCGCCAGGTCGTGCAGTTCGGTCGAGGCCGATTTGGACGGATCGAACACGACCTGGATTTTGCCGTACCGGTCGCGGAGGTCGATGAAAATCAGCCCGCCATGGTCGCGGCGGCTGTCGACCCAGCCGCACAGCGTTACGGTCTGGTCGACGTGTTCACGGCGCAACTGGCCGCAGGTATGCGTGCGAAGCAATGCGAGTTCCTTCCGGCGAACGATGACGATTGATTTTTTCTGGGGCGGGGCGCCACGGGCGGCACTCGGCCCGCAGCGAACCTGAACACGGCGGATTCAAAACATGCCGCAGCCGGCAGCCCCGGCACATTGGGCGGCCTTGACCACAAAGGACGATGACGCCCCGCGCCGTTGCGTTGCAGGATAGAAGATCGAGGCGGGCGAGGCAATGCACGTCGTGCCCCGGCTGCAGGCCACACCCGGTGGCGGCGTCAGTCGTTTCCGGTGCGTTTCAAATACGCCGCGTACTCCTGTGCCGTGTTTTCCAGCGGGGCATCGCCATCGTGCACATACAAACCGTACCGCAGCCGCAAGGTCTTGCCCGGCGTGAGCCAGTAGGGGTCTTCCGGCAGCCGCCCATTGGTGTACGAGCTTTTGCCAAACGGGCTGAGCGTGAACAGCCCGTAATCGCGGACATGAAACCGCGCGGGGCGAAAGTTGCGCGGATGGTCGAAAATCGCCACGCCATACGATTTGTCGCCCACGCGGCCGACGTAATCGACCCATTCCGATTCGCGGCCCCAGCAGTCCTTTTCACCCTGCAAGCCTTGGGCGTTCACGATTCGCCCGCCCGCCTGCCCGCGCAGCGTGTCGGCGACGCGAATGCCAAACAACCCCTCCTTCGTATCGCCGAATACGACCGGCTTGCCCGCCGTCGCGAACTTGACGTCGCAAGTCAGCATTCGGTCGGCGTACACGCTGTAGTCGGTGGTTTCGATGAGCACCGGCTGGCCCCCCGCGCCCAGCCAGTGGTTGACGGCCCGCAACGTGGCCGGGTTGCCCGTGGGCACAGTGAGTTCGACCGATGCGTTTTCAATCTTCCCCTTTTCGGCCCAGAACTTGATGTCGTTCACCTCGTCGATCGCCAGCCAGACACCCTTATGATGGGGATGATCGACGGGGCTTTCCAGCGAGCGCGTCAGCACGGCCCCATCGGCGGCATGCACTGGTGAAAAATACGGCTTGGGCTGGTTGCGATCAAAATGAAACACGGTAAACACCCGCCCGTCGATCAGGCAATCGACGCGGCCTTCGTGCCGGTCAAGTTTCACGACCGAATCGGCAGCGAACAGCGGTGTCAGCCCGCACAAGACAACGCCAACCAGCAGGGTCAGTCGCATGCGCCAAGTTCCTTAATAGTGTTTCCGTGTTCAGTTTTCAGCGTTCAGGGCGGCGTGCCTGACAACTGCCGAGAACTGGAAACTGAAAACCGAACACTTGGAATAGTTCGAAAGCTACCACAGCGGCGACGGTCTTGCTACTGTAGGCGGTCTGGCTGCCTTGGCCTTTATCCGTCACCCTGTGAACAACAGAACGCCACGATCCCGTGAAACTTTCTCCGCCTCCCCGATCTTTCTCTCGCTCCAATGATGCCGCGTCGGCCGGTGGCCCGTGGGAGCTGGCCATTACCGGCGACCTCACCGACAAACAGGCCGACCTGCTGGAAAAACTGCTGGAAGTTCCCCGGCGCAGCCGCGGCACAATTTACTTTGATTCGTGCGGGGGCAGTGCGTATGTCGGGATCGGGCTGGCGAGCCTGATCCGGTTGCGGGGCTTGCAGGCAACTGCCGTGGTGCTGGGCGAATGTTCTTCGGCTGCGCTGCTGCCGTTTGCCGCCTGCACGCGGCGGTTTGTCACCCCGCATTCGTCGCTGTTTTTTCACCCGGTGCGGTGGGCGAGCGAAGAAGACGTTAACCTCGAGGAAGCCGCCGAATGGACGCGGCATTTTCGGGTGCTTGAGCAGGATTTCGACCTGTTGCTGGCCCGGCTGTTTGAAATTCCGGTCGAAACGCTCATGGGCTGGACCCGCCCCGGCCGGTTTTTTACCGGGGTTGAAATTGCGGCGGCCGGCCTGGCGCGGGTCGTCGACCTCTTTGGCGGCGAATTGCGCGCGCAACTGGCGGCCCATTGAGTGCGGCGGCAACTCGGACCTGCAATTTCTGCATTGGCCGCGTTGAATTCGGAACGCGGAACCTTTGACAATCGGCGTGGTCTTGATACCCTAGATGAGTTTCCCGCCGATTGCGGCTTGCGACAGGCCGAACAGCCGCCGGTTGCGGTCAACGCTGGCGGTCCTCATCGAACGCGGGCTGCGTCGAAATTCCACATGGACTGAATTTGGAGAATCTGCGCGCCGCGGTCGGGCGAAGTGCGACCGGGCAAGCCCGGCTGGCTGCGTCATACGGATGCGGCAGAACCGGTTGTCTGAAGAACCGTGCCGGGCGGGCGCTGTGTTGTCGCAGTCGGCCGCTTGACCCCACCCCGCGTCACTTTTTACAGCGAACCCCCACCCCGTGCCACGCCGCAGCGACATACACAAGATTCTGATCATCGGTTCAGGCCCGATCGTCATCGGTCAGGCGTGCGAATTCGACTATTCGGGTACGCAGGCGTGCAAGGCGCTGCGGGACGAAGGGTATGAAGTGGTGCTCGTCAATTCGAACCCGGCCACGATCATGACCGACCCCGAAACGGCTGATCGCACGTATATCGAGCCGATCACGTGGGAGTACGTGCAGAAGATCATCGAGCGCGAACGGCCCGACGCGCTGCTGCCCACGCTGGGCGGCCAGACCGGGTTGAACGTGGCGATGGATCTGGCCCGGCGGGGCATTCTCAAGCAGCTAGGCTGCGAAATGATCGGGGCGCGGGAAGACGTCATTTCCAAAGCCGAAAGCCGGCAGGAATTTAAGGAGGCCATGCTCAAAATCGGCCTCGACGTGCCCCGCAGCACGTCAGTGCACACGCTCGACGAGGCCCGGGCCACACTGCGCGACGTCGGGCTGCCCGTGATCATCAGGGCCAGTTACACGCTGGGCGGTTCGGGCGGGGGCATTGCCTACAACCGCGAAGAGTTTGAAACCAAGGTCAAGCGGGGCCTGGCCCTGTCGCCCGTGGGCGAGGTGCTGCTCGAAGAATCGGTCATCGGCTGGAAAGAGTTCGAAATGGAAGTCATGCGCGACGTCGCCGACAACGTCGTCATTGTCTGTTCCATTGAAAATCTTGACCCGATGGGCGTGCACACCGGCGATTCGATCACCGTGGCGCCCGCCCAAACCCTCACCGACAAAGAATACCAGCAGATGCGCGACGCGACGATCGCCATCATGCGCGAGATCGGCGTCGAAACCGGCGGGTCGAACGTGCAGTTCGCCGTGAACCCTCAAACCGGGCGGATGGTCGTCATCGAAATGAACCCGCGCGTCAGCCGGTCGAGCGCACTGGCTTCAAAGGCCACCGGTTTTCCGATCGCCAAGATCGCCGCCAAGCTCGCGGTCGGCTACCGGCTCGATGAAATCGCCAACGACATCACCCGCGAAACGCTGGCCTGCTTTGAACCGACGATCGACTACGTTGTGACCAAGATTCCCCGGTGGACGTTCGAAAAGTTCCCCGAGGCCGACCCGGTGCTGACCGTTCAGATGAAGTCGGTCGGCGAAACGATGGCCATTGGGCGCACCTTCAAGGAATCATTTCAAAAGGCGCTCCGCGGCCTTGAAATCGGGCATTTCGGGCTGGGCGGGGGCAAGCTCGACCATTGGGGCAGCGACAACCAACCCTCGCTCGACGACATCCAGAACAAGCTGGCCACGCCCAATGCCGAACGCGTGTTTTACATTCGGTACGCGTTCAAGGCCGGCATGACAGTCGAGCAGGTGCACGAACTGTCGCTGATCGACCCGTGGTTCTTGCGGCACCTCCAGGAAATCGTCCAACAGGAAGACGAAATCCGCCGCCTGCGGGGCCTCGAAGCGGCCGATGCGGCGCTGTTGTGCCGGGTCAAACAGTTCGGGTTTTCCGACAAGCAACTGGCCTATTGGTGGGATACGTCGGAAATGGAAGTCCGCCGGGTGCGCAAGGCGCTGGGCGTGGTGGCCACGTTCCGCCAGGTCGACACCTGTGCCGCCGAATTCGAGGCGTACACCCCCTATTACTATTCGACTTACGAAACTGAAGACGAGACGCCGCCCCGCCAGCCGGGCAAACGGCGGATCATGATTCTGGGTGGCGGCCCCAATCGCATCGGCCAGGGCATTGAGTTCGACTATTGCTGCTGCCATGCGGCGTTCGCCCTGCGCGAACTCGGCATCGAAAGTATCATGGTCAACTCGAACCCCGAAACCGTTTCGACCGACTACGACACGTCGGACCTGCTGTTTTTCGAACCGCTGACCACCGAAGACGTGCTCAACATTTGCGACCGTTTGCAACCCGACGGCGTGATCGTACAGTTCGGCGGGCAGACCCCCCTGAACCTCGCTCGCGGCCTTGAGGCGGCCGGCGTGCGGATCATCGGCACCAGCCCCGACATGATCGACGCCGCCGAAGATCGCCAGCGATTTCAGGCGATTCTCGCGAACCTGGGCCTGCATCAGCCCCCCAATGGCATCGCCACCGACATTGATGGCGCCTGCCGGGCGGCGCAGCGCATTGGCTACCCGGTACTGGTGCGGCCGAGTTACGTGCTGGGCGGCCGGGCGATGGAAATCTGCTACGACGAAAGCTCGCTGATGGAGTACATGGGCCGTGCGGTCGACGCCTCGCCCGACCACCCGGTGCTGATCGATAAGTTTCTCGAAGACGCCACCGAGGTCGACGTCGATGCGATTGCCGACGGCGACCTGACGATCATTGGCGGGGTGATGGAGCACGTCGAAGAAGCGGGCGTGCACTCGGGCGATTCGGCCTGCGCGCTGCCGCCGTTTTCACTGTTGGCCGACACGATTGCAGAAATCAAGCAGGCCACCTACGCGTTGGCCCAGGCGCTGGGCGTGCGCGGGCTGATGAATATTCAGTTCGCCATCAAGCAGGAGACGGGTGGCAGGCACATCGTATACATTCTCGAAGTCAACCCTCGCGCCAGCCGCACTGCCCCGTTCGTGGCCAAGGCCACCGGCCTGCCGCTCGCGCGAATTGCGGCGAAGGTCATGGCGGGGGTGTCGCTGCGTGAACAGGGGGTAACGACCGAACCCTGGCCCCGGTACAGCTCGGTCAAAGAAAGCGTGTTTCCGTTTTCGCGGTTCGCAGGGGTCGATATCATCCTTGGACCGGAAATGCGCTCGACCGGCGAAGTCATGGGCATCGACGAGCAGTTTTCGCTGGCGTTCGCCAAGAGCCAGGTCGCCGCTGGCAATGCCCTGCCCCGCGAAGGCACCGTGTTTATCAGTATGGCCAAACGCGACAAATTCGCCGTGCTCGAAGCGGCCCGCACCTTGCAGAACCTCGGTTTCAGGCTGGTCGGCACATCGGGCACGGCCCGCGTCTTGCGCGACGGTGGCGTAACGATTGAAACCGTGCGCAAATTGCAGGAAGGCCGCCCCAACCTGCTCGACTACCTCGCCAACGGCGAAATCCAACTGATCTTCAACACCCCCAGCGGCAAAGGGGCCCGCACCGACGAAGGCCGGATCCGCTCGGCCGCCGTGGCTCACGGCGTACCGTGTGTAACGACGCTCGCTGGCTGCTGGGCGGTCGTCAAGGCCATTACTGCGCTGGCCGAAAACCCCGTGCCCCGCGTCACCGCGCTGCAAGACTGGCTGGCGGGAGTCTCGGGTACCTGATTGCGCCGGCTGGCAATGGCCCCATGCATGGCCGATGAGCGGGATGGTCTTTGGAAGTACGGGGCCAAGGGCATTTTTAGCGGGCCGATTTGGCGTTTTCGAGGGCGGGCTTCACAAGCCCGCGATTTGCCTTCGCGCCGGGTGTCAGGTCAACCCGGGGCGACGAAGCGGTTTTCCCGGCCGACCTGAAACTTTGCCGCAGTTATAGAAATACGTTGTCGATCACGGTTCCTTCGTTGACCGTCGGGCGCTCAGGGCGGCCCTGGTGCGGGAAGATCAACTGCGTGTGATCGAGGCCCAGGAGTTCGAGAATTGTGGCGTGCAGGTCGTGGACATGCACACGGTTCTCGACGGCGTGCAGGCCGAAGTCGTCGGTCGCCCCAATCACCTGGCCGCCCTTGACCCCACCCCCGGCCAGCCAGACCGTAAACCCGTAGGGGTTGTGGTCGCGACCGTCGCCCTTTTCAGACATTGGCGTGCGCCCGAATTCGCCCCCCCACACCACCAGCGTGCTTTCGAGCAAGCCCCGCCGTTTCAGATCCTTGAGCAGCCCGGCGATTGGTCGGTCGGTCGATTTGCACAACCGCGAATGGTTCTCTTCGATTTTCGCGTGCGCGTCCCACTGGCTGCCCGACCCCGAATACAACTGCACGAACCGCACGCCCCGTTCGACCAGCCGCCGCGCCAACAGGCAGTTCCGCCCGAACGCCGCCGTCGATTTGTCGTGCAAACCATACAGTGCCTGGGTTTCGTCGGTTTCCTGCGAAAGATCGACGGTTTCTGGCGCATGGGCCTGCATGCGAAACGCCAGCTCATAGGCCGCAATGCGGGCTTCGAGTTCGTCGTCGCCGGGCCGCGCCTGGGCGTGGCGGCGGTTGAGCTGCGTCAGGTAGTCGAGCTTGCCGCGCTGTTGTGCGCTCGACAGCGCCTCGGGCGGCGCCAGGTGCAGGATCGGGTTCTTGCCGTTGCGAAACCGGGTGCCCTGATAGGTGGCAGGCATGAACCCTGCGCCCCACACGCGGCTGCCCCCCGGCGGCTCTTTGTCGTTGTCGAGGAGCACGACGAACGCCGGCAGATTCTGATTTTCAGCCCCCAAGCCATATGTCACCCAGGCGCCGAGGCTGGGTCGCCCGGCCAGAATGCTGCCGGTGTTCATCTGACACACGCTGCCAACATGGTTCAGCCCGTTGGCCCAGCACGAGCGAATGACGGCCAGATCGTCAGCGCATGTGCCCACCTCGGCGTACCAGTCGGAAACCGACAGCCCACTGGAACCATACTGCTTCCATTGTCGCGGACTCGCCAGCAACGGGTTTTCTGAAACCCCCATCGGCGTGAACACCCGCTGAATTGAGGGGGGCAGTGACTGGCCGGCAAACTCGTTGACCTTCGGCTTCGGGTCGAACGTGTCGATGTGGCTGGGGCCACCGTCCATGAACAGAAAAATCACGCTCTGCGCCGCCCCCGGCGAATGACCGCTTCGCCGCTCGAGCGGGTTCACGCGCGCTCGGGCCGGCGTAGCCCGCCCCTCTTGTGCCAACAGGCCCGTCAGCGCCAAACCGCCAAAGCCGCCACCGGCGCGGCACAGAAACTCGCGCCGCGAGCTTGTGTATTCGACATGCCGGTTCAATGCAGAATGCTCGTCCATTGCACGCAGGCTCCACAATCGCCCAGTGGTCGATCTGCTGGCTACCACCTCAAACGTCGCGCCCTGAACTAATCGCCCGGCGGCCACCAATGAGCCACCGACCGACCTTGCTGACTCTGCCCGCGATTATATCACCCCGACAGCCGCCACGAAAAGCGGCCCGCAAAATTGCACAATTCGTCGAGAGATCAGGCTGTGCAGGTCGCTGTGTTTGATGGCGCAGGCTCTGGACACCATTGGCGACGGGCGCAGCACCCTGCCTGACCCGGTTTGGATGCGGCGTATCGGCCCACGTCGCGAAAGGCGGCTACTTCGCCCCGGCGGCTGGGCCGGGTATCGAACTGACCAGATCACGCACCAGTTTCTGAAACAGTTCGTGGGTTACGAACATGTCGAGCGGTTGCGGGGTGGGCTCGTCGGGCGTCGTGAATCGACGGGTCAGGCTGAACCGGTTGGGGGCGTGCAAGCGAATTTCATAAAACGCCGTGCGGGCCGGCTGCCGGTCGGGCGGGCTCGACCGAGCGAGCACCACCTGCGCACCTGAATCCTGCTCGACGCGGGCCAGCGGTTCAAGCAGGTAGTTCACACGGCGGCAGAAGTCGTCGGCCCAGCCAATGACGATGTCGAAAGCTGCAGCGGCCAAGGCGGGGACTTCAAGCCGCAACTCACGAAAGGCACAGCCCAAGCTGTCGACCGCCGTAAAATCGGCTTCCAGGACCTCTCCGCCGGGGGCAGACCAGGCGACGGTCTGTGGCGGCTCGGCCGCCAAGCCTTTCAATTCAGCCAGCGTGGCTTCGATTTGGGCGGGCGAAAACATATTAGCACCGTGTTTCACGGAGAGAACTCGAAACAGTCGTCATCTATCTATTATCTTTCGGCGAAAACCGGGCCATGTCCAGCCCGTTTCTTGCGATTTTCCAAGGCGGCCGTCAAACGCGCTGGAGCTTGCGGCCGCGGGGGCGACGCACGGGTTGCGCCGGGAGAACAGGGCGGTTAGGGCGCCGGCATTCGGCTATTTCTCGCAGACTTCGTGGCTGGACCCATCGAACGAAATGATTGACGGCTTGTCGTCGATGACGGTTTCGATGTGCACGGGGCGGGACCACAGCTTTTGCAGGTTGACCAGCGTGTCCTGGGCGTAGTCTTGCTTGAGTTCGATTCCTGCATACTGGTGCAGCAGATACAGTTCGCCCCGGTTGCGGTGGTTGCCGTCGATCACGTAAATGAACGGCCGCCCGTGGTTGGTCAGCCCGTTGAGCAACTGGGTCTTGATGGCCTGGAAGTCGCGCGAGGCGATTTCGTAATAGTTCGTCGACTCATTAAACTGGTACTGGAAGAAGTTCTGCCGCACGCAGAATTCGGGCGTCAGAAAGTTGTCGATGAACGTTACGTCGTTGTGGATCCGCCGGACCTCGAAAATCTTCTGTCGCCCTAGCCCCAGCCCTTTGTCCCAGCGTTCGCGCTCGCGGGCGTCGGTGCAGTCGTCGTACTCGGGGCCGAACTTGCCTTTGTTCCAGCGGTCTTCGATATCCTTGAGTAGTTCGATGCCCAGCTTGTACGGATTCAGCCGGTTGCGACTGGTGGCCATCGTGCCACTGTGGTGGTCGGCGTAGTCGATGATTTCGGCGTCGGTCAGCCCGTGGCGGGTCATGATTTTCGAGTGCCAGTAGCTGGCCCAGCCCTCGTTCATAATCTTGGTCTGGCCTTGGGGAGCGAAGTAATACGCTTCGTCGCGAATAATCGACAGCACGTCGTGCTGCCAGTCTTTGAGCGGGGCATATTCGAGCAGAAACAGCAGCACGTCGCGCTGTGGCGAATCGGGAAACGACCGCTGCCGCTCACGCTCTTTTTCCTGTTCATCGTGCAACTGGGCTTCGGCCTTGAGCACTTCCGGAGGGTTGATGTACACATCCATGTACCCCTTCGACTGAAACTTCTTCGGCGCATGTTCATCTTCGTGCGGCGGCAGGGCCAGCCCCCCCTGGATTTCCCGTTGCGGCGGGGCCTGGCGGCGGATATGCGGCGAATGCATGTCGATCAGGTCTTCAATCGACAGGCAGGCGTCGATGAACTCCTCGACCGGCTCGAACCCGAACCGGTCGATGTAGCGTTCGACCCGGCTGGCGTGGTTGGCCATCTGGTCGAGCATTTTGCGGTTGGTCGGTGCGAACCAGGCGTTATTCTTGAAAAAGTCGCAATGGCCGTACACGTGGGCGATGACCAGTTTCTGGTCAGACAGCGCGTTGCACGCCAGCAGGTAGGCGTAGCAGGGGTCGGTGTTGATCACCATTTCGTAGATTTTTTGCAGCCCGTACGAATACCCCTTCATGAGCTCGTCGTATTGCGCGCCGAATCGCCAATGCGGGTAGCGCACCGGAAAGCCCCCGTACGCTGCGACCATGCTCAATTCGTCGTAATCGAGCACTTCGAAGATCGTCTCGAAGAAATCGAGACCGTACCCGCGGGCGTAGCCTTCCATTTCGGCCTGGGCGTCGGCGATTTCGGGCGGCAACGGTCGCGTGACCAGAGTGGTAGACATGGCGCGGTCACTTTCCTTTGCCCAGAAACGTCTTGATCGAGTCGTAAATTGCTTCCTTGCCGTCGATTTCCGACAGCGACAAGTTTTCCCACCGGTCGTGGATCCGCCGCAGTTCACGGATGAATTCGCCCGACCCGTAGGGGCTTTCGACCTGGCCGTAGCAGAACAGGTTGCAGGCGGGCAATAGATCGTCGACCAGGATTTCGATGCACGCCTTGTTGTCTTCGCCCCAGTTGTCGCCGTCGGAAAACTGGAAACAGTAAATGTTCCATTCGTTGGCCGGGTAGTCGCGCGTCAGGATTTCGCGGGCCAGCTTGTACGCCGCAGAAATGCGCGTGCCGCCGCTTTCGCGGGTGTGGTAGAACGTGTCTTCATCGACTTCCTTCGCCACGGCATCGTGAATGATGTATCTGATGTCGAGGCCGTCGTACTGGCTGCGGAGCCAGGTGTCGATCCAGAACGATTCGATCCGCACGATTTCCTTCTGTTCATCGGTCATCGACCCCGATACGTCCATCAGGTACAGAATCACGGCGTTCGTTTCAGGCTGGGTGGTAGTCGTCCAACTGCGGTACAGGCGGTCGTCGCGGGTGGGAATAATGACCGGGTTGTCGGGGTCGTAGTTGTTCGAGGCAATCAGCCGCTTGAGCGCCCGCTTGTAGGTGCGCTTCAAATGCCGCAACGATTCAGGGCCGGTGCGACGGATGCTGTTGTACTTGTCTTTCTGACTGGAAATCGTGCGTTTGCCGCGCGGCTCAATTCGGGGCAGTTCGAGCTCCTGGCCCAGCATTTCGGCCAGCTCGTCGAGCGCCACCTCGACCTCGCGCAAATGCCCGTCGCCGGGCTGATCGCCCGCTTCGCCCGAGCCGTCACCGTCGTCCTGGCCGCGGCCGATCGGAGTGCCGGGGTCGCCGTCGCCCTGGCCGGTGCCGCCCGAACCTTTTTGCCCGTGCCGGAAATGCGGAATTTCAATGTTTGGAATCGGAATGCTGACGTACTCGCGGCCCTGTCGCCCGATCATTTCTCCGTGTGTGACATACTTCCGCAGTTGCTGGCGGACCTTGCCCCGCACGATTTCGCGGAAGCGGGCCATGTCGCGATCAATGCTGCGAGCCATAATGCGGCAACCAATCAAATTGGGAAACGTCGTCTCTGAGACAGATTTCGGTGGCAACACCGACATTTGTCAATTGACGGCTGCCGCGCACGCGGCACGCGTCAGTTGTTGTTCTTCGCGTCGCCGCGGGCGAAGATGCTGGCGACGTATTGCAGTACGTCGGTGGCAGATTCTTCGTCATAGCCGTAATCGCGGATCAGCCGTCCCTTGACGATGTCAATTTTCATCTGGGTTTCGGCGTCGACCACGTTTGAAACCAGGCTCGTGAGTTTGATCGTGTCCTTCTGATCTTCGAACAGTTTGAGTTCGAGCGCCTTTTGCAGCCGTTCATTCGTCTTGTAATTGAACGTCTTTCCGTCGAGCGCCAGGGCGCCGATGTAGTTCATGATTTCGCGGCGGAAGTCGTCTTTGCGGGTTTCCGGAATGTCGATCCGCGACTCGATCGACCGCATCAGGCGTTCGTCGGGTTGCTCGCTTTGGCCGGTGAACTTGTTCCTGACCTTTTCCTTTTGCGTGTACGCCTTGACGTTGTCGATGTAGTTGCTGCACAGGCGGGTCAGGGCTTCTTCGTCGGCAGCGATCGCCCGCTGCACCTCGTTTTTTACGATGTCGGTGTATTCGTTTTTGACCACCGAAATCAGTTGCCGGTAATTGTCGCGAATTTCCTCATTCATGATCAGCGAATGGTGCCGGAGGCCGCTTTCGAGCTCGTTGAGCACCATAAACGGATTCAAACTCGTGGCCCGCGTGTTAATGACCAGCGCGTTGGAAATCTTGTCCTGCACGTACCGCGGCGAAATGCCCTGCATGCCTTCGGATTTGGCTTCGGTGCGCAACTGCTCGATGTTGTCAAGCGTGAAACCGGGCAGCGTCTTGCCGTTGTACAGCTTGAGCTTTTGCAGCAGCGTCAGGCCGGCGTTTTTCGGTTCTTCGAGCCGCGTCAGCACAGCCCACATCGCCGCGATTTCAATCGTGTGCGGGGCGATGTGCTTCCCCCGCACGCGCTTGCTGTTGTAGTCTTTTTCGTAGATCTGAATTTCGTCGGCCAGTCGGGTGACGTAGGGCACGTCGATCTTCACCGTGCGGTCGCGAAGGGCCTCCATGAATTCGTTCGACTGCAGCTTGCGATATTCAGGCTCGTTGGTATGCCCGATGATCACCGCGTCGATGTCGGTTTGCGGGAACTTCTTGGGCTTGATCTTGTGTTCCTGCGAGGCGCCCAGCAGGTCGTACAAAAACGCCACGTCGAGTTTGAGCAGTTCGATGAACTCAATCAGGCCGCGGTTGGCAATATTGAATTCGCCGTCGAAGTTGAACGCCCGCGGGTCGCTTTCGCTGCCGTACTCGGCAATTTTGCGGTAGTTGATGTCGCCGGTGAGTTCGGTCGAATCCTGGTTCTTTTCGTCCTTGGGCTGAAAGGTGCCGATGCCCGCCCGGTCTTGCTCGGAAATGAAGATCCGCCGCACGACGACCTGGTCCATCACGCGCGTCCAATCGCCGTCGAACGCGGTCAGCCGCTCGTTGAACATGAACCGGCACAGCGGGCACAGATCGCCCGAGATTTCGACGCGAAACGCCTCGGGGTCGTCGGAGGCGTGGCCGTTGAGGTGTGCCAGCATTTCCTCGCGATCTTTTTCAGGAATCAGATGCAGTGGCTCTTCGCGCATCGGGCACCAGGTGACGGGGCCCGTTTCACTCATCCACCCGAACGAGTACAGCGCCCCTTCGGGTTTCAGGCTGTACCGTTCCAACCCCCGCTTGAGCAACCGGGCGATCGTGCTTTTCGAGCTCCCCACCGGGCCGTGCAGCAGCAGCACCCGCCGCTCGCTGCCGTATTTGAGCGCGGCGCTCTTGAACACGTTGACGAGGTCCATCAGCGGGCGAGTCAGCCCGAAAATGGCGTCGCGGCCTGCGCCATCGGGGTCGTCGAAAAAGTCATACCGCAGCATGGCTTCCTTGGTGCCGTCGACGGGGTGCGAACCGTACATCAGCACCATGTCGTACAGCCGCTGGAAAGCGCTGCGCGTGACGAGGGGGTTCTGGCGTACGATGTCGAGATATTCGACGAATGAGCCTTGCCAATGCTCCTGTCGGAATTCCAGCGGGTCTTTGCGCTCGCTGATTCGCTGCAAGATGGTTCGACTGTCGCCCATGGGATACTCCTTCACGCAGGGGCATGGACGCGTGTGGCACGCTGTCCTGAAAACCAGCCTGGCCTAGTTGCGATGCGCAGGCTTAAATGCCGCAGTCGTTGATTCCGGTTGGAACAACGCCTCGCGGGGGGAAATGACCGTCCATGGCCTTAACCAAGTTGTGAACGCGGGGAATACGCCAGTGAAACTGGCTTGCGGGTGCCGATCAATGCTCGTTGACGACCCACCGCGGTCGCCAGTTCAGCGGTATGCATCATTTAGTATCACCATTTTCCAGAATCCTTGCAAGACCGCCTTGTTCCGCACGCGATTTCATTGCCCCGGCCCACGCCCCCGGCGGGCGCACCGGCGTATGCAACACATTGCCGGAACTGGCATTACCTTGCGCCCGCGGCACTGACGGCACCGCACGCGAGCCCCAGGAACGGCATACCCGACGGAAGCGCGACATTCGCGCGCATGAGAAAAACTCGCTTCGCGCCACCCGCGCCCTGCGCATCGCCTTCACGGTTGCAATTTCGGCCCGCCAATTTCGGCCAATTCGACCATGCGATGGCTGCGGGCCGATTCATACACCGCTTCGACCAATGCCAGAGTTTTGAGATTGTCGCGGCCGCACAGGCTGGGCGTCGTTCCGCCAACGACCGCCGTCAGCAGTTCGCCCATCGTGCCGCGAAAAGCGTCGGGGAACCAGGCTTTTTCCCAGCGGGGTTGAATCCACCGCGGGCCGAGCTCGCGCGTTGTGTAGTCGAGCGTGCTGGGGCTGTGGGCCGGGTACCGCGGCCAGCCAATCGTGCCCAGCGCCAAGCCGCCCGTTCCCTCGACGCGCCAGCGAATGCCCATGTCGCCCGCGCTGCCTTCGCGGGCGGGGCCGGTCCAGACGTCATCCCAGCTTGCGGCCCGCGCGCCCGATGCGAACTCCAGTATGTACAGATTGATCCCGTCGCGATGCGGAAACGTCGTCCTGGGGTCGGGCCGTGTGCTGGCCATGACCCGCACCGGGTCGCCCAGCCAGTATCGCAGACAATCGAGGTGATGAATCGACATGACAAATGTCGACAGCGAATGCAGGTCACGGCTCCAGTCCATCCAGTGGGGAATCGCCCGCATGTCGATCGTCGCCAGCACCGGGGCACCCAAGAGGCCGCGATTCAACAGATCCTTGCAGGCCCGTACCGCATGATCGTGCCGCATGTTCTGATTCACCGCCAGTGTAATGCCCGCCGCCTCACACAGCGCCACCAGTTCGGCCGCTTCGGCCAGGCTCATCGCCAGCGGTTTTTGAGCGAGAATTCCCCGGATACGGCCCCCGTGCTGCGCGATCTGCCGGATGACCTCGGGCTGATGCTGCGGCGGCACGCCGATATCGACCACTTCGAGCTGCGGGTCGGCGAGCAGGTCGGTCAGGTTGACGTACACACGTGGCACGTTGCGCAACGCGGCAACCTGATCGGCCCGTTCGCGCGTGCGTGACGTGATGCCGACGACCTTAAAGCCCGCCTGCTGGTAGGCGAGCAAATGGCAATCGCGAATGATGAACCCGGCGCCGACAACGCCAATTCCGACCTGTTTTACCGAATCATCGAGGGGCAGCTCATAATCAAGTTCATGCGGATCGCCCATGCAGATTCCCTCTTAAAATACCGACCGCCGTTTCGGCGCGCTGTTACCGCCACAACGTCTGGATTGTCCACCTGTGGCGTGGCTGCCGCCAGTCGGCGGGCCAATTTTTCCTTTGGCCAGCCGCATTGAGCGACCGGGGAACGTCCAACCGGTACGGGTGGGTCTTCGGGCAAGATCAAGCCAATTCAACCTGTTCCGGGAAAAACGACGATAACGATTGTAGCAACTGGCCGCAGTCGGCTCTGACGGGCCCGTTGTCGTCGCCGAACACTACCAAGATGGTCTCCTTGACTTGCGCATAACAGTTTGCAATTAAATGGGTTGTGTTTGTTTTGCGTCGTTTTTTCTCCATGAATCGCCAGGGAGGCCACTGGGCCACTGCCGCATCGCACACCCCGACGCCGGGCCGAGAATCGCCAGACCTGCTGGACCTACCCACGATGGATTATCGCGTTCAACTCGATACCTTCACCGGCCCGCTCGACCTGCTGTTGTACCTGGTACGCCGGCATGAAGTTGATCTGGCGGAGATGCCGATCGCGGCCATCACGCGGCAATTCATCGAGTTTCTGGACCTGCTGGAGCTTCTGGACCTCGACCTGATCGGCGAGTTTGTCGTCATGGCGAGCACACTGGTCGAAATCAAAAGCCGCCTGGTGCTGCCGGCGACCGATGAGGCTCCGGAAATGATCGAGCCTGCCGCCGACCCGCGGGCCGATCTTGTTCGCCAGTTGCTGGAATACAAGCGGTTCAAAGACGCTTCGCGGCTGCTCGACAATCAGGCGGCGGCGTGGCAGCAACGGTACCCGCGATTGAGCGACGACCGCCCGCGCACCGAAAATGACCCGGCGCTTGACCGCATTCGCGAAGTGGAACTGTGGGATCTGGTGAGCGCCCTGTCGCGCGTGTTACATCGCCAGACG
>JAJXXL010000373.1 GCA_021781115.1 Planctomycetota bacterium
CACAGTCTCTTAAAACGGGTGACGGGCCTGGGACGACTACGAGTTCGCGGCCAACCGGCCGTGTTCAGGAGCGTCTTGCTGAAAGTCGCCGGCTGGAACCTGCTGCGCGCGGCGTCGGTGCGTTCATTGCTCGAAAAACTCGCCAAATCCGGCGCGACTGGGCAGTTTGGGCAGCTTCTTTGCGATTCAGGCAGCCCCGCCCCGCACGCCCCGACAATTCTGGCGGCCTGACGTTCGACTTTGGACCGTCGAGCCTGCAACCGACCCGCGCCGCGAAAACCCACGCGTCGACTTTTGTCGCACGTGTCCCTGTTGCGGGGTCAGGAGCGGGAGGGGTGGGCGGGCAGGATTGCGCAGTGGATGATGGTGGGAATGAGGCTACTTGGGGTCAGGCCGGCGGCGGTAAGCCAGGCGCAATACTCTGCAGCGCTATAGGCTCGGCCCTCGGTCAGAAGAAACAATGCTGCCGAATACAATGCCACCGGAAGCGGCCCATCGTGGGCGTCATTCAGGAACACGTCGTGAATCAACAACTGGCCCGTCGGGGGCAAGGCTGCGGCGCAACGGGCCAACAACGTGCGGCATTCAGGCACGTCCCAATCGTGCAAGATATTTGACATCAGGATCACATCGACGCCCTCGGGCACGGGGTCGCGGAACATGTCGCCGGGCTGGCATTCGAGCCGATCAGCGACTCCGTAGGCGGCAGCGAATTCGGCGGTCACTTTGAGAACTTCGGGGCGGTCCCAGACAATGGCCCTGAGGCCCGGGTTTTGTTGCAGGCAGGCAATGCTGTAAATACCCGTTCCGCCGCCGACATCCAGCAACACATGGGCGTCGCCGAGCGGCATGCGCGCCGCTAGGAGTGGTGCCACATTTTTGGCGCGGCCGGCCAAAGCCAACGTCAACCGGCGAGCCGACGTTTCGTGCTCCATCGCCGATTCGGTTCCCGCGCGAAAAATGAACGCGGTGCCGGCGGCTGGATCGGGTTCGCCTGCGGCGGCATTGAGCGCGGCGCGGGGAGCGTCGGCTGGCCGGTTCAGCCGCAATCGTGTCGCCATTTCCAGAACGCCGGGGCTTTCGGCTGCCAACCCCAGGTAATCGCTCACGTCGAAAGTGCTGCCGGGCGTCAAATGCTCGCGGGCCAGTGGCGTCAATTCGAGACAGCCAGCGGCGTCGAGCGCGAGCAACCCCATGGCCCGAAGCGCTGTGAACAATACGACCGACGGGCGTTCGGCCAGCCGCAATTCATGCCGCACCTGATCGACGGGCATCGGCCCGCGCGCAAGCAAGTCAAACAGGCCGAAATGCGCCACAGCGGCCGTCAGCAGTTCGTGGGCGTAGTTGCCGCGAAACTGCTCGAAGATCGGCGTTGGGTCGATCGAGGGGAAAACGAGAGCAGAAAGCGGCACGGCAGGCTTTCCAGCGCCTCGCAGGGCGGGCGCGTGCGGCGGCATGCAAGCCAATCCGCGAAAAAGTGGTGACGTGAGCGAGAACCAACGGGTTACTTCTTGAGTGGCAGAGCGAAGTCGCCAGCCAAGTCGCGCCACATTGAATGCACATGATTTGCGCTGTTTTGCGTGTTGTTGTACTCGATCAGAAAAGTAGGGCCCTGCACGCGATAATGGTGCCTCTCGTTGCGTTCGCTTTCGCCCCACCAGGCGAAGTAAATCTGGTCGAAACCGGCCTGCATGATGCGGTCGCGACGGGCGTTGGAAACATCGGCGGGCATGTTCTTGAGGTATTCGTTCAGCAGCTCTCCCAGAACCTTTTTCTGGTCGTCCGTCATTTTGGCCGCGGCCAGGCCGACGGGGGGAGTCGTTTCCGGCTGCGGGGCGTTGGCGCTCCGTACTTCATCGGGGGCTTTGACGTCGATCAGGGCCACCTTGAGCCGGTCGGCATCGCACAGTTTGAGAATTTGCCGGGCAAGATCTTCTTCAGGAGCCAGAACGCGAATCGACCGCCCCGGCCCGGCGTCGATGAAACCCGGGTTAGCCCCGAAAAACTCGGGAGTGCTGGCAGTTACTCGACCGTTGTCAATCGTGTAGTTGAGCGACACATGATGGCCTTCCAGCCGCCAGCCCCATTTGCCCGATTGCGATGGTGCGCCGAAAATGCTGATGTAATAGTTGGCGGGATCCCGCCGCAAGCGGCGTTCCTGGCGGTCGCCCGCTTCCAGCAAGTACAACACCTCTTCTAGGCTCATGACGTTCAAAACCTGATCATACCCTGATTTTGACAGCCCACTGGCAATCAGTTCCTGGGCGGCCTGTAACGGCGCGCCTTCGAGGTTCTTCAGTGGCAGCCCCTTGCGCGGGCGAGGAATGAAATGCCAGTTCAATCGCTCGGGGTCGTCGTAACCAAACGCGGCCTGCGTCTTTTGCGCCGGCGTAATCAGTTCCTGAAATTTCTGAACCGCGCGCACCATGCCCATGCCGGAAGGCTCGGCCTGCTCGCCCTGCGCCCACAACAGCGCACCCAGAATTCCAAAGACCAACACTGAAGCAAGCAGTCGCGATCCGCGGGCAGTCATGGGCTGCATCCTTTCCTCCGTTAAACATCGGGGACGTTCGTAACAGTCAGGTTTGATTCACGTGAATTCTCGACGGGCGCGACACGCCGGCTGCCACCCGGTTGTTCGCCGCACATCCCACCGAAGGGCCCCTTCAACCTGGCGGCCAGCCCATTGCTCGACCGCCGAGCAAATGCAGGTGCAGGTGGTCGACAGACTGTCCACCATCGGGGCCGCAGTTCACCACGACGCGATAACCGCGTTCGAGGTTCAATTTCAGGGCCAATTCACGCGCGACCCACAGCAGGTGGCCCAGCAGGTCGGCGTCGGTCGCCTTTGCCGACGCCAGCGACGCAATCTCGCGTTTAGGAATCACCAGCACGTGTGTTGGCGCCTGGGGCGAAATATCGCGAAAGGCCAGGCAAAGCTCATCGTCATGCAGTAGGTCGGCGGGAATTTCCTTGTCAATGATTCGTTTAAAGATCGTTTTTGGCACGGCCATGACGCACGCTCCCTCAATTGACGGCACACACGGTACCGATCCGACGATCGACCCGCAGGCTATCAGATTACGCTGCGAATCTCAAACAGGGCCGGTATGGCTGAAGACGAGTACTGCGCAAGTCACCCGGAAAGTCGCGGTTCGCGCCCACCGGTGCTGCGGCGGAGTTCGGTCGACGATGCATCGACACGGAACTCCTCGACCGGCAATTGCTCGAACAAATCCGCCGCGGCGGCGGGGATCGGCAAATCGCGCAGGGTTTCGACGCTTCCATTCGGCGCGAGCCGCGCAGCCACGAGAAACCGGCAATTCCGTTGGCGAATCTTTGCCAAGGCATCGTGCATCAGGTCGGTCCGGTTGCCGTAGTAGCGTGGTTCAATTATCCGTGCAGCCGTATCGGTTCCCACGACAAACGTCGCCCCAGGAAACAGCGCCGCTTTTTCGACAAAAGTCGCTGCGCGCGTCAGCGCCAGCGGGTGTTCGGCAAATTGTCCGCGCCGAGAATGAATCGTCAGGTAATCGAGTGGCGGCTTGTCGACATTTCGCACGGTCATTTCATATACGACCGGCTGACCTAGCCGGCGCTCGGCCGCGGCTCGCAACCCGGTATGGCCGACGTGCAATGGATGGAACGCGCCGCACAAGACGCCCCGCGGCGGTGCGCGCAGTTCGGTCGCCGGGGCGAGGCGGCCATCAGGCAACGCCCAGACGAGATCCGCCTGTCCATGGACGAGGTCGACCAGCAACGCCGCGCCGACCTGCTGAATCTGCTGCTGCGATTCATCGGTCGTCAAATCCAGCGGCAGCTCGTCGTCCAGCCCGGCCGACTGCATCAGGCTGCGGAGCAAAAGTCGCCCTACCAGCGCTTCTTCGGCCCGGCGATCACGCGCGCCCGCTTTCAAGACCAGTGAATGCAGTACCGTTCGGGTGCGGGTTTGCACTGCGACAAAACCACGGTGGCCGCCGCGCCGCGGTCGATCGCTGACGAGTGCCGCAGTACACCCCAGGCCAATTTGCATCGCGCCTGGCAAGGGTGTGGCCGCCGCCAATTTCAGCGCTCGCAGGTAGGCGACCATGGACATGGCCAACGCGGTTTCCGTGTCACAAAAGTGTTCGGGCTGCCGGCCCAGGAACTCGGCGAGTGCGGCGGCAGAATAGGGGATAAGCGCTTCCAGCACGGTTTTCGAACCGCCGGGTGTCACCAGCAGTTCGGCAATCGCCGAACTGCCACCGCCCGTCGCCGCCAGAACGCACTGCGATTGAGACTGATGAAACCGGGCAATCAACTCTTGAGGCGCCAGCAGCATGGGATTACCGGGGTTTTGTGACAATTTCAGCACCGGATCGCATCGCGTTCGCTCTGCGCCGTACCCTGGCGCGCATCAAGACGATCTCGCGACTGGCCAGAACCACCCAAGGGTCAAAACGCCGGCGGGGGCAATTCAATCAGGTAAGCCTTGCCGTCGTTGGCTGCGACTGCAATTCGCTTGCCATCGGGCGAGTACGCACCCGAGTACAACACAGCCGCAAGTTTTGTCGTCCACAACGGTTGGCCCGAATTGACATCCCAAACCTTGACCAGGCCCGAATACCCCACCGATATCAGCCGCGTGCCGGCGGGGTTGAATTGCACGCGGTACAGATCGTCGACATGCCCGGCCAGCACGTTGAGCGGCTGGCCACTGGCCGCGTTCCACAGCCTGATTTTTTTGTCGATACCGCACGCCGCGATGACTTGCCCCGGCGGGTCGAACACGGCCGAATACATCGAACTTTCTCCGCCGGCGTATTGCCGGATTTCGTTGCCATTGCCGGCGTCGTACAGGCGGACCGTCTTGTCGGCGGCGGCGCTGAGGATTTGCTTGCCATCGGGGCTGAACGCGACCGAGTACACCGGGCCGCCCTGGGCGGCAATCGAACGGGCTTCTTTGCCCGCCGCCAGATCCCAGACTTTGATCGTCTTGTCGTTTGAGCCTGACGCGAGCCACTTGCCATCGGGGCTGAACGCCACTGAATAAACATGCGACTGATGCGTCGCCAGGTTCAGCACGAAATCGGCCGCCGCGATCGACCAGGTGCGGAGCATGCCGTCGGCCGTCGCCGTGTACGCCGTGCGATTGTCGGGGGCGAATGCCACGCCCCCAATGACCGCTCCTGAAACTTTCAAGACCTGCACCGGTTCAGTCGGGGGCGACGTACCCGCCGGAGGGGGTTGTGGGCTAAAACTGCGCAGCGCCTGGTCGTCGCAGGCGGCGATTAGTTTTTTGCCGTCGGGGCTGTAGGCCAGTCGCGTGGCAGTGACAGGTACGCTGTATTTAAGCTGCGTCGCCGCGTCGTTGAAATTCCACAGCAGCAGCGTTTTGTCGCCGGCCGCCGCAAGCTGCTGATTGTTCGAGTGAAATGCCACCGCGAGTGCATCGCCCGCCAGACCGCCAAACGAGCGAATCGGGTTGCCGTTGTTCGCATCCCACGCTTTCACCGCGCCCCCGGCGTGCGCCGTCGCGTACGCTGCGCCATTGGCCGAAATGGCCAGATCTCGAATCGGTTTGTCGTCGGGATGCATGCGTTGCAGGGCGATGGTGTTGACGAACAGCAGGCCATCGCTTCCGCCCGAAATGACCGTTTTATTGTCGGGCGCGAATGCAGCCGTTGCCACCGGGCCCTTGTGGTCGAAAAAGCACTGCATCGGTCGGGCGGCTTTCAGATCCCAGGCGCAAACCAGTTCGTCACCGCCTGACGAAACCAGCTTGAGATTATCGGCCGAGAATTGAACCGAGGTGGCAGGCTGGCGGAGCCCGGCGAGCGTTGTCTTGAGCGCTCCGTCGGCCAGTGCGTATACGCGAATCAGCTTGTCGCTGCAACCGGCTGCCACCTGTTGGCTGTCGGCTGAGACCCCCACGCAACCGACCGGCGCGCCGGCGTCGATTGTACGCACCGCCGCACCGTCGGCGGCGTTCCAGACGCGAATCGAATTGTCGCTCGCGGCGGTAATGAGCTGTGCCGCGTTGGGCGTGAAATGAATTCCGGTGATTCGGGCGGGGTGACCGGGCAAAGCGCGAACTTCGGCACCATCGGCAACGTTAAACACCTTGACTCCGCCCGCCGTATCGCCCACCACGACCTGGGTGCCCGCCGGCTGGATTGCGACGGCCGAAATTGCCGCCGCCAATGGTGGAAAGGCCTTGATGAGCGTACCATTGCCGGCATCGTACAGCCGCGCAATTTTATCCTCGCACCCTGTCAGCACCTGGGCGCTGTTAGCACTGAACACGATGGCCGTTACCGCACCGTCGTGGCCGTCGAGACTTCGCACCGCCTTGCCGTCGGCCAAAGTCCACAACCGGGCCGTTTTGTCGGCGCTGGCCGAAGCCCCCAGTTGGCCATTGGGGCTGACGCTGAGCGCTGTCACCGGCCCGCCGTGCCCCGCGAGCGACCGGGGGGGTGTCACCGTAGTCGACCACACGCGCACCACGCCGTCGTCGCCTGCCGAAATCACCACCGCCCCGTTCGGGTGAAAACAGACCCCCGAAACGCGGCCCAGGTGGGCGCCGATCACGCCTTGGTTCATGCCGTCGGCTGGGTTCCAAAGCCTGATCACGCCCGCGTCATCGGCCGAGACGACCTGTTTGCCGTCCTTACGAATATCGAGCCGCGAAATCACTGCGGCGTGCCCCGGCAGATCACGGGCGACCTTGCCGTCGGCTGCCGTCCAAAGCTTCACCAGCTTGTCAGCACCGCCCGTCGCGACAAGCAGGCCGTCGGGGCTGGCCGACACCGCCGTGGCCCCGCCGGGGTGGCTTTCGACAGTGCGGCTCGGCGCACTGACGGGCACGTCCCACAGCTTGACGGAATTATCCAGCGAACCCGACGCGATTCGCGCACCGTCTTTTGAAACCGCGACGGACAAAACCAGATTGGTGTGCCCGGTGTACGTGCGAATGAGTTGGCGGCTGGCGGCATCCCAAAGCTTGATCGTCTTGTCGAAACTGCCGGTAACGATCTGTGAGCCATCGGGGGTGAAATCGACCGAATAGACGGGGTCGGCATGGCCCACGAGTTCCTGGACTACGGCCGGGGCGTCGGCGGCGGGCAATGCGGCAGCAAGCGAAATGGCCCAGCCAGCCAGCGCTGCATACCGCAGACTGCGCGACGAACGCAGAACGTTCTGATTCGACCGAAAAAAAACCGGTGGGTGCATGTGTTTGTTCCCCGGGCAAGAGCCGGAATTCGACAACGGGCGCCGCGGGTTGTCCTGAGCGGCTGAATCTATCGCGGTTCAGTCTGCCGGTTGCATCCATCAGTGTCAACAGATGAATGGGCGATCGCGACCGGCCCGCCTGGTCGCAGCGCCCTCTTTACTGCACGCGCTAGCCGCGATTCACTTCAGGCGGGCGAGTGCCGCCAGCGCCCGCCGCCGCGCCGCCTGATGCTCGACGATGGGAGCCGGATAATTGACACCCAATTTGACGCCGGCGCCGCCCAGCACCTCACCCGGCGCTGCCCACGGTTTGTGGATCCATTCAGCGGGCAGTTGTGACAGTTCCGGCACCCAGCGCCTGACGTAGTCGCCGTGCGGGTCAAATTTCTCGCCTTGGGCGACGGGGTTGAAGATCCGAAAGAACGGGGCTGCGTCGGCGCCGCAACCCGCGATCCATTGCCAGCCCAGTGTATTGTTCGCCAGGTCGGCGTCGACGAGCGTATCCCAGAACCAGCGGGCTCCTTCCTGCCAGGGCTGCAACAGGTCCTTCACCAGAAAGGATCCCGCGATCATGCGCACACGGTTGTGCATCCAGCCCGTGGCCCACAACTGTCGCATGCCGGCGTCGATCAGCGGGTACCCCGTGTCCCCCAGTTGCCAGGCGCGCAGCGAAGTCTCGTTGACTTCCCAGGGAAACTCGGAGAATTCGGTGCGCAACGGTTCGAGGGGCGTGTGCGGAAAGTGATGCAGTAAATGCCCGGCGAATTCGCGCCAGACAAGCTGCCGCAAATACGGCTGGGCGCTATCGTCATCGGTCGCGCGGCCGCTGCGCCGCACGCGCCGCAACGCCGCATGCCACACCTGAGCGGGGCTGATTTCTCCGAAATGCAGGTGCGGGCTGAGTCGCGACGTTCCGTTGTGGTCGGGCCGATCGCGTTCGGCGGCGTACTCGGGCAGGGAAGCATCGAGAAACCGCGCCAACTCAGCGGCAGCGCCGACTTCGCCGGGCTGCCATGCGTCGTGCAGGCCGCCGGCCCAGCCATTTCGTGGCTTGAGGGCGAGGTCATCGACGGCGAGCGACTCGGGCCACGCCGCCGGCGGGTATAAATGCCGCGGCGCGGCGACAGGAGGCAGCGGCTGATCGCGCCCCAGGCAATGCCGCCAAAACGGCGTAAACACGCGAAACGGCCCGCCCGATTGCGTGTGAACCTCCTGGGGGTCAAACAGCAGCCGCGATGGAAAATCGCTGCACTCGATGCGGTTCCGACACAGGTGTGCAGCAACCAGGGCGTCGCGGGCCACCAGTGCCGGCTCGATTTCGCGGTTCCACAGCACGGCGTCAGCGCCCGATTCGTGCGCGAGCCGCTGCAATTCCTCGCCACTCGAACCGCGGCGGATGATGAGCTGCGTGCCTCGCTCGCGTAAACCGAGGTCGAGCGCCAGCAACGATTGATGCAGCCACCACCGGCTCGCTGCGCCGGCAGGCCATGCGCCTGCCTCTGCCGGCGACCAGATAAATACCGGCACGACTGGCGACCGGCGGGCAACCGCCGCCACCAGAGCCGGGTTGTCTTCCAACCGCAAGTCGTGACGAAACCAGACAATCGTCGCCATGCGTAAACCAATTTCCAGAGCCATTCAGAAGGTTCGCGAGCACTTCCGCATCGCCAATCGGCACGCATCATGATGTTTCGCCCGGCACGATGTCGGGCGGGGCGGCCCGCGCGATTGTGTGTCATCGTATCGCCAGACTCTGCCAGCGTCACGCGGTCGCGAGGCCCGGTCGCCACAACCGGTATGAGATCCTGTGACAGCCGCAGCGCCTGAAGGCCGTCGCGCGATGTTGCCGGGTGCGCTCAGTCGTTGCGGGCCGGAGGGGTGCCTTTCGCGGGTGGCGGCGTATCAGTTCCCACGATTGCCTGCTCGCGCGACCATTCGATCCGTTCGTCACTGCCACTCGACGGCAATTCGACGAACGGCGCCCCCCGGTTTTCGAGGATCTTGGCGAATCCGGCCAAGGGGTCGGTGGTGAACTCCTTGGGGAATATCGCCTTCAGCCGGTCGTGATGCCTGCGGGCCAACGCGAGGTTTTCCGGCGGAACCTGCTTCAGCCGCTGAACCCGGTCGATGAGCGGGATCCAACTGGCCTGTTCCAGCACGTGATAGGCGCCGTCTTCCGTCAGGGCCGAGAACACGCGCTGGTCTTTCACCAAGCCGGCCACGATCCGCTTGCCGCGCGCGAGAATCACGTCGAGGTCGCGTTGACTGTCGACTTCGTCGACGCTGAGCGCGGTGCCCATCGTCAGAACCAGCCCGAAAAACTGCTCCAGGGTCATCCGTTCGCGGCGCAGGGCTCGCTTGAGCGCTCGGACATGGTTGCAATGGCGGGCCAGCCATTCGACCGACGTGTGCTCGATAATCGCCTTTTGCTCTTCGCGAACGAGTTCGCCCACGGGTAGCGTGCGAGTTATGCTCCACTGCGGCGCAGGAGAGTCAATCGACGGCAGTGGGGGCAGCGCCTTTTCGGGCAGGCTGTCAACAACTGCGAAAAACGATTTCAACTCGGCCGCGGTCACCCGCTCGTCGACCCGCTTGACCTCGCGGTACGAAATCGCTTCTTCGTGGCAGCCAATCGTGGCCAGGCATAAGACCGTTCCCCAGGCTGCGGCGAAGCGCCGCGCCGGGCCTGACCAGAATCGCCATAAATCTTCGCTGCGCCGCCTGTGCATGATTTACAGGTTATCGGGCGATGGCGCATCGAAATTGATCAGGTTGCCGATTGTATCGATCGTGCCGCTCACGACGGGCTGGAAAACCCGACAATGCGAGTCACGATTGCCAGCGCTGCCGCAAACTGGCACCCCAGCCCAACGGCCCAGTCCTGCAAGATCCGCCGTTCACGGGCGGCGGTTGCTTCAGATTCCGCAGGAGGTTTGTCGTCAAACGCCGCACCTGCGACGAGGATCAGCGATGGCATCAGCACGAGCCACAGTCGGCTCGCTTCGCCCATGTTCTTACCCGACAGCCACAGGCAAATCCAGGTCGCTCCCACTGAATACAACACACCCGCGTGGCGGCTGCGTGGCGCGCGCCATACGCCCGCAGTCGAAGCCAGCGCGATCAGCGACAGCGGCGCGCCGGCGGCCACGATCAGCTCCAGCGGGTTCACGGCGAGCCATTTCCAGTATGTGCGGACGAAATGCCGGTAAAACAGGGCGTGGTTTTGGTAATTCCAGAACCAGACTTCCGGCAGGTTCAACCTCCACGCAAGCCAAGCCGCGGTGCACGGTACACCAAAACCCGCCGAACAAAAAACAAGCCCGTGCCAAAGGCGCGGCTCGGCACCGGCGATTCGGTCATGTGGCGCAGCCAGCCAGCCTTCCCAGACGGTGAGGCACCCCGCCAGAAACACCACGGGCAGCAGCGCCAGGGTCAGATTCATTCCGGCGAACAGCACCACCCCGGCGGCACACGAAAGCAGGGCCGATTTTTTACGCCAACCCGCGAGCCACAACCACAAAAAGAGTGTCCCGAGAAATGGATACAGCGCATCGGATTTGGGGAGAAACACCGCCATCGCCGGCACGGCCGGCCAGAACGCTGCGGCCAGCCAACAGGCGAGCGGTCGGTACCACAGTCTCAGCAAGGCGTACAGCGGCAGCACGGTCAGCGCCGCGCCGCCCTGCACGAGCATCGCGGCGAGCCAAAGAACGGCCCGGTCTTCGCGCATCAAGGGCGTGGCAGAACCCCGCGCATTCGCGGCGATCAGGTCGAACGCTTCGCAGACCGCCCGGGGTTGCGTGAAAATCAGCAGGTCGGTGACTGCGGGCGCGGCACGGCACAACTCGATCAGCCCGCGGTACGCAACCACGAGGCCCGGCGGGTGCGTTCCGAGATGCAGCCAATCTTCTTGAAGCGCCATGCGGTCGGCGTACGATTTCAGGAAGTCTGACACGCTGCCGGTCTGGCCCCGCGCCACCGTGAAATAGCCCGATGAGCCGGGGTAATACAGAACACGTGGAATGCGGTTGAGCTGGTGACCCGGCGGCGCGCATTCCGGGGCGCACCATAACCAGGCCCAGGTGGCGGCGGCGAGTGCCACCAGCCAGCTCCATCGCTCGGCCCGTCCACAGCGGTCGATTCGCCGCGAGCCGAGCCACACCAGCCCCACGCAGGCGGCGGCCGCGAGCAAGGCGGGCAACAGCACCAGGCCCAAATCGGGCGCGGGGGGGCGTCGTTCCCACGTCCACTCGCCCGAAACACCCAACTCAAACCGCGCGCTCCAGGCAAGCCAGCTCGTCAGCCCTGCACCAGCGATGCCCGCCGCCCACAGCCACTGTCGACCTTGCATCAATTCACCCTTGCAGGAAGACACGATAGGGTACAGCTCGGCGCGACCGGGGGTGGCGAGTTTTCGCAACGTCGCCGGTGCTGCGGGAGCCCGCCCAAGCGATCAAAACTGGCGCAGGAACCGCAGGTCGTTGCCGTAGAACAGACGGATGTCGGGTATTCGATGTCGACGCATGCAAAACCGCTCGACGCCCAGCCCGAACGCGAACCCCGAGACATGTTCCGGGTCGTAGCCCACCGCGGTGAGCACATTCGGGTCGACCATGCCCGCCCCGCCGATTTCGAGCCATTTTTCGCCCGATTCGTCCATGCTCATGTCGACTTCGACCGAAGGCTCAGTAAACGGAAAGAACGAAGGCCGAAAGCGAATGTGCACATCATGGCCCAAATAGGCCCGCGCAAACAACCGCAACACCGTCTTCAGCTCGGCCATTGTCACGCCGGCGCCAACCATCAGGCCTTCCATCTGGTGGAACATGCACGAATGTGTGGCATCGATCGTGTCGGGCCGATACACCCGCCCCACCGAAATGATGCGAATCGGCGGCGGATTGCGTTCCATGATCCGGATTTGCACCGTTGATGTCTGGCTCCGCAGCAATCGCGCGGGGCCTGTATCGGCGGTGCAACCCGCCGCTGCGAGATAAAAGTTGTCAAGCGGATCGCGTGCCGGGTGGTCGGGTGGAATATTCAGGGCTTCAAAGTTGTGGTACTCGTCTTCGATTTCAGGCCCATCGACCACCGTAAAGCCGAACCGCCCCATGATCTCCTTGAATTCGGCGATCGTTTGGGTCAGCGGATGCCGGCGACCCAACTCGGGCCGCACGCCGGGCAGCGTGACATCGACGCCGCCCAGTACAATGGCAGGTTGTGCCAACGCCGCTTTTCGGGCTTCCCAAGCGTTGGTGACACGGGCCTTGACCTCATTAAACCGCTTGCCCCACAGCGGCTTGTTTTCGCGTGGCGCCTGGCCCAAGCTGCCTTGCAAATCGCGGAGCCGCCCATTTTTCGCGCCGAGAAACTCGATTCGCGCCTGCTCGAGAGCCACGGTGTCGCCCGCGGTCTGAATTGCCAGCAGCGCAGCCGCTTCAAATTCGTTGACTTGCGCGAGAAAATCCATCGTCGCTTGCAACCCGGAATCGAATCATGGCCTGACGTTTGCCGCCAACCGCGCTGATGCATGCGATCAGTCGCCATTCGGCCAACCGTGCCCCGCGTGCGCAATGCCGTTCGGACATTCGTACCGCGACGGGGAAACCGTTCAGACCGAAAGCACTGCCGGAACCGGGCTTTTCGCATGTTCGGCAGCAAGCTTGACCAGGTCGTCGAACACGTTCGGAAAGAAAATCGCCAGTTCGCTGAGCGCTTTACGGTCGAGAGCCACCTCGGCGACCGTCAGCCCATGCATGAATCGCGAATACGAAATGCCGCGCATACGGCACGCCGCCGTCACCCGCGTGATCCACAAGGCACGATAGTTGCGCTTCTTCGTGCGCCGGTCGCGAAATGCAAACGCCCGCGCCCGAAACAACGTTTCGGTGGCCATCTTGACGAGCTTGCTCCGCTTGCCAAAATTTCCCTTGACCTCTTTCAGTAGCCGCTTGCGTGCGCGGCGACGGGCGTGACCTTTGCGAGCTCTCATGAATTCAACCTGACGCTAATGACTGTTGACCGGAGTAAAAATGTCTCTGCCATTGCCGACTGCGGCGATTGACGCCGCTCACAGTAACTCTTGGATTCTGTGGGCGTTTCTGCCGCAACCACAACCGACCCGTCAACTGGTGCAGCAGCGACAATATCGGGCCGGAAACGGGTACCGCCGATTACAAGCCCGGTCGCAACCCGGCGAGAATCGTCGCGGCACGCACCCCACCGACAACCGCGTCCTGCCGCAATTGACGTTTGCGCTTGGGCGTTTTGCCACTCTTCAGGTGGCCGCGATCGGTCTTGCGATGCTTGGCTTTTCCTGTTGCTGTGATCTTGTACCGCTTTTTCATTCCCTTGTGGGTTTTTTGCTTGGGCATGACCTTCAACTCAATACGATCTGTGACTCAAATCTCGAGGGAATTTGCCTACGGTACGAACCCAGGCAGGCAAACCGGCTACCGGAACTCTACGCTACCGCTGGCTCGCAATAAGCCAATTCATCAAACGTCGGTTCGCATTGCCCCTGGGGCGCTGGCCAGCCTTCGGATCGCCGCGAGCCAGTATATCGGCCAGTGGCGTTCGATTTCCAGCCTGAATCGGCAAAAACTCACGTCGATGCCCCAGTTGGGTAAAACTCAGCCCCGCCAGGTCGCCGACACGCGGGAGCGAGGCAGGCAGCAAACGGCGGCAAATCGGCAAGCCTGACGGAAATCGGCAGCGCGGCGCTCGCAGCCGCCGACTGCCAGGATACTCATTTGGGCGTAAGCACGGCGGTCATGCTGCGACCTTCCATAGACGGCGTTTTTTCGACCTTGGCGATGTCTTCCAGCATGACGATGATGTCAAGAATCATCTGCCGGCCGCGGTCGACGTGAGCCATTTCGCGCCCTTTGAACATCACATTGACCTTGACCTTGTCACGATCGGTCAGAAACGCCCGCGCCTGCTTAACTTTGAATTCGATGTCGTGATCGCCTGTCTTCGGGCGCAGGCGAATTTCCTTGATCTGAACCTGGTGCTGCTTCGTGTTCTTGGTCTGTTTCTTTTTCTGCTCGTATTTGAACTTGCCGTAATCCATGATCCGGCAGACAGGCGGGCGCTCGTCGGCGGCCACCTCGACCAGATCTAAATCGGCCTGACGGGCCAGTTCCAGTGCCTCGGCGGTTGGCATCGCCCCGAGCATCGCTCCGTCCTGGTTCACCACGCGCACGGGTGAAATGCGAATCTGTTCATTAAGCCGATGCGTCGTTTCGATCGCTGATACCTTTCTCTCAAAGACCAGGGAGTCGCCCGAACGTCAACGCGGCCGGCCATACCAAATTTGCCGACGGCAGCCAAAACCGCAATGACGCACGACGGCAACCTGGCAAACGGGAAAAACACCGCTGGCGCAGCCGCCCGGTTCCTCCGTGACCGCAACCCGTACTTGTAACTTCCCGTTCCGGTTGCGTCAATCAAACTTCACAAAAACCGCCCGTCACCAAGTACCCGATGCCCAATTATTTGAGCCACAGGAGCGAATCATCCATGAAGGGGCAGCGTTTCCGAGATTATTCAAAGGGGCTATTCACCCCGTTTTGACCAAGCCTCCCGTTTT
This sequence comes from Planctomycetota bacterium, assembly GCA_021781115.1. Lineage (GTDB taxonomy): Bacteria > Planctomycetota > Planctomycetia > Planctomycetales > Planctomycetaceae > JAJXXL01. Next base: position 14,807 of record JAJXXL010000373.1, read on the forward strand.
CGCCGATTCAGATACATAAAGACGTCCAGATTTATTCGTTTATGGGGCATGTTCACCAAGCGGGGGCGGGCGAATGGTGATCCGGAACTGATCGCGTCGCGGATTTCACGATCGGGGTTTAATAAAAGTGGGTGTCTTGGTCGGCTCTTGGTCGGCTTGGCGTTTTTTTTGTGACGCGAGGAGTGACATTGACGAGCGGTGCGCTCAAGTGCATACTCCGGTGCGGATTCTGACGAGCGGACCCTTTCACGGAGGATTTGGCAATGTCGCGTAGCGCACTGTGTTTCATGCTGTTCCTGGTTGGCGGCGGTGCGCTGGCGGTTGACCAGCCCACGCAGTCCGTTTCATCCAGCGGGCAATCCAGTGAGTCGAATCCTCTCCCGGCGGGCGGCGGCGCCCCACACGCTCTTGCGTTTTCGGGTCGCAAGACGCTGGAGGCGAAATTGAATTCTCCGGCACGGCTTGACTTTGGTGGGCGGCAGCGGGTTGCCGCGCAGGAAGTGCTTGATCAACTGCGGGAACGGCATCAGCTTTCAATTCGATTCGACATGCCGACGTTTGCCTGGCTGATGGGCGAAGAGCCGCCGTCGCCGTTGAAGCAATCGCCGTTGATGCAATCGGCTCAGGTCACCAGATTCGGCTCGCCCGGTCAAGGCAGTCGTATCTATTCGGCATCCCCGGTGCCTACTCACGCAGAATTCGTGGGAGTTCCTACGATCGAAGCGGAAGCGGTTTTGCAAAATGCCGTGAACGGCAATGTGGCCTATGGCCCCGCGCCTGCAACCGCATCACCCGCGCCGCCCCCCATTGATGCTGCGCCCGGCGGCGCGCCTGCGTCGAGTGTCCCGACGGGTTTGCCGAACGGGAATTCTGGTCTGGGGCCTGCCGCGGCGCCGAGCGAACTTCCGTCAACCTACAACTTGCCAACGCCCACAAACAGTCCGGCATACAAGGCGGCACCCGAGCAGGCCGGTTCGAAGCCAAACGATAAAGAGGCCCGTGAAAAGCCGCTGCTCAGCGAATCGTTGCAGGAGCTGTTCAAGGTTGAGATTGACGTGCTGGCAATCGATTTGAAAAACGTCAGCGTCGCCACGGCGTTGCGGCATGCGCTCGATGCCGCGCCGATTGTCAGTGAGGATATGAGTGGAATTCCGATTCCGACGACCGATGCCCTGCTGCTCGACTACCTCATTGAAGAGGACGGGTTGTTGATTACAACGCGGATGAAGGCCTTGGTTTCCAAAGAAACGCGGGTGTATTCAATCAAGCACTTGCGCGACTGCCCCGCCGAGCAATTGTCGAAACTCATTCGCCAGTCGATTCGCCCCTGGAGCTGGCGCTCGCAGATCAACGACCTGGGCGACCAGTTGAAGGGCACCCCGTTGCCGGCAGAATTCCTGACATCGATGATCAAAAGCAGTGTGCAACTGGCGGCCGCCGAAATGGGGGCGACAGTTTCCATGCCGGCCGACAATGAATCCTCAAATTCTGTGCACGCCGCCTCAGTGTCGGCGACAAAGAGCGACCCCAGCAGCGAAGCCCAGCAAATGGCCATCGTGGGCAATGCGCTCGTTAACGGGCTTGTCACATTCGCGCACACGACGCTTTCGACGCTGGAAATGATCCACTACGGCGAGCCGCCCACAGGCACAATTCAAACCCTGCCCGGCAAGCTGATCATCACCCAGTCGCAACTCGCGCATCGCGAAATCGCCGACCTGCTCAAGCAACTGGCGGAAGACTAATGCAGCGTTGGTCGCCCGCCGCAGCCCGAGCGTTCACGCTGCGGCGGTTCACCAGCGAATTTCGGCGCCGCAGTTGAAGCCGTGCATGATCAGGCTGCTGCGATTCTGGATCTGGCTGCCCGACCCGGGCGTCGCCCCGAAGTTGACCTGATTGGGGGCGAGAACCATGCCGTCGAGCCACATGATGCGGTACCCGCCACGAATGGCCAGCCAACTGTTGATGCGATAGGTGGCGTTGGCCTGCACTTCGCCGAGGAAGGCGAGCATGGCCGCCTTGTCGGTGTAGTCGCGCAGCAGAATGGAGTTGTTCAGGTCGCCCATGACCTGGTCGGAGTAGCTCAGGTTGCTGTACAACCCCGCCTTGCCCAGCACGTCGGTTTCGAGGCGGCCGAAGTTGTTCTTCCAGCCAATGCCCAGTTGCCCGCCCAGCAGGTTGTTGTTGGTTTTAACGTTGTAATTGCTCACGTCCGACAGGCCGTAGCTGGTGTTTGTCACCTGCATGTTGAACTGTTCGTTCATCTCAAAGTAGCGAAACCCGCCCAGCAAGGTCAGGTGGTTGATCGTTTGCTTGTAATTGAGTTCGGCGTTATTGATGTTTGAGTTGTAGGTCAGGTTGACCGAGTTGGCGAGGAAATAGTCGATCGTTTGCAGGGCCAGGGGGCCGGGTATGCTCAGGTTCCCCGGGCCGCTGGCATAGGCCGAACTGCTCCAGTTGTTCAGCCCGAAGTACGTGACTTCAAACGACGATTCGGGGTCAATCTGGTACCCCAGGGTAAACATCGGCCCGGCCTTGGGGCTGTTGTTGAAATCGACATCGTGCGTGCTCAGCACCGGGGCCTGGCCGGCCGCGTCGTTGACAACCATGACCTGGTCGTGTGCCCGGCCGCGGTGCAGGAACAAGACGTCGGCCTGAAAGTACCAGTGCGGCGGCGCGGGTGAAAGCCACGAACCGTCGTCGGGGATCTGAAACAGCGAGCGGTTCGCGGTTTGCCACCAGGGCTCGCTGACCGCGCCGGCTGAATCGGCGGGCGCGGCGGTGCTTGTCGCGGAGCCGGGTGCGAGCGGGTCGTCGGGGCGGTTAAGCGGCGACGGGGTGTTGGGCGTGGGCCCCAGGCTTTGGGCCAGCGAGGCTTCGTCGGTCAGCCGAAAGCTGCCCGCGGGCTCATCGGCCGCGTCAATGTCGGCGGGCGGATCAGCGGCACGGGCCGCAAGAGTCCAGCCGCAGAACAGGGCGAGCAACATGAATGCGAAAGGTGCTTTCCGCATCCTGCATCCTTTCCGGAAAAATTGGAGCGATTTTCGCACGGGCGCGCTGGCGATCCCGATATTCCGACAAAGCACGATTTCACCGTCTACGCAGGAACGGCTGGTGAGTAATATCGGTAAACACGTCTTCAACGATACAGTCAATACATTGCAACCCACTGGTTTTCACGCATCCCGCCGGGCGACCGCATCGGAAGCCGGCTCAGAAGCCCTCAAGTTTCGGTCGCCAGCCGCCGAGCGGGTGGGGCGCGTGCTCGGCGGCGGCGGAACGCGCTCGCAGCCGATTTCCATGAACGGCGGCTTGCTGCGGGCTGTCGGCTCCACTAGTTTCGAGTTCAGCCGTGGTCTTTTTTTCAGGCTCCGAGCGCCATCTGGGCTCAAAGGTTCAACTTTCACGGCATTTCTGCTACACATTCACTGGCAGATTCGACTATGATCAAGGTTTCAGCCCGCCGGGTGCACTTTGGTTTTGGCGGGTCGTATTTATCCTGCAAATTGACAGTTGGCCATGATTTGCGTCAGCTTGGGGCGGACCCGACACCGCATGATGATCGCCGACCACCGAGCGCTGGCCGAGCGCGGCGTCGAACTGGTCGAGTTGCGGCTCGACTGGCTGGCGCATCGACCTGACCTGAACCGGTTGTTGGCTGATCGCCCAACGCCGGTGGTTGTCACCTGCCGGCGCGAAGCCGATCGCGGCCGGTGGAAGGATTCTGAACCGCAGCGGCAAACGATATTGCGGTCGGCGGTGGCGGCGGGGGTCGAATACGTCGATCTGGAGGAAGATACGGCGCGGTCGATTCCACGGTATGGTAAAACCCGTCGGATCATCAGCCACCATGATTTCAACGAAACCCCGCTCGACCTTGAGCAGATCCACGCCCGGCTGTGCCAGTGCGACCCCGATATTGTCAAGTTGGCCACGATGGCCAACTCGCCGACCGACAACGTGCGCATGCTGCGGCTGGTGGCCGGGGCAAAGGTTCCCACGGTGGGCATTTGCATGGGCGAGCTGGGGGTTCCCTCGCGAATTCTCACGGGGCGGTTTGGCGCCCCGTTTACCTATGCCACGTTCAGCAGTGATCGCGAACTGGGGCCGGGCCAGCTTTCGTTCCAGGCCATGCAGCGTGTCTACCGCTACGACAAGATCAGCATGACGACGAAGATTTACGGCGTGCTGGGCGACCCGATATCACACAGCCTCAGCCCGGTGCTGCACAACGCGGCGTTCGAGAACGCAGGCATCGACGCGGTTTATGTTCCCTTTCGCGTGCCAAAAGACGCCCTCGCCGCGACGCTCGATCAATTGTCCTGGCTCGGCGTTCAAGGCCTCAGCGTGACGTTGCCGCACAAGGAGGCGGTGCTGGGAGTGACGATTCGACATGACCCGCCCGTTTCAGAAATCGGCGCAGCGAACACGCTGTACCGCGATGAAGAGGGCCTCTGGCGGACGAACAACACCGACTATGACGCGGCCCTTGAAAGCCTGAAGATCGGTCTGGCCGAGCCCGACGAAGACGCCCTCTCGCCCCTGGCGGGCAAAACGGTGCTCATGCTGGGTGCCGGGGGCGTGGCCCGCGCTATCGGCATGGGTGTGGTTCGCGCGGGCGGGGCGCTGACCATTACCAATCGCAAACATGCGCGGGCCGTCGAGCTCGCCAAACACCTGGGTTGCAAACAGACCCAATGGGAAAACCGCGGTGCGGTCTTTGCCGACATCCTCATCAATTGCACGCCGGTTGGCATGCACCCCGATCTCGACGCGACGCCGTTCGCCGCCAACTGGCTCCGCGAAGGCACGCTTGTCTTCGACACAATTTACAACCCGGAACGAACCCTGCTCATCAAGCAGGCGCGCGAACGGGGCTGCCCCACGGTGTCAGGGGTGGAAATGTTCGTTCGCCAGGCGGCGCGGCAGTTTCACCTGTTTACCGGTCGTCCCGCCCCGCTTGACTTCATGCGCGACACCCTGCGGAAGGCGATTTCCGTCGTTAAAACCCCATGAATCGCCAACCGCTAGTCTGCTTCCTTCGCGCTCGGGCCGGGTTGCAGGGTTTCGGCGGCCGGCGGCGTGGTTATCGAAGCGGCGACCTAAATCGCCCCGGCGAAGACGCCGATCGGCACCGGCCCGCCGATGCGGCACAAATTCTTTTCCTGTTCACGAACGGCCAAAGGACCTGTCGACGAATGGTCGTGACCCTGATCGGATACCGCGGAAGCGGCAAGAGTTCAGTGGCCGGGCCGCTGGCCGAACGGCTCGGCTGGGCTGCCTGCGATGCCGACGCCGCGCTCGAATCTGCCGCCGGGGCGACGATTCGCGAGATTTTCGCCGCCGAGGGCGAGGCCGGCTTTCGCCGCCGCGAGCAGACCGTGCTCGCCGAATTGTTGCAGCGTGACCGCTGGGTGATCGCCGCCGGCGGTGGGGCGGTGCTAAGCGAAACGACCCGGCGGGCGATGCGGGCGGCGGGGCCAGTCATCTGGCTGCAGGCCGCCCCCGCAACGCTGTGGGCCCGCATTGCAGGCGATGCGACGACAGCGGCGCGCCGGCCCAACCTGGCGCGCGGTGGCCTCGCAGAGATTCAGGATCTGCTGGCGGCCCGCGAGCCGTTTTATCGTGAATGCGCCACGTTCACGATTGACACCGAGGGGCTGGCTGTCGCCCAGATTGTCGACGAAGCGTGGCGGCTGCTGCAAACCGTTTGGAACCAGGTCGCCGCGGGCAAATGATGTCTCAAAAGGCGAACATCGACTTCAGGGTGCCGCGTTGAACTTTTTGCCTTACCTTGAATATGGCGTCAGGCTGCTGTTTCTGTTCGCCATTGGCGCCTGCCTGGGCAGTATGCTGAACGTCTGGATCCACCGGCTACCGCTGACGGAAGAATTCTGGCCGGCGCTGCGCAGCCTGGCCTCGCCCCCGTCGCACTGCCCGTTTTGCCTGAACCCGATCCGATTTTATGACAACGTGCCGCTGTGGGGCTGGCTCAAACTTCGCGGCCGCTGCCGATTTTGCCGGCATTGGATTTCGGTAAGGTACCCGCTCGTCGAATTGCTGACGGCCGTGCTGTTTGTCGGCGTCTATTACTGCGAAGTTCCACCGGGGTGGAACACAGCGCTGGCCGACAGCAGCATTTACCACCCGCTGGGGCCACAGGGAGTGCCGGGTTCGACCTGGCTGTCGCCCGCCGCAATGCAGAACTGGCGGGCGGCGTTTCACCTCGTGCTGGCGACGGCCCTGATTGCCGCCACGTTCATCGACCTCGACCACCGAATCATTCCTGATACGGTCACGCTGCCGGCCATGGCGGTGGGCGTGCTGGGCAACACGCTGCTGGGGCAGGTGTACCTGGTTCCGCTCTGGTTCCAGGATCCCAAGGCCTCGACGTTTCAGGATTTTTTTCGTGTGCTGTTTCATTACCACGCCGCACCGCCGCTTGTTCCCGAATGGCTCTGGACGTGGCTCAACTTCAAGGGCTTGCCCGCCTGGGTATTGCATTACCCGCACCTGCATGGATTCCTGGTGAGCTGTGCCGGCATCGTCGTTGGCGGCGGACTGGTGTGGGTGGTACGGGCGATCGGGTTTTGGGCGCTGGGTCGCGAAGCGATGGGGTTTGGCGACGTTGTGCTGCTGGCAATGATCGGCAGTTTCATCGGCTGGCAGCCGGTGCTCATCGTGTTTTTCCTCGCGCCGGTTATCGCCATTCTGGCTGCCATTGTCGCACTCGTCTTGTGGCGCGATCGCGAAATTCCCTACGGCCCCTACTTGAGCCTGGCCGCAATCGGCCTGCTGGTTTTTTGGAAAAACATCTGGCCCGCAGCCGAAGATCGCATTTTCATTCTCGGGGCCTTGCTGCCGTTTATGGCTCTGTTCATGGTCGGTTGCCTGGCTCTGCTGCTGTGGCTCTCGCAGTTCGTCCAGCGGCTGTTGGGCATCGCCGCCCGCTTTTCTGACGAACCAGCCGGCGGCTGGACTCCTGGCGATCAGTTGCTGTACTTTTCCGGTGTCGGGCAGGATCCGAATCAGGGCCGTTGGGCCAGCCCGCGCTGGCGGGGCGACTTCACCAGCCGCGGCGCGGCGCAACGCGATGCATGGCGGCGCTCGGCGGCAAATGCCGGCAATGGCTGGCAGCAGTCCTGGCAACGCCGCGGCCGATGATTGGCCATCGCAGGGAACCAACCCGATGTCTGCTGTAATTCGCGTGATCGTGCTGGGGTCGATCAATACCGACCTGGTCGTGAAAGGCCCGCGGCTTCCGGCTCCCGGCGAAACCGTGACCGGCGGCGAGTTTTACGAGGCCGACGGCGGCAAGGGGGCCAATCAGGCCGTGGCCGCGGCCCGGGCGGGCAGCCAGCCCGCAGCATTCATCGCCGCTCTGGGCGACGACTCCCGCGGGCGGGCCGCCCTCGACCGGCTCAAGGCCGAAAAGCTCGATTGCGGCAACATCAAAATTGTCGCTGGGCACGCGACAGGGGTCGCCCTGATTTTCGTCGATGACGAAGGGCAAAATATGATCAGCGTCGCCTCAGGGGCGAACGCGACGCTGACGGCGGCCGATGTGGCGGCCATTCCCGAGGAAATGTTTGCCGGGGCCCGCGTGTTTCTGGCGTGCCTTGAAACGCCGCTCGACGCGGTGCTGTGCGGCTTGCGGCGAGCCCGCCAGGCGGGCCTCACGACAATCCTCAACCCGGCGCCGGCGGCGGCTCACCTGCGCCATGCCGATTGGTTGTCGCTGGTCGATATTCTGACCCCCAACGCCGTCGAAGCCGCGACGCTGGCCGGCACGCCGCCGCCCCGCAATTTCGATGAGGCGGCGCGTACGGCGCGCGGGCTGCAGGGCTGCGGGTGCGGCTCGGTCGTGCTCACGCTGGGCAAGGCGGGGTGCCTCGTTGTGTCGGCCGACGTGACACAAATCGCCGCACACCACGTGCGTGCGATTGACGCCACCGCCGCCGGCGACGCCTTTAATGGCGCTCTGGCCGCGGCGCTTGCCGAGAATTTGGCACTTGTCGATGCGGCCCGATGGGCGAACGCGGCAGCCGCGGTCAGCGTCACCCGCCGGGGCGCGCAGCCTTCGCTGCCAACTCGCGCTGAAATCGAACAGATGCTTGCGCCGCCCCCGGCTTGACGAGTTGCCCTTGTCACGGAGTTGACGTTTGTGAATTTGGCGCGCAGGGCGCACGATTCCTGCCACGCGCCCGGGTAACTCATTTCTGGCTGCGGTGCAGTTCGATGCCCAGGATTTTTGGGCACGCCGCCGTCCCGGTTTCGAGAAACGGGTTCCGGGGGGCGCTAGAACCCGACGGCCGGTTGAGAAACGTTCTGTGGGCTGGTGGTGATCGGGGCGATGACAGGTCCGGCGGTTATGCCGCGGGCGTATTGTTCGCGGCGCGAGGCGTAGCGAATTGGAAATGACGGCCAGACGGTGTTGTCCTGCACCGTGCCCGGCGGGGTGAACCTGGGGCCGTCGAAAATATCGCGGGCCACAAACACCTTTTCGGAAACGTGCTGTGTAAACCCAAGCCACTGCATATCGGGGGCGGCCATGTTGAACAGGTTCTTGCGTTCGGGGCGAAACCCGATGAATTTTCGCGGCAGTGGGGCGGTGTGCAGCGCGGTCAGCAGAAATGCCATGGTCAGGTAGCCGGTCAGCGCGCCGAACCCCCAGCGGCCCAAATGATACAGCCGGCCGTCGACCTCGACCGTCGTGGCTGAAATCGCATCGACCCCGGCCCGAAACAAAAACACGAGCCCGGCAAACAGACCCACGAGGGAAATCAGGTCGGCATAGGGGGCCAGCGACGGCACCTGGTCGGCCAGCAGGTTGGCCAGCGGTTCGAAAAAGTTCATGGCGAGCAGCGCCGAAAACAGCGTGCACAGGAACACGAGGCCGGCGCCCCAGGGCCCTTCGCCCGCCACGAGCCAGAGCGTTGCCGCAAAAACCAGAAGCAACAGCATGTCAATCATAATTCGCGTTTCCCGCAGAGTTTCTTTGGCACTGGCTCGCGCCCCCTTGGTCATTTCACGTTGGCGATCAGCTCTTCGTAGGAGGTGATTCCCTTGACGACCAGCCGCAGGCCTTCTTCGCGCATGTACAGCATGCCACCCTTGCGGGCCTCGGCCTTGATGTCGGTCACCGGCCGATTTTCACGAATCATATCGCGAATGCGCTCGGAAATGACGAACAGCTCGAACACGCCCACGCGGCCCCGGTAACCCAGGCCGCCACATTTGGGGCAGACCGATTCGGGGTTGGTTGGCGGCCGGTAAAAGGCTTCAATCTTGTCGGGGGTCAGCCCGGCCTGCTTGAGCAGTTCGGGCTTGGGTTTGTAGGCCACTTTGCATTCATCGCACAATTTGCGCACGAGTCGCTGCCCGAGGATCGCCGACAGGGCCGACGACAGCAGGAACGGCTCGACGCCCAGATCGATCAGGCGGTACAGCGCGCTGATCGTGTCGTTGGCGTGCAGCGTCGACAGCACCATGTGGCCCGTGTTGGCCGCCTGGCAGCCAATACGGGCCGTTTCGTCGTCGCGAATTTCGCCCACCAGCACCACGTCGGGGTCTTGCCGCAGAAGGCTCCGCAGCGAGCCGGCGAAGGTCTGCCCGGCCTTGGTGTTGATTTCGATCTGCGTCACGTTTTTCATCTTGTATTCGACGGGGTCTTCGACCGTGATGATATTCTGCTGATATGAATCGAGTTCGCTCAGAGCCGAATACAACGTGGTCGATTTGCCGGCCCCCGTGGGACCGCAGCTCAAGAACATGCCGTGTGGCTGCTTCAGGATTTCGACGATCTTGTCCTGCATTTGCTTGCGCATGCCCAATTGCGCCAGCCGGTTGACCGAGTTCGACTGGTCGAGAATACGAATGCTCATTTTTTCGCCGTCGCGGGTGCCCTGCGTCGCGGCGCGAAAGTCGATCATCCGGTTTTCGAGTTCGGCCCGAAAGCTGCCGTCTTGCGGCTTGCGCTTTTCGGTGATGTCCATCGCCCCCAACACCTTGAAGATGTTGACGATCGAATCGCCCATCGTGCGGTCGAACGGTTCGGCGGGGTACATCACCCCGTCGATGCGGTACCGCACCGAAAGTTCTTCGGTCTTCGGTTCGAGGTGCACGTCGGTTGCGCGGCGGAGAATGGCGTCATAAATCAGTTCCTTGGCGGCTACGAAGCCCTTCGACTTTTCGGCCTGCCGCGAGCGCACGAGGTCGTCGCCCTTGCTCGTCGATTTCCCCAGGAACCTGATCGGGGGGCCGATGACGCTGTCGCGGCCTTCGCCCCCCAACCCGATGTTTATGCCCAGTTTGGCCAGCGCGCGAACGGCCACTTTCTGCAAATGGCGGGGCGTGAGCACGCGGGCCGATTCAGGCACGTGGCCGTTGCGTTCGCGCACATACAGGCCCAGCGGCACGCCGTACGCCACTGCCAGGGCCAGAAAACCCAGCCCAAAATGCGGTAGGCCCAGAACGGCGACAAACCCCCCGACACCGACCACAAGCGTCAGTGAATTCCAAAGCTCTGTGCTGAGCTGCAACCCGCGGCTGTCGTGGTCGATCCATTGCGTGCTGTAAACCCACAGAAAAAACAGCCCGAGCACCGGCACGAACCGCGCAAGGTTAAAATAGAACCCCGCCCGGTTGCGGTCGTTGCCCCGAAAAAACGGAACCGGGTTGGGTGGAAATTCATCGACCGCGCGCAACGAGACCCCCACGGGAGCGCTGCCGCCGCCCGGCGCCGCCGGGCCCTGTGCTGCCGCCCCGCAGACATCGGTCAGCAACACGGCGAGCATGATCAACAGAATCGGCATAGAATTCGTCACCCTGGGCGCTGCATGAGTATTTGACGACCGTTCTGGCGGCCGGCGACTTTCGCGGGCCGCAGACGGCGACCTGCCGACTGCGGCAGGCTCGCAAATCTGGGGGCGGGGCGAATGCGGTTTTTCAATATCCGCAGTTTAGCATACCCGCCGGGGTTCGACGAGAGATTCAAATTCGTTTTTCGGCCTCGACCGGGTATACTTTGTCCTGCCGGGTGAAATGGTTTCAGCCGCCCCGGGAGTCAGCGGCCTTGAGCGCCGGGGCTGGCGTGTGGTTTCGTCTGATTTTGTGGGCGGCGCGGGGGCCGCCCAATCGAAGGAGCGGCCTTGTTTTCTCGACGCATACCGCTGAAAACCCTGGCGACGTCGTGCCGCACCCTGGGCACGATGCTGCATGCCGGGGTGGCCATTCAACGCGCGTTCGACACCGTGGCCCGCAAAACGTCGCACGCCCCGACGCGGCGGGCACTCGAACAGGTGGCGCTCGCCATCACCCAGGGTGACGACGTTTCGTCGGCCCTGCGGTCTCAGGCGGGGTGCTTTCCGGACCTGTTCATCGACCTGGTCGACGTCGCCGAGCAAACCGGTTCGCTCCCCGAAGTGCTCGCTGGCCTGGCGGCGCACTACGACAACCTGGTCAACCTGCGGCGGACGTTTCTGTCGTCGATCGCCTGGCCCATCATTCAACTGTTCGGGGCGATTTTCGTCGTGGCCCTGTTGATTTGGGTGCTGGGCATTGTGGGTCAAATGGGTGGGGCGCGGCCCGGCGAGAAGCCGCTCGACATGTTGGGCTGGGGGCTGGTGGGCCCCACGGGCGCCGTGCTCTGGCTTACACTGTCGTTTGGCACATTGGGGGCGCTCGTGGGCGGCTATTTCGCGGCGGCCCGGCTGTTTCGAAAGCAACGGTTTCTCGATGGGCTGCTGATGCGAATTCCGATCGTGGGCACCTGCATGCGGGCATTTGCCATCGCCCGGTTCTCGTGGGCTTACGCGCTGACGCAACAGTCGGGCATGCTGATTTTGACGAGTCTTGAAGCGAGCCTGCGGGCCACGGGCAACGGCGTATTCGTGGCGTCGGCTCCCCAGGTTTGCGACCTGGTGAACGCGGGCGAAGACCTGAGCACAGCGCTCGCGTCGGCGCCGCTGTTTCCCGACGATTACCTGCAAATGGTGCAGGTCGCCGAAACCTCGGGCACCGTACCGGAAATGCTCCAACACCTCAGCCCGCAATTCGAAGACCAGGCCCGTCGCAGCCTGAAAGCGCTCGCCGAACTCATGGGCTGGGTCGTATGGGGCCTCGTAGCCCTGCTGATCGTGTTCATCGTGTTCAGCATCTTCCTGCGGTACGTGGGCATGATCAACGAGCTGACCGGCGGCCATTGACCGGCCCCGCCCGCGCCAGTGCTTCCTGTTTTGGCCCGGCCATGTGCCGCAGCGACCGGGCGGATTACGATGGATTACGATGGACCCCAAAAACTGGAGCAGAGGTTAAGACCGAAAAACCGAGTTCAGAAAGGCGGGGAATCAAGGATGCCGAAGTCGCGCAAGGTTCATGCGGCGGTGTTCAAAGCGGAAGGTGGCTTGGAACCGGTCACGAAACCGATCAGCAAAGCGTGGCGCGTCGAAGCCCCAAGAATTGTGGGTGGCCGCATACGGCCAATCGCGCGCAGAGATTGAGCGATTCTGGGCCACCCACTTTTCGCCACTTCTGAACAGTGTGTGGCCCTTTACGTTCTAAAGTTCCTCCTGCGGGGCAATTCGTGATAATTCATGATCGTTTTGCAGTCTGCCATGCGTAATGCCTCGGCGAAATATCGTATTTCGTTCGGTGTCAGAACGTACTGGCAGAGGCATTCGCGCGCGGCGGGGCCAGTCGAAGGCCCAGGAATTTTGGGTGGCGCCATACTGTTATACGACTGATCCTTTGCCTGTTACCGGGAACTGCGCAATTCGATTCGGGCTTCTTTTCGCATTCCTGAAAGCCATGTGCTTAGCTTGGTTGCCGCCATCTGCTTTACATCCCCGAGTGGCTTGAGCAAATTGAGCCCAATGACCGCCGCTCGCACAGGGCGGCCGCCGTTGCAAGGGGACTTTTCAAATTGGAAATTCTCGAGGAACGTGGCAGGGGCACTGTCGACAGCGGCGTTCCAAAAGGGTACGACGAAGAACCCGGACGAGGCCCCTTTCAGCCGCATATAGACGTAAAGTTGGTTCCAATCGGTGGGTTGGATGCTGGCCTCAAGCACTTCCTCGGCGGTTCCCAACGGTTGATCGTTCGACCGGTCCAGCACGTCCTTATATTTTGTGTCACCAACTGCGCATAATTCGTCCGGCCCTACCAGCAGGATATCCGGCTTTCGATATTGTTTCTGCTGTCCGTTGAGGAACGGCAATTCCCGCTGACGTTCAAAACACCAAGATTCATCTGGAAGCGCGGCTTTGGCGACCACTTCGGCGAATTTCTCGAAGGCAATGGGTGCATCCAAGACCAGTGGCGGAACTTGGCCACCCGCCCCCGGAAGGTTGCTTCCCTGAAGAAGCAGCCGTGCCCAGACGAGAGCGCTCCGATAGTAACGAGACGTGCGCCCCAGGCGGGTTCTGTGGAAGTCTGCGGATGTGATCGGTACCTCGGCAACAGGACCAAACCACCCGAGCAGGAGCCGGAAGGGCTTCGCAACCATTTGAGAAGCTTGGGGACCGAGCGCTGCAGCCGCATTCTGCAGCCGTCGAACTACGGCCCAGAGGATGCGATTATCCCAGTTGTCGACCGTAAACTCGTCCCAACGACAAGGTAGGATGTGCTGCTTTCCGCGCAACGCCAGACGCGCGTAGCCCGTCAAGTGCAGCCGACCGCGGATAAAACCGCGTACTTCGTCCTCCTCGGCACGGTAAAATGAGCGGAAGTCACGGCGACATAACTCATTGAGCAGGGCGGCGTAATGGCGGGCCAAAAACAAGAGGAATTGGTGTGGACCCAGTTTCCCGTCCAAGCCGAATAGTTTGTCCGGCGGAGGTCCGTCGTCGTCGAAGGCCAGTAGTTCCAGAAATCGCAACAGGCCAAGATTCTGATCCTGCTGGCAGCCCTTGGGCGCGATAAGGAGTAGGTGTGACTTGCCATCGACCGAGAATGGGAGCACACCCACACGATCCGCAGCGCGGATGCACGGTTCGCCGTTCTCGAAATCAAGTTTCAGCCAGCCTCGCCCTGGCTCCAAATACGGCTGCAAGTCCTGGCGGTGCTTATAGAGCATGGCCGCCTGCTCTTTGTCAGGGCATGTTCCATACTCGAACAGCAGCAACTCGGGCTTAAGGGCAACCTCAGGGCCGTCCATTAAAACCTTCCCGGTCATGACCCATCGAGGCACTGATTCAACGATTTGGAAAACTCTTGGAGGAAATTCGTACCTAGATTCAAAAACTGGGCGTATTCGTGCAACAGCGGTCGGACCTGATAATCCCATTTCATCTGAACATGCTTCTTTGCGGCTTCAACCTGTTTTTCGACAACTTCTTGTTGGGCCGGAAGGAAGTAGGAATGGCCGACTCCCAGCTCGAC
>JAJXXL010000035.1 GCA_021781115.1 Planctomycetota bacterium
TATGGTGTAAAAGTTCATCCTGACGATTGTCCTGACGTACAGGCCTCGGCGAAACGCCGCTAGAATAAGACATCCAATGATTAGGGGACATGGCATTGTGAGCCGCGCGCCGTCAGGCACCGCGCGACTGCGACCCCGCCAGTGTCGGTTGATCAAGACGAAACCCTCGTCCGGGGCGTCGCTGCCTCACCCCCCGGCGACCGGCTGGCTCCCCGCCAGCGCAGGGTGCAGGCATCGTCAGCCGATTCGTAACCCGATATGGTGTAACAAGTTCATCCTGACGATGGTCCTGACGTACAGGCCTCGGCGAAACGCCGCCAGAATTGACGGGTACGGCGAAATGTTTACGTCAGCCGTGTCGTAACTTCGACGGCGGTTGATCCATCGCGACGGGATCTCCATCACGTGGACCGGTGCCGCACCCCGGTCGGAAGGACGCGCGAACTCGAATTGCCAAAGAACGCGGTGCGACAACCGCGGTCATGCCGGTCGCGACCAGTCCTGAGAATTATCTACAAGATCATTAAAAAGTAAAATACTAAAATAAATCGATAACAAAATTATTACCAAATTACCAAGTGGCATGAAATGTGCCGCCAAAGGGCTGGCGGCGCGCATCACCTGCGGCGGGTTATTTTGCCTGTGCCGCAGCCCGAGCGGGTGTCGGCGGGCGGGGCACGCCTGGAAGCGCCTTGAGGAATTTCCAGATTTGCTGATGCACACTGCGGGTCTGGCATACCAGCAGGGCACCTTCGACGGCGTGAATTGTGCCCCTTTCCCAGGATTCAGGAGCAATCATCGCCGCAATTGCGGCCGCCAAATCCCGGGGCGCCCCGGTCGCGATCGGGTAAATCAGCAGATCAAGAGGTTCGGTGGCGTTCGCCGGCGGGGCGAGACGCTTGGCCGCTGCCGCAACCTGTTGCAGTCGCGCCAGCACACGCGCGATTTCACGCTGCACCTTCCGCGACTGACGCACAATCAGCACGTCATCGAATTGAGCGAGCGAACCTGGCCCACCGCGCTCAGACCACGACTCTGGGGCGATTGTTTCCGTCAGGATCTGCATCAGGTCGGCCCAGCCATCGACCTCAGAGGAGTCGCGAATCCAGTTCACGCGCCAACTCTCAGCCGCCGGTTCCGCGTGCTGATTGTTGCGGGCCAGCGCGGGGGCGAGCCTCGCTTCAAGATAGCGCGGTGACCCTGGCGACGGCGGCGCTGCGGCGCCCGCCAGGTTGCGCACGTCATAAGTCCGCGTGACCAGGATTTCATCGGCCTTGGCTCGCGTCGTGACCTGCACCACGTCATCCTGCACGACGTATTCCAGTTGCAATGGGGTCAACAACAGCTTCAGTATCAATTCCAGCGGCATTTGCTCGTGGTCGAATGTCAGGAGCGCGTCAGTTGCAATCGCTTCATCGGCGAGGGCCGCCTCGTTAAGCCAGAAGGCCAGCCCGTGCGACCGGCCTAAAGCCGTCAATACCTCCTTGAGCGGTTGTTTTTGACATTTGAGATTGCCGCGGGTTGCCAGTTTGCGATCAATCGCCGCCTCGGCTTCGCGGGCCAGGTTCCGCGGCGAGCCTGGTTGCCCCTTGTGGGTCAGCAGCGTGTGCCCGATGTCTTCCAGCAACTCCGTGATTTCACGATGCACGGCCGTCGTTTGTCGAATGATCAGGCCGTTGCGAAGCCGAATGAGCTTTCCCGGTCCGTTCGGCTCAGACCATGAATCTCGGGCGACGATGTTCTGAATCACGGCGGCCAAATTCTCAAGGATCTCGTCGTCTAGGTCGGCAAAGTTGTACGTCGTTGTCAGCAACAGGTCACGCGCTTTGGCTTGCGTGGTCACCAGGAGCGTGTCATCGACAATTCGGGTCTCGAGCGCCAACGGCTCTGTGATCAGGCGCAATGCCGAAGCCAGGCTGGCGCCGTTCAATTGCAGCGTGATGGGTGTCTCGGGCCGAATGCCCGCACCCGTGAGCGCCGTCTTGTCGAGGTTCAGCGGAATTTCCTGGCGGTCGGCCATCAGGTACAAGGCATCGGCCATCGGCGTTTCGTTGAAGTCGACGCGAACCGGCGTTCGCAGTGCTTTCGAAATCGCGCGCTCGATAGGGCTGCCCTCATCAACCTCCGTCGTAAAGCCCGCAATCGGTCGCTGGTTGCCGGCCGAACCGGGCAGGGGGCGGTCGTCGCCGCGGGTCACTGCGAGCGACGACAAACATAGCACACCCACCAGTAACAACGGCATCCGGAATCGGCACGCCATGAGTTGCTCCTGCAGAAATAAACGGGGCATAGGATGGCGAGCGCATCAGGCACGAAGCGTCGCCATTTCTAGCTGGCATAGTGCCAGAACCTGCGGCCCGCGGCAAGACGAACCGGGGCACGCAGCCGAAGTCGAGTGGCCATCGGGGCGCTGCTTTCAGTTTGCGCACTGTCGCGGCTTCTCAACGCGCGAGTCGCACCTGGTTGCTGTCGGACCAGTCGTTGTGACTTCCGTCGATCTCCACGAGCCGGGCCGCGGAAACCTGATTGGCAAGGGCCTGGGCATGCTCGAAAGGAATGATCGTATCGTGGCGTGCGGCGAAGATTTCGACGGGCGTGGTACAACCACTCAGCGATTCGACATTGTTCCACGCATCGCGCAGCAGGTAACGGACGGGCAAAAAGGGCAATCGCCGGGCGGCCACGTTCGCCAGCGCATCGAACGGAACCACCAGCACGATCTTGTCGGGCGGGGTTGGTTCGTTTGCCAGGGCGCAGGCGGGGCCGCTGCCGATCGATTCGCCCAGCACGCAAACCGGAGTCTGCGGATGCTGCAATCGCAACAGCCGATAGGCGGCCGCGGCCGCCGCATTCATCGACTCGCGCGAAGGACTGCCCGCGCGCAAACCGAATCCTGGATATTCCAGCACGTACAGCGAATCGTGCCGCGACATACGCCGCAGAACGTAATCGCGATCGGCGGCCTGACCGGCGTTGCCGTGCATCATCAGCCAGATCGTGCGCGGCGTTGGCACCTCGCGGCAGTAGCCGATCGTCTGCCCGCCCTCGGTCCAGGCGACCAATTCCGACGTGGGAGCCACATGCGAGGGAAAGTACAGCAGCGACCTTTGCCCGAAAAAGATCGCCGCCAGGAACAGGATATAGAGCGTCACCAGAATGACAAGCATGCGCACCACGGGCTTCTGCGAGCGTCGGGCAATCATGAAAGTCGTGCACCAGTCGTGAACTGCAATGATTTCGGCCTAGAGAGTAAAACGGAATCGGCTCCCATGCGGTTTGCACGCTTGAACGACGAAGACGACATCCAGCGCCTGGTGGCTCAGCGGCTGATCATACGCGACGTCATGCGCATTCGCTACGTGATTCCCGAGGCCCGCGCGCTGAACGCCGCCAGACGCCACGACCTGAAACGCTGCTCTTGAAGCGGGGCCGTGCCAGAAAATCGCGGCAAGGATTGCCCATTGGGGCAATCCCATTGCAATCTGATGGCAATGCGGCTGGCGTTTTGAGTTGTTCCAGTGGCATTTGAGCGGTTGCGTCGCGCATGTCGCGCATACAGTTTGAAATGCGACGATTCCCCATTAGAATGGCAGGGGTTGCCTCGCACGCATGCAAATCCCGAAACGCGTTATGAACCGTTTGACACTCTCGAATATTGGACCGATCGATCAGGCCGACCTGACGCTGGGCGATCTGACGCTGCTGATCGGTCCACAGGCGACCGGCAAGAGCATTGCGCTGCAGTTTTTGAAGCTGGTCGTTGACGCCGCGCAGATTCAACAGGAGTTGAGGCTGCACGGGCTTGACTGGTCAGGCCGATTGCCGGAGTTTTTTGACATTTATTTCGGCGAGGGCATGCGTTCGATCTGGCGCGAGAAAAACAGCGCCGTAACCTGGGCGGGCAGGCCGGTGGATGTGGGGCGGCTGATCGCCCGGCGGCGAAGACCGGCCGATGAAACCCTGGCGTTCATTCCGGCGCAGCGCGTGTTGACGCTGCGCGACGGGTGGCCCCGGCCATTTACAGACTACTCTCCCGGCGACCCGTTCGCCGTGCGGGCGTTCAGTGAACGGCTGCGGCTGCTGGTCGAATCGGACCTGGGCGCCAATGAGAATCTGTTTCCGCAGAAGCATCGCTTGAAGCGGGAACTTCGCGAGCCGCTGGAGCAATCGGTATTCGGCGGGTTTGGTTTGCACGTCGACAAATCGCGCGTGCAAAAGCGACTGGTATTGGGCATGCCCGGTGACCGCCAGGGTGCAGCCGTCAACCTGCCCTTCATGGTCTGGTCGGCGGGGCAGCGTGAATTCGTGCCGTTGCTGCTGGGGCTCTATCAGCTCCTGCCGCGTACAAAGCGTTCGCGGTCGGGCGCGATCCGCTGGGTCGTTCTCGAAGACCTCGAAATGGGCTTGCACCCCCGCGCGATCAATGTTTTGTTGCTGATGGTGCTGGATCTCCTGGCGCGGGGCTATCGCGTTTGCCTTTCGACGCACACGCCGCAGGTTCTGGAAGCGGTCTGGGCGATGCGGCAGCTGAAGCGGCATGGCGGTTCGGCCAGCGACGTGCTGGAATTATTCAGCGCGAACAGAACTCAGCCGATGCTGAGACTGGCGGAATCTGCACTGAAAATAACGAGCAAAATTCATTATTTTGACCCCCTGACGCGGTGCACTCAAGATATTTCTGATCTGGATCTGACGGGCGGGAATCAGGCCACATGGGGCGGGTTGATCGAATCGAGTGAACGGGCAAACGCGATCGTGGCCCGCGTCGCCGCTCAGGGGGCTCGACAGTGACCTTTGCTGACGCCATTCGCAATAGTTCCTTGTTGACGCAAGCATTCAAAAACGGCTTGCAAGCGCTGAGCCCCGCCGATTGCCAGCACGTCGTGGTCGACAACACCCGACAACTGGCGGGCAGCCTCAACCTCGAAGACGCGTTGCGCAGCAGTTACCCGAATCCGCCGATTTGGGACTATGGAATTGGGCACCGTCGCGCGGCGCACGGCGAGCACACCTCCGATTTCGTCTATTGGCTGGAAGTGCACCCCGCGACCGACGGCGACATCGAACCGGTCCTCAGGAAGTTGACGTGGCTCAAGTCGTGGCTGGAAAAATCGGCCCCTGCTCTGGCGAAGTTGCCCCGTCAATTCGTTTGGGTGTCAAGTGGCAAGACGGCATTCACACAGCGCTCGCCCCAGGCAAAACGGATGGCTGAACAGGGGCTGTTGCACGTCGGAAGCCACCTCAGAATCAAGGCCGTCAGGACGGGTTGATCTGCCGAACATGCGGTCGGCATGCGGCGAATCGGGTCAGTTGACAGCCGTCGGCCAACTGGAAAATATCGCGTCGAGGTCGCGCGTTGCCAGGTCGGTGTGGCCCGGTGTGGGCGGGGCAGCGCCTTCGGCTGCGACGGTTGCCTGCACCTGCAGTCTCGCATTGGCGGTCAAATCGGTTGCGGGCGCTGCCAGACCCGCGGCAAGTGACGTCGCGCCGGGCCCGGTCTCTGGGGCGTTGGGAGCCACGGCAACGGCCGGCTGAGTCGCTACGGCCGTGGCTGCGGCCGGGGGCAGCGCGGGCGAGGTTTCTGCGGCGGCCAGGGGCGACAGTGTCGCAGACTCAGGTGCGCTGGTAGGCTGCGACGATGCGGTGGGCGCCGGAACGGCGTAACCATACCCCAGGCTCGTTTGCTGGACCCAGATTCCGGGAAACTGGTTCAGGATCGTATCCATCGTGGCGGCGCTTTCCGTGAAGAGATGCTCGCCCGAAATGTTGTTGTACAGCATGTAGATTTCGGTTGTACCCGGCTGTTGCGACGTGTAAATCGCCCCCTCTTCATTTTCATTGTTCCAGCCATGCGCGATCAGAAAGTCGCGCTCGGCGTTGTTTGTCGTGTAATAGTGCTCGCCATTGTTCGGGTCGTACAGGCGATGAATGGACGTGGCATTGGCCACCGGCCCGGTCAGCACGGCAAACCCGGCGTTGTTCGTGCTTTCGTCAGTGAAATGCAACACGTTCACGACGAAATTGAACTCGGCCTGCGAAATCGTGAAAAAATGATATTCGTCGGCCGGGTTGTACGTGCGGTACATCCGCACCTGCTGGACGACGGTCCACCCGATGTCTTCGAGCCCGGCGATATCAAGCGGCGTGAGCGTTTTGCGGATATCAGTGCCAATTGAGGGCGTCATGACCGGTTCCCGCCCGTTGCTCGTGACGGTCGACGCCCAGTGCGACAGGTCGACCGACAACGGCACCGGCCCGCCATAAGACGCCTCGGCGTTCGTCCCCGTAAAGTTGGTGCCGGAAATGTGGCCCGTAAAGGCGTTCGACGTGCCAAACCCCAGAACATGGGCCAGTTCGTGCGTGGCGACCGACAGAAAATCAGTCTGGCTCGAGGTCATGCCGGTCGTCGTGCTGCCGAAAAACCAGTCGGCCGACGAATCGAACGTAATCGCCCCGCCCCAGGGCGCGAAGGCCGTAGGCGTTGCCGCCAAGGCGCCCGCCTCGCCCCGGCCGGCGACGGTGTTGAGCCAGTTCTGATCGCCGTTGGCGTTGTAACCCCCCGGTCCGCCGCTGCCCAGCTCTGACCCCGAAAACGGGCGGCCGCCCACGTACACCAGAACCGTGTTGGCGGCGATCGTGGGGTTATTGATCGTTTGCGACGCCCCGGTGCCGGGATTCGTGAAATTGATCGACCAGGTATCGCCCCCGCTGGGGGTAATGGCTGACAGGCTGTTGGTGAATTCCGATTCGTACGCGCTTGCCGCCTGGGCCAGCAGATCTTTCGTGGCCTGCGCGGCAAAGAAGCTGTTCGTGTCGTCGGTGTAATCGAACTGAATCACGACGCTGAGCAGGCACCGCTCTTCGAGACAGTCGAGATGCGTGCAGACATCGGCGGCGCGCAGCCGATGGCGGCGGGCTAAGGAGCGACGAGCACGAGTTTGCGCACGAATACCATGGAGCCAGACCTTCCAGAACATGAACATCCTCTTCCTTGACGAACGGCCCGACGGCAAATGCGACAGCCTTACTTTTACCGCACCACCGGGAGCCGACGCAAGATGTGACTGGCCAATCTGGCCGCCCGAATCGGCG
>JAJXXL010000511.1 GCA_021781115.1 Planctomycetota bacterium
TGGATTGAAGGCGGGCGACCGCATCGAGAACGGCCCGGCGGCTGAGCCAAAGCTGGGTAATTGCCTGCCGATGGAGAATATTCCGCCCGGAACAACCGTGCACAACATCGAGATGCAGCCGGGGCGTGGCGGTCAGTTGTGCCGCAGTGCCGGTACGTCGGCTGTCATGAACGCCCGTGAAGGCAACTGGGCACAAATCACGCTGCCCTCTGGCGAAGTGCGGCGCGTGTCCAGCAAGTGCCGGGCCACGATTGGCGCAGTGGGTAACGGTGATCACAGCGCCATTACAATCGGCAAGGCGGGCCGCAACCGCTGGAAGGGCATTCGGCCCACGGTGCGGGGGTCGGCGATGAACCCCGTGGCCCACGCCATGGGTGGCGGCGAAGGCCGCCGAAACGGAGGGCGCCACCCGTGCAGCCCCAATGGCAAGCTTTCAAAGGGCGGCCGCACCCGCAAGCGCCGGAAGCCTTCGACTTCGGCGATTATCCGGCGGCGGAAATCGCGGCGGTACGGTCAGTTGAAACTGTAGGCCAGAATCGGCCGCCAAACGTGGCGTTGCCGACGAGTGTTCCGGACTGATGATGTTGTTTGACAACGACGGTTCCAGAGGCGTGTTCGATCTCGGTTGATTTCAGGAAATTCGCATGGGTCGCTCGGTTAAAAAAGGTCCTTTCGTAGACCAGAAGCTGCTGAAAAAGGTCGAGAAGAACGTCCGCGCCAGTTCGAAGGAACCGATCAAGACCTGGTGTCGGCGGTCTACGATTTCTCCGGAATTCATTGGTTTTACATTCATGGTGCACAACGGCCGTGCCCATGTGAGCGTATATGTCACTGAAGAAATGGTCGGACACAAGCTCGGCGAGTTCGCCCCCACCCGCACCTTTCGCGGCCACGGTGGTAAGGGAAACAAGAAGTAGCCGCCGGTTCAAGCCGCCTGGGGCGATACCGTTCCAGGGCGTGCTGGTCGTGGTGCCGCGAAAGGCAGACGACCTGCGGCTCGAACAAGCGTGTGCGACCGGGTGGTTCGCGACATACGACAGCGCAATTTGAAGACGACGATCAGGAGCGACGGACATGGCTTTTCAGGCAAATCATCAATTCGCGAGAATTGCGGCGACGAAAGTTCGCCCTTTCGCTGACCTGATTCGCGGCCGGTTTGCCGGTGAAGGGGTCGACTTGTTACGGTATGTGCCGAACCGCGGCGCACGGATGCTTGAAAAGGTTTTGAAGAGCGCGATGGCGAATGCGGAAAGCCAAGGCGCACGAAACGTCGAACGCCTGGTGATTGTCGACGCCCGAGCCAACAATGGGCCGATGTTCAAACGGATGCTGCCTCGGGCCCGGGGCATGTCCTACATCATTCGTCGGCGGTTCGCACACATTTATATTTCGCTCGAGTCGACGTGACGGAATGAAGCGGCCCCGGCCAAAGACTTGCCGAAACTGTCATGACAGCCCCCGGTCGCAATGGGATGCAATATCGACGCGAATGGCAACCGGCAGGTTCGGTTGATCGACGGCTCGACTGACTGGTAACAACCGGGTTTTTGCTGAACTTTTTTGAATTTGGTGGATTGGCTATGGGTCAAAAGACGCGACCGACGGGTTTCAGAATCGGCATTACCGAAGACTGGCGGAGCCGGTGGTATGCATCGAAGCGCGAATTTGGAGAACTGCTCGTCGAGGATTTTCGCATTCGCGAGTTCATCAAGAAAAAGTACCTGTTCGCCGGCATTCCGAAGATCGAGATTGAGCGCACACGTGACCAGGTGATCGTCATGCTGCACACCGCCCGGCCGGGCATCATCATCGGCCGCAAGGGGCAGGAAGTCGACCGCCTCAAGGCCGAACTCGAAGACCTCACCGGCCGCCGCATGGAACTCAAGATTATTGAACTGAACAACCCGAATCGCAATGCGGTTCTGGTTGCCGAAGATATTGCGCAGCAGCTCGAGAAGCGCGGGAGCTTCCGCCGCACGATGAAACGGGCTCTCGATCAGAGTATGGAATCGGGCGTTTACGGCATCAAGGTTCAATTGTCGGGGCGTTTGGGCGGCGCCGAGATGTCGCGCTGTGAAAAGGCCAGTCGCGGTTCGATTCCGCTTTCGACGCTGCAAAATCATATTGACTACGGGTTCGCGAAGGCGATCACCTCGACGGGGGTGATCGGCGTGAAGGTCTGGATCGATTTGGGCGATTACGCCGACGAGGAAAAGAACGATGGCACTCATGCCAAAGCGGGTCAAGTACCGCAAAAGCCAAAGAAGACGCATAAGAGGTAACGCCACTCGTGGCAACCGTGTGTCGCTCGGCGACTGGGGCCTGCAAGCGCTTCAGGGCGGGTACATCAAGGCCACGACGATCGAAGCCTGCCGTATCGCTGCGCAGCAATACATTCGCGGCGACGGGAAGTTGTATATCCGGGTGTTTCCACACAAGCCGGTTACGGCGCGCCCTCTCGAAACCCGTATGGGTAAGGGAAAAGGCGAGCCCGACCACTGGGTTGCCGTCGTGAAGCGAGGAACGGTCCTGTTTGAACTGGCGGGGTTGCCACAGGAGGCAGCGCGCGAGTGTTTTGCCCGCGTGGCCTACAAGTTGGGCATTCCGGTGCGGCTCGTGAGCCGGTTGCCGGGCGACTGACCCCGTGCGGGGGCCCCGCGCCCTACCGTGAGCTTCGCCAGTGTGAATGAGTGCGTGTGGCCGCCTGCGGCTGTCAGTGAATATAGAGCGAGCGATTATGAGTAAAGCCAGCGAACTCCGTGAGATGAGCGACGACCAGCTCGAGTTTACGTTGCGTGAAACGCAAGAAGAGCTGTTTCGACTGCGATTTCAGGCAACGACCGAAAAGCTTGATTCGCCGAGCAACCTGCGCAAGGCGCGGCGGCAGATCTGCCGGATCAAAACCATCCAGCGTGAGCGCGCGTTGGCCGCCCAGGCCGACACGGCGGCAAGAACCGTTTGACGATCGAAGGATTCAACGCGATGCGAAAACGAGTGATTGGTGTGGTCACGAAAGACAAGATGCAGAAGACCCGCCGGGTCGAAGTGCCGCGATTGTACAAGCACCCCAAGTACGGCAAGATTCTGCACGCGCGTACGGTTTGCCATGTGCACGACGAGCAAAATGAAACCCATGTGGGCGACCTCGTCGAGATCATTGAAAGCCGTCCCAAGTCGAAACTCAAGCGGTGGGATCTGGTACGAATCGTGCAACGGAACACTGCGGTGGCTGCGGCTGCCGGCGAAACGGCTGATCAGACGGCTTCCGGCGGTGAGGCATAAGCCGCACCGTTGATCTGGCCTGAAAGACACTTTAACCTGCTGAGCGGCGGGCTGCGAAACAAAAGATTGTGGGAGTGCTGCAATGATTCAAATGCAAACACGGATGGACGTGGCCGACAATACAGGCGCCAAGATTGCATACTGCATCAAGGTTTTGGGGGGCACGCGGCGGCGCTACGCGGGGTTGGGCGACATTGTCGTCGTGAGCATCAAAAAGGCGATACCCGGCAGTTCGGTGAAGACGGGCGACGTGGCCCGGGGCGTGGTGGTGCGCACCCGCAAGTCCACCCGGCGCGACGACGGGAGTTATGTCCGGTTTGACAAGAACGCCGTGGTGCTCATTGACAACGACATGAATCCGCGGGGAACGCGAATTTTCGGTGCGGTGGCCCGCGAACTCCGCGACCGGAGGTTTATGAAAATTATCAGCTTGGCGAGCGAGGTTGTGTGAATTATGAAAATCAAACGTGGCGACCTGGTCCAGGTCATGGTGGGCGACGATGCGGGCGGGGCACCCCGCAAAGTCTTGCAAATCCTCGACGATGGGCGAAAGGTGCTCGTCGAAGGCGTGAACCGCGCCTATAAGCACGTCAAACGAAACCACCCCCGCAGCCCGCAGGGCGGGCGGTTGTCGCGGGAGATGCCGGTTGACATCTCGAATGTGTTGTTTTACTGTACAGCCTGCAATCGCGGCGTGCGCGTGGGCTACCAATACACTGCCGATGGCAGCAAATTTCGCATTTGCAAAAAGTGCACGCGGGTAATTGGCCTCGTCAGCCCCGCCAACCCGCGACGCGCAACGCCAGGCGCTTCCTGAAACTCCGGGTGCGAATTGCCCGCGCGATTTGCAGTGCCACAGAGATCCCTCCCTATTTAACTGGCCACACAGCAGCGAAGAGTCGGCATGTCAAGATTGTCAGAACGATACATCAGCGAAATTCAACCCCGATTGGCGGGTCAACTGCAGCGCAAGAACCGCTTGTCGCTGCCGCGGCTCACGAAGATCGTGGTTAACATGGGCGTCGGTGCGGCCGTTCAAGACCGCAAGTTTCTTGAAGAGGCGTCAGACAACCTGGCAACGATCACCGGGCAAAAGCCGCTGATCACCAAGTCGAAACAGGCGATTTCGGCGTTTCGCCTGCGGCAAGGCATGGATATTGGCTGCAAGGTGACGCTGCGTGGCGCGCGAATGTACGAGTTTCTCGACCGGCTGATTTCGCTGGCGCTGCCCCGTGTGCGTGATTTTCGCGGGTTAAACCCGCGAGGTTTTGACGGGCATGGCAACTACACGCTGGGGCTTAACGAACAAATGGTGTTTCCCGAAATCGAGGCCGACAAGGTCGCCCGCACCCAGGGCATGCACATTACGCTCGTCACCACCGCCGACCGCGATGACGAGGCAGTACTGCTGCTGCGTGAACTGGGCATGCCGTTCGCAAACGAAGAGCTCAAAAAAGGCAAGTGATACAAACGCCCGGAGGCGCATGGCGGGTTTCACGCCCCCGGCGCAACGTGCATCTTGATACCGGAAAGCAGGACATTTTCATGGCAAGCAAAGCCAAAATTGAGAAAGCCAACCGAACGCCCAAATTCAGCAGCCGCCGCGAGCGTCGCTGTCAATTGTGCGGTCGGCCGCGAGCGGTGTACCGCAAATTTACGCTGTGCCGGATCTGTTTTCGCAATCTGGCTCTCGACGGCCTGATTCCTGGTGTGAAGAAGGCAAGCTGGTAGTTATATACGTTCAGGCCGCCCCATGGTGAATTTGGCCGTGTACCGCGGCCACTGGTGTTTGTTGAGACACGACGAAGGAAAGATGCCCATGATGACTGATCCGATTGCCGACATGCTCACGCGAATCCGCAATGCCGTGCGGATCGAACGTGCCACTGTCGATATCCCACACTCGCGTGAAAAGGTAGGAATTGCCGATGTCCTGCAACGCGAGGGGTACATCTGGGATTACGAAGTCCTGGGCGAAAAGCCACACCAGATGTTGCGGCTCAACCTCAAATACGGCCCCAATGGCGAGCGGGTGCTGCAACTGATTGAGCGCGTCAGCAAGCCGGGTCGTCGGGTGTATTGCGGCGCGAAGCAGCTTGAAGACGTGCTGGGGGGGTTGGGGGTCAGTGTGGTTTCGACCAGTCAGGGGCTGTTGAGCAATCGTGAGGCCAAGGCCCGTAACCTGGGCGGTGAAGTGCTGTGCAAGCTCTGGTAGCGTCTGAGCCGGTGATCGGCGGGTTTTGTTGGTGATTTGTCAAGCGGGGAATCGTAATGTCGCGAATTGGTAAAAAGCCCATTCCGCTGCCCGACGGCGTGACTGTAAAAGTCGACGGCGGCGTGGTGAGCGTTAAGGGCAAAAACGGCGAACTCAAATTGACGCACCACCCCAGGATGGCGGTTGTGGTCGACGATGCCGCCCGGCAGGTCGTCGTTAACCGGCCCGATGAAAGCCGAGAAAACAAGGCGTTGCATGGGTTAACACGCAGCCTGGTCAATAACATGGTGCTGGGCGTGACGACCCTGTTCGAAAAGAAGCTCGAAATTGTGGGCGTCGGCTACCAGGCATCGATCAGCGGCAAGAACCTTGATTTGCAGGTGGGGTTCGCCAACATCGTCAAGCTGCCCATTCCCGCGGCGGTTTCTTGCACCCTGACAGACAACACGCACATTGTGTTGAAAAGTGCCGACAAGCAGGCCGTCGGTCAATTCGCCGCTGTGATTCGAAAAGTCCGCCCGCCCGAACCGTACAAGGGCAAGGGGATTCGATATGAAGGCGAGCGGGTTCGCCGCAAAGCCGGCAAGGCATTTGCTGGCGGGTGATCTATTGCCTGAAGTTGTGCGTTTGACAGCCCCCAAGAACAGCGTTCGAAATCATGAAAATCTCGAAACGAATTGCGAAGCAACGGCAACACCGCGAATGGCGGGTGCGGCGCGTTGTTCGTGGAACGTCCCAACGGCCGCGGTTGACAGTCTTCCGCAGCAACAAGCATATTTACGCGCAGATCATCGACGATCAACTCGGCGAGTCGCTGGCGGCGGCCAGTACCGCCGAGGCCGAGGTTTGCCCAAGTGGCCAGAATGGCGGCAACAAGCTGGCCGCGGCCCGCGTTGGCAAAGCGCTCGCCGCACGAGCGCTCGAACGCGGCATCAAGCAAGTCGCGTTCGATCGCGGTCACTACCGCTATCACGGCCGCATTGCGGCGCTGGCCGACGCTGCCCGCGAGGGCGGTCTCGATTTCTAGCATCGGTTTTTGAGGTGGCCCCAAGCATTGGGGGTCGCCGGTTTCCTACCCGTTCCGGGGGTGTTTGACGTGGCGTCTGAATCGCGTTCTGATGGACAGGAAAAAGTCATTCAAATTCGGCGCTGCGCCTGCGTGGTCAAGGGTGGGCGGCGGTTCAGCTTTACGGCACTGGTCGTACTGGGCGACCGGCGAGGCAAGGTCGGCTGGGGGTATGGCAAGGCCACAGAAGTTCCGCAGGCAGTCGAAAAAGCGGTCAAAGGCACGAACCGCAATGCGGTGGGCGTGCGGTTGACCGGCTCGACGATACCGCATGCGGTTGCGGGGCGGTACGGTGCGTCGCGCGTCGTGCTGATTCCGGCGCTGCCCGGCACCGGCGTGATTGCTGGAAACACCGTGCGGGCCGTGCTCGAACAGGCGGGAGTGCGCGACGTGCTGACCAAGAGCCGCGGCTCGACAAACCCGCTGAACCTCGTTCGGGCCACGATGAATGCCTTGGGCAAATTGCGGACGCGTGACGAAATCGCCCGCCTTCGAGGAGTGACAATCTAATGCAAATTCATGACGTACACGCAGGAATCACGAAGCGCAAGAATCGCAAGCGCGTCGGTCGCGGCCCCGGTTCAGGCACGGGCAAAACTGCTGGTAAGGGCGACAAGGGCCATTCCAGCCGCTCGGGCCATTCGTACCGGTTCGCCCACGAAGGCGGTCAGATGCCGATGACCCGGCGGATCGCCAAGCGCGGGTTCAACAACAATTATTTCGCGAAGGTCGTGGCTATTGTTAACCTCGACTCGCTCGAAGCGGCGTTTGACGACGGCTCCGTTGTCGACCCGGCGGCGCTCGAGGCCAAAGGCTTGGCGAAGGGAAAGTTCGATCTCGTAAAAATTCTCGGAAACGGTACCTTGGCGAAGAAGCTCACCGTGAAAGCTCATGCGTTTTCCCGAACAGCCGCTGATAAGATCGCTGCCGCCGGTGGCCAAACTGAGACCCTGTTTTCCTGACCGACGTTATCCCCCAAGGTTCGACCGCAGGCATATGACCTGGTTTCGGCAACGGATGCCGGATCTGGACCCGTCGGGGTGAGAGGACCTCTGCTTCATGTTCGGCAAGTTCGCGACAGTCTTCAAAATCCCCGAACTGCGCCAAAAAATCCTGCTGACGCTGGCGCTGCTGTTCGTCTATCGGATGGGTTTTTTCATCACCCTGCCGATTATCAACCAGGAACTGCTGCGTGAAAACTTCAAGAACATGCAAGAGGGCACGCTGGGCCATGCGCTCAAGGTCGTCGAACTGTTCTCGGCATCAAGTTTTGGGAACAGCACGATCTTCGGATTGGGGATTATGCCGTACATATCGGCATCGATCATTTTTCAGCTACTGGGCGTGACCTACCCACCACTCGAAAAGTTGCAAAAAGAGGGGCCCGCCGGACAGCGTAAGATCAATGAATATACGCGTTACGCCACCGTTGTGTTGTGTTTCGTGCAAAGTTTTCTGTGGGTCAAGTATCTGGGCCGGATGGATAAGAACGTGATATTGCCCGATTGCGACGGGCTGTTCACGACACTGGTTGCCGCCACGACGATGACCGCCGGCACGATCCTGCTCATGTGGATCGGTGAACAGATCGACGAATACGGCATCGGCAACGGCATCAGCTTGCTCATCATGGCAGGGATTCTCGCCCGCATGCCCAAAGCGACGATGGAGCTTCTCGACCCGGCGTTTCGCAACGGCATTCAACTCGGCAGCGAGCGCGGCATTGAGAAGTTGCTCGTACTGGGGGTGCTGTTTGTCGGCGTAATCTTTGCTGTCGTGGCGATTACCCAAGGTCAGCGGCGAATTCAGACGCAAAGCGCCAAGCATGTGCGCGGGCGGCGTGTGTGGGGCGGCCAGCGGCAGTTTCTGCCCCTGCGGGTCAATCAGGCCGGCGTCATGCCGATCATTTTCGCCTCGAGCCTGCTGATGTTTCCGTATTTCGCAATGCAGTGGCTGAGCAGTCTCGAGTATTTTTCGCAATCCACGTTTCTGCAACAAATGACGCAGGCGTTTGGCAGCGACAAAGGCTATGTGTACAACATCTGCTATATCGCCCTGATTTATTTCTTCTGTTATTTCTGGACTGCCATCACCTTCAACCCCAAGGATATGGCCAACAACCTGCGCGATCATGGCAGCTTTATTCCTGGTCATCGTCCGGGCAAACGCACCGCTGATTACCTTGAAAAGGTCATGGTTCGAATTACGTATGTCGGCGCTGCCTTTTTGGCGATCGTGGCCGTCATTCCCACGATCATTGCGAGCGTTCTCACGATCGACTTCAGCATCGCCAGTTTTTACGGTGGAACCGGCCTGCTGATTGTCGTATCGGTGGGGCTTGACTTGGTGCAAAAGATCGACAGCCACCTCGTCATGCGGAATTACCAGGGGCTGCTTGAGTCGTGATTGTCGTTCCGGTCGGGTGCTCGGTCGGTGTCGAACCGGTCGCCCGCCCCAAGGAACGAGGAGTGCCTCGTGATTTCGCTCAAGCGTCCGCAAGAAATTGAATTGATGCGCGAAGCGGGGCGCCTGGTGGCCAAGGCGCTTGAGCTTGCCCGAAAAATGATCGAGCCGGGAATCACAACCGGGGAAATCGACGCCGCCATTGAACGCCTGTTCCTTAAAAACCAGGCGGTCCCGTTGTTCAAGGGGTACCCCGGCAAGGTTCCGTTTCCTGCGGTGGCCTGCATTTCGGTGAATGAGCAGGTCGTGCATGGAATTCCGGGCGATCGCAAGTTGAAGCTGGGCGATCTGGTTAAGGTCGATACCGGGTGCCGGCTGAACGGTTGGTGCGGTGACTCGGCCTGGTCGTTTCCGGTTGGCGAAGTCGATGCGGTGAAGCAACGGTTGCTGGAGGTTGGTGAACAGAACCTGCATGCGGCCATTCACGAATTGAAATCGCAGAAACGCTGGTCGGATGTGGCGCAGGTCATGGAGAGCCTCGTTCACAAGGCCGGTTTCAGTGTTGTCGAACAGTTCGTGGGCCACGGAATCGGCCGAGAGATGCACGAAGACCCGCAGGTCCCGAATTTTGTGAGTTCCCAATTGCGGCGGCACGATTTCCGGATCGAACCCGGCCTCGTGCTGGCGATTGAGCCAATGGTCAATGCCGGCTCGAAAAGGGTGCGAGTACTGAAAGATCATTGGACGATTGAAACCGAAGACCGCAAACCAAGCGTGCATTTTGAACATACCGTGGCAATCACGGCTGATGGCCCCTGCGTTTTAACCCGGCTGGATTGACGCCGCGGCCCTGCGGTTGGGCCATATCGCAGGACGCGCGGAAAAAATATTTCGAACAGTCTTGAGAAAACAGGTTTGATCCCCTTATAATCCTCGGTTTACGCCTTGGAGTGGTTTTGCGCAGAAGTTGTCGCACGACCCTGGGCGTGGCCTTTTTGCCGCCCGGTGCGGCGGGTGAGCGTGGCGAAATGAAGATTCGATCGAGCGTCAAGCGCATTTGCGAAGGTTGTAAAATCGTCCGCCGCAAGGGACGTAACTATGTTATTTGTTCAGCCAACCCCCGACACAAGCAGCGCCAGGGCTGAACGGGCGGCACATTGGGGTGCCCGTCTCGTCGAGGTGCCTGGCGAGGGCGGGCCTCGTGGCACGAACTTGAGCGCGAATTGTTTTTTTCTGGTTCAGTGGTTTTGAAGTACGGAGCGTTGGATTCATGGCGCGTATTTCCGGGGTCGACATACCTGCAAACAAACCGACGTACATTTCGCTGACATATCTGTACGGCATCGGTCGAACGACGGCGATTCGCATTTGCCGCACCTTGGGAATCGACCTTCAGAAAAAGGCCCGCGACCTGAGCGACGACGACGTCGCCCGTATTGCGAATCTGCTCGATAAAGAGTACCTGATTGAAGGCCAGTTACGCCGCAAGGTGCAGCAGGACATTGCCCGTCTCCGCGAAATTGCATGTTATCGGGGGTTGCGCCACCGCCGGGGGTTGCCGGTGCGCGGCCAGCGCACGCGCACGAACGCCCGCACGCGCAAGGGGGCTCGAAAAACCGTCGCCGGTAAGAAGGGCGTGAAGGACATGCGCTGAGTCGGCGTTTCCGGCGGCCAGTTCGGCCGCGGGGTTGTCGCCTGTTCACCGCGAAGCATTTGTGCCGCAGCCGGTTCGCGGTGTCGGGCCGTGCAGTTGGTCATACCGTTCCAGTATTGAGTTTAATCGTTCACGAAGGAGTCAGGCGTGGGTAAAGCCAGCCGCCGCAAAGTTCGCCGGAATGTGACGCGGGCAATCGCGCACATCAAGGCGACGTTCAACAACACGACCGTCACGATCACTGACGTCAATGGCGACGTGCTGTGCTGGGCGACGTCGGGTTCATCGGGTTTCAAAGGTAGCCGCAAGAGCACGCCCTTCGCTGCTCAGCGGGCAGCCGAAACCTGCGCCGAACGGGCCGCCAAGTTTGGCGTGAAAGAAATTGAAGTTCGGGTCAAGGGGCCGGGTTCCGGACGCGAAAGCGCTATTACCGGTTTGCAGTCGTCGGGTCTGAGCATTCGTGCGATTGAAGATGTCACACCGTTGCCTCACAACGGCTGTCGGCCGCGCAAGCGCCGGCGCGTGTAGTTCCGTCGCCCGCCGGTTGCGGGCTGTCGCCGCCAGCCCCGCGATTTGGTCGCGGGGTTTGAGTTCAGCGGCAGGTGTCTCGCCGGTCGGCCTGTCGTGCATTGCGATGCCGATCAAGCGGTTGGGGTCGAAAGACGGGTTCGTCAGCCAGTTTCGTCAGAGAGTCAGCAAATTATGGGACGTTACACAGGTCCAGTGTGCAGGTTATGCCGTCGCGAGGGGATCAAGCTGTTCCTCAAGAGTACACGGTGCGATTCGCCCAAGTGTGCCATAGAAAAGCGGCCCGATAACCCGCCCGGCATGCATATCGGCAAACGCCGCAAAATCACCGATTACGGGTCGCGGCTGCGTGAGAAGCAGAAAGTCAAGCGGTACTACGGAGTCTATGAGCGGCAGTTCCGCCGTTACATGGATCTGGCCGGCCGGTCGAAGGGTAACACCGGCAGCACGCTGATGAGCCTGCTGGAACGGCGACTCGACAATATCGTCCATCGGTTGGGGTTTGCTGGTTCGCGTCCGCAGGCCCGGCAACTGGTGGGGCACGGTCATGTGTGCATCAACGGCCGGCGAGTCGATATTCCGTCGTACCTGGTACGGGCTGGCGACAAGGTGACGATCAAGGCCCGTCCGAAGAGCCTGAGGGCGGTGCAGGCCAACCTCGAAGAGTTTCAGGGCAAGGTTCCTGAGTTTTTGAGCGTGGTTCGGGGTGACAACCCCGAGGGGAGCGTGTTGCGACTGCCAGGAATCGAAGACGTTTCCATTCCCGTGCAACCCGCATTGATCATCGAATTGCTGTCGAAGTGATTGAACAGGCCAGAATTCAAGGGAGATAAACCGATGCGTATTCGTTGGCGTGGTCTTGAGCTTCCCAGCCGACTGGTGCCAGATGTTGATACCGCCACCCCCACGTACGCCCGATTCGTCGCTGAGCCGTTCGAGCGTGGCTTTGGGGTGACGATTGGCAACAGCCTGCGGCGGATTTTGCTGTCGAGCCTCGAGGGCAGTGCGGTCACGCGCATCAAGATTCAGGGTGTGCAGCACGAATTTACTACGATACCCGGCGTCGTCGAAGACGTGACCGACATCGTGCTGAACCTCAAATCGCTGATCGTCAAAAACCACAGCGTTGAGCCACGCGTCCTGCGGATCGACCGTCGCGAACGCGGCGTAGTCACAGGAGCCGACATCCAAACCGATGATCACGTCGAAATCATCAACCGCGATCTGGTCATCGCCACGATGACCGACGACGTGCCCTTTGTGCTGGAACTGACGATCAACAACGGCCGCGGCTACATTCCGGCGAGCGAGCACTACGAACGTGAGCCTGAAATTGGCGTGATTCCGATCGACGCGATTTATTCGCCGGTCACTCGCGTGAGGTACAAGATCGAAGACACCCGCGTGGGCCAACGTACGAACTATGACAAGTTGACGCTCGAAATCTGGACGAACGGCACAATCACGCCTGAAATGGCCCTGGTCGAAGCCTCGAAGATTTTGCGAAAGCACCTGAATCCGTTCGTGACCTATCGCGAACCTGGCCCCGAGTTGCCCCCCGGCAGTGGCTTGGCCGGCATTTCCGAGGCGACGGGTTACTCGCCGATCGACCTCGAGCTTGAGGAAAAACTCAATCGTAGTCTGGCCGAGCTGAACCTGTCGGTTCGGGCCACGAACTGCCTCGAATCAGAAGGCATTAACACAGTGCGTGATCTGGTCAGCCGCACTGAAGACCAACTGCTGCAAGTTCGCAATTTCGGCGAGACCACGCTGCAGGAAGTTCGCGAACGGCTGGGGGCGATTGCCCTGAGGCTGGGCATGCGCGTCGCCCAAGGGTTGCGCCGCAAGTGACGCTTTGGCGGGCGCACCAACGCCATTTTTCCAAGACAACCGTCCTTTTTGTAACGCGGTAACGATTCCATGCGACACAGAATTCACGGCCGCACACTGGGCCGAAACGCATCTCATCGCCGGTCAATGTTCAGCAACATGGCGACGAGCCTGA
This sequence comes from Planctomycetota bacterium, assembly GCA_021781115.1. GTDB lineage: Bacteria > Planctomycetota > Planctomycetia > Planctomycetales > Planctomycetaceae > JAJXXL01. The sequence goes on from JAJXXL010000511.1 coordinate 13,154, forward strand.
TTCTGACGGTGCGCCCCGTCGAAGACGACCCGCGCAAACCCCGCGCCGAGGGCCGCATCATCACAACCGTGGCCAAAGCTAAGGAGCTCCGGCCGTATATCGAGAAATTGATTACGCTGGCCCGGCGGGCCCTGCGGCATGAAGCGGCGGCTGCGCAGTTTGCGACCCGTGAAAGCCGGAATTCCGCTGGCTGGAAGGCGTGGCGTGAATCGGCAGAATGGCACAAGTGGAACCAGGCAATCGCCCCGGCCGTCACCTACCGCCGCCGGGCCTTTGCCCTGTTGCGCAACCATGATGCGGTGAGTATTCTGTTCAAAGAGTTGGCGACGCGGTTTGAACATCGCCCCGGCGGCTACACGCGCGTGCTGCGATTGGCGACTCGTCGACTGGGCGACGGCGGCCAGCAGGCACTGATCGAATTTGTGGGTGAAAATGACCGCGTCAAGGTGCGCAAACCGCGTCCGGCCCCCACTGTCACTACCGGTTCGCCAATGTCACCTCCTTCGACCTCCGTTCCAGACGCGGCGCCGAGCGAAGCCGCGCCTGATGCAGGAACACCTCCGACTTGATACATGGTCCGGCCGTAGGGCCGCGCCCCTCCTTCGCCCATGAACCATGTGGTTTGGCGAGGCAGGTGGCAACCCCCGGCACGCTGTGCAGGAAAGGAGTCCTTCAGCGCATGGCTAAGCCCCTTCCCTTTGATTTTACGCGCGCCATGCGGCGGCTGTGCGAAGACATTGCGGCCCGGTTGCCCGATATGAGGCACGTGCAAATGCCGCAGGTGGCCGTTGCGTTCGCCCAGGCTCGGCGAAATGTCACTTGGGGGTTGCAGGCCCGGCTGACGCCCCTGCGTTTTGAAGAGGGGCGGTTGACGACCTCGCGGCGCGGTGGCGAGTGGACAATCCAGCGGTTTTATGACGGCGAACGCGAATATCTTTATATTCTGACGTTCTACCTGCCGCGGTTTCTTGAACATTCGTTTCGAGAAAAAATGATTACGGTGATGCACGAGTTGTATCACATCAGCCCCCGGTTCGACGGCGACATCCGTCGGCTGTCGGGACATTACCACGTCCATTCACACAGCCAGCAAGAGTACGATCGGCACATGGACCGGCTCGTCGAAGAATACCTCGCCTTACGCCCGCCCGCCGAGTTGCTGGCGTTTCTTCAAAGCAACTTTAAGCAGTTGCACACGCAATTTGGCGGAATTGTCGGCGCGAGGTTTCCAATTCCCCGATTAATTCGCGTTGCCCGATCAGCCTGAGTGGGGCGAAGTGGGCGGCTGCGGCAGTGCCAGTGCTGCGGCGAAATCGCGGGCCCGGGCCGGGGGCGGCCCGGGCGATCGGGGAACTTCGCCTCCGGGAACCGGTTCAACGGCCAGCCGAATAAACCGCGGGCCGCGTTCGCACAGCACGCGTCGCGCATGCGTCTGCCACACTTCGAGCTGGCTGAAATCGTGCACCGTTTCGAACCCGCAACCGCGGGCAATGTTGCAATAGTCGACGGCTCCGCCCCGGCGGACCCGGGCATCTGCCGCCGTCGCCTGTCCACCCGTCACCTCGTATACGGCGTTGTCGAACAGCAACAGCGTGTAATTGACAGGCGCTGCGGCAGTAATCGACACCAGGCAACCGAGATTCATCAGCAGGCACCCGTCGCCATTGCAAACGAACACTCGTCGCCACGGTTGGGCCAATGCAATGCCCAACCCCACGAGCGGGGCTTCGCCCATGGCCGAAGGGGCGTAAATGAAATCGAGCCGGTGCATGCCCAGCTTCATCCATTCGCGTGCGGCGCCCATCGTGGCCACGACAACGTCGGCGTCTTCACGCAACGATTTCAGCACGTGCAGGCTGTCTGCGAGCGGCATGCGCTGCGTCATGAATCAGTCCTTCATTATCAACGGGGCCGCCTGGCGGGGGGGTTACATCCGGCCTTCGGCAATGAGTACGGCCCCCGGTTCGCCCGCCTGGCAGCAGGCGCTGTAATGTGATCGCAACAGGTGCAGTTTGTCGCGGCTGTCAATGAGTCGCCAGGGGATCTGCCACGCCGCGAGCGTTGGTTCGGTGTAAGTTTTCGCCGAATCGACGGCGGCAGGGTTCAGGTAATTCCTGTAGCCGATTATGGCAAATAGCGGCAGGCCGAAATCGTGCACGGCGTTTCGTAACGAATCGCCCGAATCGAACAACCCGGTGCACTGAATGAGCACGAGCGGCCGGGCACCGCCCAGGAATAGTCCGGCGGCAACCGCCCAGGCTTCGCCCTCTCGACAGATGCGCACCAAGTCAAAACTCGGGCACGAGGCGAGTGCCGCCTCCCAGGCGCCCAAGGCGCTGTCGGGCAGCCACACGAGGTGCGTCACGCCCAGATCGCATAGCTCTGCAGAAATCTCATCACCAGTGAACATGGTTCGATCATCTTCAAATAGGCAGGGTCGCGATCAGGTCCGCCCGCTTCCGGCGCTACGCCCGGCTTGAGCGGCGTGCGGCGCTCATTCGCCGGGGCCGGGGTTCAACGATTTAATCGGCGTCAGCCAGAGGAACGGCTTGCCCAGATCGTCGACATACAATTCGAGTTTTGTCCCGGCCGGCGACGTGATGCGTTTCAACACCTGCAACCAGGTCGTGCGTTTGGCCGGGTGTGAGACTTTCAGGCTGCTAAGGTCAATCCGCCGGGCCGCCAGCCCGGCATGATCGACGAGAATTGGAATTCCCGTCGATTCAGCAACGGCGTCGAGCACGTCGGGCAGTTCCTGGTCATCGAGTTCGACCTGCACAAACTGATACAACTTGGGTGCTACGGCGGGGCCGCCCTGTGGCGGAGGCCAGCCAATCGGCCAGACATCGACCGATTCGCTGAGCGCCAGCACGAGCAGATCCAAGTCGCCGCTCGGGTTCCGCCGTGGCCTGAAACCGAGCCGCAAGTCATTTAACACGATTGCCAGAGCCGTTCCTTTACTTAACCCCTGCGGGTTTTGCCGCAGGTTCATCTGGTCGCCCGAGGGATTGAGCACCCGTGCGGCGGAGGGCGAATATTGCAAGGAATATCCGGCGGATGGGGTTAATAGCGACAAGGCTTTGTCGATTGGCTGCCCGGCAAGCGACGCCTTGAGCGGCTCGCTCAGCGCGCGGTGCACTTCGCCGAATTGCGTTTTGGAAAGACCCCACATGGGTTGGCCCGCAGGTGCCCCTTGGGCTCCGTAGGACCGGAGGTCCTTCAGCCAGTCGTCAATCTTCGCCAAGTCGCTCTCAGCAAACGTACGATCGGAAACGACCAATCGCCCGCGATCGTCGATTCGCCCCACGACGTGCACCTGGCGCAACGACTTGCCTGTACTGCTTTCAGTTGTTTCGAGTTTGTCGCCGGCCCGTTCGGGGCGAATTGTAAACGGCACTTTCAGCTTCTCGAACAACTGACCCCATCGCTGGGCCCGCAAGCCCACCCCTTCCTTACCGGTAAAGATCTCGATGGAAACCCGGGTTTGGCTCGCAGTTGCCGAGGCGGCCGGCCGCGCTTTGCCAACCTGCGCTGCCGCCGCCGTCGGCATTGCCAACAGGGCGAACAGTGCAAGTCGCCCGCAATGGAATTTCAGAACGCGGCACATGACGAAGCGTCCTTCCGGGTGACGTGGTTGTCGGTCGCGGCCGCCGCGCCGCAGCACTACGGCTGATTGTAGCGGCGCGACAGGACGCTTTCTACGCGGTACACGATTCAGAAATGACAAAGACGAAGCACAAATGACCACGCGGCCAATGCTTCGGCGCGGCCGAATGCCCCGTCGCCGTCATTACGAAGGCACAACAACGCTCAGATGCACTTCGGCATGCCGCAGGCGCAGTTGAGTCCATTCTTCGTGCGTGAGTTTTCCAAAAAATGGTGCGTGGCCGTGGCACGCTCGTGCCGCAGTCGGTTGGCCGCCCTTTGTAAAACGTCAAAGGCTTCAGCCGGCGACGCTGCCGGTGGGAATGCGTTCGATTCGACCTCAGAGGGCAGTCTGATTCCCGGGGGCAGCCCGTCGCGTAGCATCCGCCGCTTGACGAAGCGCCCCAAAAGGCGGTTCCGCCACGATGCTTTGAACGTGACGCCGTCAAGCGAGCCGTTCATTGCCAACGCCAAATGCATCAGGAACTTGCTGAGCGGCCAGTTGCCCAGCGTTTTCAACCTGGCCGACGCGACGAGCATCGCCGCATCGGCCACGACCTCGTCGAGCACATTTAAATGGAGATTGCGCCGTCTCGATACCGTTTCTGAATCGACAGACATGGTTGACATTGACAGCAGGTGATACTTTGGCTGACCGTTTCCATTCTGCGGTAGCCGTCACGCGAACAGCCCGGAAATCGGCTCACCGTCGGCAAGGGAAAATGGGCGGCCCGCTTGATCATGCATTTCGGCGTGCGGGTCGAGGCCTAGTGCGTGAAAGATTGTAGCGGCCAGGTCGCCCGGCGAATGCGGGCTCGAAGCGGGGTATTCGCCGATCCGGTCGCTTTCGCTGTAGACAAACCCGCGCTTCACGCCAGCCCCGGCAAACACCAGCGAGTAGCATTGCGGCCAATGGTCGCGGCCGCCCGGGCCAATGTTGTTGACGGCGGGGTTTGGGCGGCCGATATGGGGCTTGCGGCCGAACTCGCCCGACCACACGACGAGCGTGTCGGCCAGGAGCCCGCGCTGGTCGAGATCAGCAATCAGGGCGGCAAACCCTTCGTCTTCGCGCGGCATCAACTGGTTTCTCAGGCGGTTGAAGTTGTCGACGTGCGTATCCCACCCATCGCCGGGGTTCGAGCCGCTGAACACCGTCACGAACCGCACGCCGGCTTCAACCAGCCGCCGGGCCAGCAGTAGCGATTGTCCGGTTTTGTGCCGCCCGTACCAGTCGCGCACGCTGTCGGGTTCGCGGTGGAGATCAAACGCCTGTTTGGTATGGGGCGACGTCAGCAAGGCGTATGCTCGTTCGTGGAAGCTGGTCCACTGCTGGTATGCAGCGGAATACTCAAGTGCATCGAGCCGGCGATTGACGAGCGCGAGTAGCCGCCGCCGATCTGCCAAGCGGTCGCCGGAAACGGCCAGTTCGAATTCCGGCACGTGAAATTCGGGACTGGCGGGGTCGCGAGCAACCACCAGCGGGTCATAGGCACTGCCCAGAAAACCGCCCGTTTGCCCGGGGCAACGGTAGACCTGGTCGAACGCATAATGCGGCGTTTGCATAGCCACAGGCGTTGCGTTGTCGCCCGGGGCAAACTTCGCCAGCACGGCGCCGTAGTGAGGCCAGTCTTCGGCGGTCGCCCCGACCTGCACCTGGTCGCGCACCGAGGTGCGGCCCGTGATCGCCAGGTACACTCCCGGGTTATGATTCGCCGTCTTGTGGTTCATCGACCGCACCACCGCCAGCCTGTCGCTGATGCGGGCGATGCGTGGCATGATTTCGGTCACGCGAAAGCCGGGAGTTGCAGTGTCGATCGCCGCGAATTCGCCGCGAATTTCCGCCGGCGCCATGGGCTTAGGGTCGAAGGTGTCAATGTGGCTGGGCGCGCCATAATGGTGGTAGAAAATGACCGCTCGAGCACGCGCGCGGCCTTCAGCGGCCAGCAGTTGCGGCAGCGTCGCGCCCAGCGCCGCCAGCCCACCCGCGCATAAAATCGTGCGGCGGCTCGCCGGGGCGCAGTGACCAAAACCAGGGTTCAAAACCCCGTGGAAATTAATTGCGCGCAACGCAGGTTGCTCCCGCTTACTTAGGACCGTGGCGCACCAAACGCCCAATTCAGCGTAACCGGTTCCAGTACGCGGCACAAGACGATCGGGGCCGCGCGAGGCCGCGGCATGTCGCCATTACGTCGCGTGTTCCGCGGCGAGAATCTGCCCGACCTGCTGGCAGATCTCGTGTGCCACTTGATTGGGGTTGTAACCTCGGGGAAGCCGGACCATGGGCTTGCCCAAGTCATCGCAAAACGACTTAATCCCGCCGTGCGAATGGCTCGACCAGCGGATTGCCAGAACCACAATTGCCACGTCGGGCTGAGCCACCAGGGGCTTGAATCCCTCAAGCGATTCATGTTCCCGCGAGGCGATCCACACCAGTTCGCGCAGGCCGAACGCCGCCTTGAGTGCCTCGGCCGCCTTCGGCCGCCGATCTCCTCCAACAAGTGCCAACGACCGCCCGTGCAACCACTTTGCGACCTGCTCAACCTCGGGCGACAGCCGCGCTGCCTTTGTCGCCGTCACAGGCGGTGTGGTCGAGAGGTAACGGTCGATTTCCCGCGCGACCAGTTGAAAGCCTTTGGGCGGGTCGGCCAGCGGGGGCGCATCGTCAATCACCGGAGCGAGCAAATCTCGCAACTCGCAATTGCTGGGGGGCAGGCCGTCGTTCACCAATTCGTCGACAATCGCGACCACCGCCCGCCATTGTTCCTCGGCGTCTGGCGTGTTGTCGGCGACTTGCTGAACTTTATGCCGCAACTTGCCCAGCAGCTTTTTTCGGACCTTGTCGCGATCGTGCGACTTGTGCAGGCGACGGTCGAGGGCGTCAATGCGGGCGACCAGGTCAGGCCATTGCTTCGGGTCGGCCGGGTCTTCGGCGCGAAAATGCCGACGAATGTAAAACTGGTTTTCGGCCGCCGTCACGCGAAGCCAGTTGTACACCTTGATTTGATCGGTGTCGGTCGCGGCACCGAGCCGCTCGACCGCTGTGCGCAATGCCGACTGCGCCTCGGCGAGCAAATCGAGCGCCAATTCAAACTCGGTGCGGACGGCATTGGCCGCCGATTGAATTGTGCGCAGGATCACCAGCATGTCAGCAACACATTCAAAACAGCGCGCGAGGTCTTCATAGAGGCTCAAATCTTCGGGCGATGGACTGCTGGGGTGGTTCATCCACAGAAAGCAGTCGGGAATCGCCTTGGCCCGGACGATGATATCGCGGTCCATCGGTTCGATCTCCGTATCGAACGGGGCGTCGCTACGCAGCAATTCGCGCCGCCGCGCCGCCCATCGCGCTCCTTCGGCCTTCATTCGCAGCCGGGTTTCCAATTGCGCCAGATCGTGCCCCTCGGGCGTTGAGAACCTCTCCGGGTAACTGACCGCCGGCCCCGGCGTGCGCTGCCCCAGCGTCAGTCTCGGCAGCAATTCCGAAACCGGTTCGGCCTTTTCGAGCTGCGAGCCAAATTCGCCGGCTTCCACACGCGGCGCGGGCATGGGCCACGAACCGCTCTGTGCGGCCGCGTCGCTTGGTGCGACGGGCGGCTCACGGGGGGCGTCAAGCCCGCTGGTCGGCGCAGTCAATTCCAGCAACGCTTCAGCAAATCGGTGCAACTGTTCGCGAAGGGCTGGGTCGCTTTGAGCCGGGGCAAGGCAACGTTCGATCAGAGGCGCAAGCGACGCAAGGAGTTTATCGAAAGGCATGCTCGGTTCCGGAGCAAGAGGTTGGTCGATGGTCGGCGGCGATTGCGATTTCCTGCAAACTGCAAAGCACCGGCAGCACGATCAGAAGCATCACGTTCGTGACGCAAAAATCGTGAGAGCGCGCCAACTGGCCGTGGGCGGCCTCTGCGTTGTCATCGACGATGCAAACAGGTTAGCATGATAATCGGCGGGCTGAAATGGCCGGAGGATCAAGTACTTCCAATCGGACGCACGGTGCAAGCGATGGCGCGGCAGGTCTCATTGATTGTCTTGGCGGTACTGATCACGTTTTTAGGAATCACGTTTTTCCAGTTGGTTGCGCCGTTTTTGCTGCCCCTGTTTCTCGCAGGAATGGCCGCCGTGCTGTGCCAGCCGCTGTTTCGGCGATTTATGAACACGACCGGGCAGCGCGTGCACCTGGCTGCGGGGTTGACGACGGGAACGGTACTGGCTGGCATCATGGCGCCTCTGATCGCCCTGACCGTCTTCGCCTCGGTACAGTTGATTTCGCTCGCGCAGCACACGCTCGAAACCCAGCGCTGGAAGGAGTTCGTGGGTACAGTCCGTCATGAAATCGACATCGACCGGGCCATCGAACATTATCGGAGGCTGACCGGAGCTGACATCTCGCCCGAAGACTTTCAGAAACAGGTACATGACCAGCTCAAAACTGCGTTTACGGCAGTGGCCCAAAAAACATTTGGTGCTGCCGGTTCGACCTTCAGCCTGCTCGGCGGCATGGTGTCGCTGGTCGTCGGCATGCTGATGTTTGTGATCGCGCTGCATTATTTCCTGGCCGACGGCCCCGCCCTGCTCGAAGGCGCGCAACGGCTGATTCCCCTGAACCGCGACTACCAGTGGCAATTGCTGATGCAGTTCGATCAAGTGGTGCGAGCGGTGGTGCTGGCCACGTTTGCAGCTGCGATCGGGCAGGGGCTTGCCACCGGCATCGGCATGTTGCTGATTGGCGCGCAACACTTTTTCATCATCACGCTGATCGCCACGCTGACGGCGCTGGTTCCTTTGCTGGGCACCTGGCTTGTCTGGGCGCCGTACGCCGTCTGGCTGGCCTGGTGCGGGCATTGGGCGAAGGCGATTTTTCTGGTTGTCTACGGGGCCGGGTTCGTAGGCTTTCTCGATAACGTCATTCGAACTTACGTCCTGAACACCAACATCAAACTGCATCCACTGCTCGCATTTGTCAGCGTCCTGGGCGGATTGCAGGTCATGGGGTTGTGGGGGGTGTTCATCGGCCCGATCGTCGCCTCCTGCCTTTACGCGCTGGTCAACATCTTCAACGCCGAACTGACGGCGTATTCGACCGAACGCGCGGCTGCGCCAACCACCGGCGAACCTCCGGCGACTGCACCGCCCGGCCCGATCGCCGCTCAGAAAACCATGGCTGTTGCGTCGGCAATCGCGGCCGATTCGGCGCCCCCCGCTTCGAACGAATCCACTGCACTCAAAACCTGAATAGATCTGCACTGGTCGCGGCACAGCATGAAATGCCCCGCAACCGCCGGCCCCGGCGTACGCTGTCTCGGTCAACAGGCTGGCCGCCATGGGCAAGCCGCGGGCAGACAACGATCCACATTAATTCGACGCCCGTTTTCAGGAGGCCCTTCATGATGCGTCTTGTTTCCGTGTGCCCGGCGGCATTGATCATGGCCGTTCTCGCGACGGCAGTTGGTGGCGTGCGCCTGGCAAACGCCGACGAACGCAATGGACGACTCGACCTGTATTTCATCGACGTTGAAGGGGGCGCCGCTACGCTCATCGTTACCCCCGCCGGTGAATCGGTGCTGATCGACTCGGGCTACCCCGACAACCTGGGCCGCGATCGCGACCGGATTCTCAAGGTTTTGCGCGAGACCGCGGGCCGAACGCAACTCGATCATGCCGTAGTCAGTCATTGGCACCTCGACCATTTCGGCAACCACGCTGCGCTGGCTGGCTTGGTGAAGATCAGGAATTTCTGGGACCGGGGAATTCCCCTCGAACTTCAGGAAGACAGCCTATTTCTCGAACGGGTTGCCAGTTACCGCGCAGCGTCGCAAAACCGGTCGCGCAAGCTGATCGCGGGTGACACGTTGCCGCTGCAATCGGGTACGCCCCCGCTGGCGGTTCGCGTTGTCGCCGCCAGTGGCGACGTGCTCGCAAACAGCGGTCCGCCCAATCCGTTTGCCGGCGAGCATGTCGCTCAGCCCCCTGATGTTTCCGACAATGCCAACAGCCTGAGTTTGCTGTTTCAATTCGGCAAGTTCACATTCCTGACCTGCGGCGACCTGACCTGGAACGTCGAAGCGCGGCTGATCACGCCCAACAACCCCATTGGCCAGGTCGACCTGTTCATGGTGACTCATCACGGGTTGAACGTCAGCAACAACCCGGCCTTCGTACTGGCAATCGACCCCCGCGTGGCCGTGATGTGCAATGGTCCAAAAAAGGGTGGCAATATCGAAACCCAGCAAACGCTGCGGCGGGTCAAGTCGTTACAGGCCCTGTATCAACTGCATCGCAACCTGGCGCTCAAGCCCGAAGACCAAACCCCGGCCGCGTTTATTGCCAACGAACTGCCAACGCTGGAGTGCCAGGGAACGCCGATCAAAGCTTCCGTTGCGGCCGATGGCGCCAGCTACACCGTTCAGATCGGCGCCAGTGGCCCGGTTCACACGTATCAGACCCGGCCCTGACTGCGGCATTCCCCCGCGCTGCCGACACACGTCGGCAACCCGCTCGAATTTTCGGCCGCATACCATGCAGTACGCTCAGGGATTCGGACTTTGATCATCGGGCGGGTCAATCTGCCAGGTTTTGTCGCCCAGGTTCAGGATCACCGGTTCCTCGAAGACGAGGTATTGCGCAAGGCGGCCGTCGTGCGACGCGGCCAGGTCGAAGTATTCGCGGCTGAACTGCTTGATGCGAATCACTTGCTTCAATTGTTCGGGACGAACGCTCGAATCCTGCCATTGCCGGTCTTTTCGGAAGAACGTTTTTTGGCCTACGTTACGCACGGTTTGCACGTTGCGTGCCTCGCCTTGTGCGTCGAACGCCACGACGCCAGCCAGCCCGGTCGCCGCGGCGCCACCCGGGACTGCGGGCCCGCTCAAGGGCTGCCCCGCCGGGGCACGTTGATAATACCCTTTCAATTCACGTTGCCTTACTCCCGCTTTGCCGTCGGTCACGCGAAGTTGCAACTGTGTGGCTTCGGCGGCGCGGCGTGCGTTTTGTGCGCGGTCGGCGAGATTTACATTTTCGTCGGCGAGAAATGACGTGTACGGCGTCAAAATGCCGTGCCGGGTCGACAACTGCACCAACTCATCGACCAGTTCCTGATTGTGGCCCTTCAAGTCGAGTTCGCCGATGATTTCACCGATCCGCCGCATGGCCCAAAGTTTTTCGACGAACCCGTTCGATTCATCGAGCGATTTTGCGGCGAATTGCGCAGGAAAGACGAACAACTTCTTTTCACCCGCCGCCACCCCCGACAGCGAAACTTTCGCCGCGCCGCCAGTTTTATATCGGCCCACAACCACGAGTTGCTCGCCCTGAAACAGGTCAGTGAGCTGCCGCGGGTACAGGCGCGAAATGCCCGCCGCCGTGCCGACCGGCGGCGGTGCATCGAATTCGATGGAAAGGGCCAATTCTGTCAGCAACGGCGAACTGATTTTTGCAGTGAGTGCCGCGACGTGCGTTTCAATGCTTTCATTCGGCTTCACATACGCCGACTGCCCCCGCAGGTCGTTCGCCAGCCGGTCGAGCAGCCGGCTGTTGACGTCATATCCCACGCCAAAACAAAACAGCCGCGCATGGGTCGCATTGGCCTGCCGGGCGTTGGCAGCGATTTTCATTTCGTTGCTTTCGCCCACGGTGGGCAGGCCATCGGTGAGAAACAGGACGTAACCGGGGCGGCTGGCGTCGTTCAGCATTTTGAGCGCCGTCTGCAACGCGCCATCGATATTTGTGCCGCCCCCGGCGTACAACCCGTCGACAAAGCTGAGCGCCGCCTTGACCGTTGGTTCATCGACTTTTTGTAATTCGGAACGAAAGCTTTCGATCGCCGAGTCGTAGGCCACGATGTTGAATACATCGCCCGGCTGCAACTGGTTCACCAGAAACTTCAGAGATTCCTTCGCCTGATCGATCTTTTTGCCGCTCATGCTGCCCGAACGGTCGCACACGAACACGACGGTTTTTGCGATGCGTTTGGCCTCGTCGCGGCGGACTTCCGGGCTGGCCAGCAGCACGAAGTAACCGTCTTCGTTGTCGTGTGGCCGGTAACTGACGATGTTCATTCCCACGAGGCCGTTCTGAGTTCCGTACAGCAGGCGAAAGTCGTCAGGCTGCGCGACGCCATGCAGCGCCAACTTGCATATCGCATGGGTTTCATCAGGCCGCGATACTTCCAGAGCGTGCGTCGGACTGTAGAGCGTCTTGATCGACTCGGTCGCCTCGACACGCAGGGTGACGTTCAGGTTTTCGACCGGTTGCTGGCTGTGCCGACCTGAAACGCCAATTGGCAACTGCAGGTCAATCAACCCCTGATCCTTGCGCAGCAATTGCGTGTAGCGGATCTCCACGGTTCGCTCGGCCTGCGGCGGAATGGGAAACACACTCGTCTGATACAGCCCCTGCCCCATGAATTCCAAGAGCGCCGGGTCTCGCTGCCGGCGAACGATTTCTTCGTAATACCGGCGGGCCTCGTCTTTCTTCAGCAACCTGCCGGTCAGCTCTTTGCCGTCAGCCAGCAGCACCAACCCGCTGATCGCGGCACTGTCAGGAATCGGAAACACCAGGCGGGCCTCAAGGGTGGCGCTGCCGGTGTTCTGAAAGACCTGCGAAATCTGGATTTGAGCGGCCTGGTCGCGCAGCGTTCCCTGCACATCGACAGATCGCACCTTGTACGACGAATGGATTGGCACGGGGGTCGGGCCAGGAACCGGCGGTCGGGGCAGACGCACAATCGCTTCTCGTGACTCGTTGATCAGAACCTGCGCCCCAACCGGGCTCGGCATGAACGCGGCACACCCCAACAACACCGCCACGATTAGTCGGTTCATCGCACGCGCTCCCTTCCTGACCTGAGAACGAGTTGGCAACGCCGCACCAGCGGCGCAGCGACACAGACCGTACTTTGCCCGCGCGGCGATTGCTGCGAAACGTCGCATGCAATGGGGTTCACGAGAATGGGCATCGCCTGGCAAATGAGGCTGCCAGCACATCGGCGCCCGCGGCGGCCTGCAAGATAAGACGAGGCCCCGCCAAGGAGAGTTCCCCGAATCTCCGGGGCTGTCAGGATCGCTGTTGCGGAATTCTCCAGCGCAGGTAGGCCTCAATGAATTCGTTGATGGCGCCGTCGAGCACCTTGGCCGGGTTTGTCGAAATGGCCAGAGTGCGGTGGTCCTTTACCTGTTGCTGCGGCTGCAAGGTATAGGTGCGAATCGAGCCACCACCGAAACCGATTTTTGATTTCTCGCCACGCTTGGCGGCCAGATCAGCATCGCGCTTATCCTGCTCCATCTTGAACAACTTGGCCTGCAACATCTTGCGGGCCAAGGCCCGGTTCTTGTGCTGGCTGCGTTCATTCTGGCATTGGACGACGGTATTCGTGGGAATGTGCGTCAGGCGAATCGCCGATGAGGTCTTGTTGACTTTTTGACCACCCGCGCCGCTCGACCGAAAGACGTCTTCGCGCACGTCGCGTTCCCAATCGATGTCAATGATCACATCGTCGTCGAGTTCCGGAATCAGGTCGACGGCGGCAAACGACGTTTGCCGCCGGGCGGCCGCATCGAACGGGCTGATGCGAATCAGCCGATGCACTCCGATCTCTCCCTTCAGAAAGCCAAACGCGTAGCCACCGCGAATTGCCAGCGTGGCGCTGCGAATGCCCGCCTCTTCTGCCTCGGAAATGTCGATGATTTCCGTGGCAAACCCGCGGTCTTCGGCCCAGCGCTGGTACATGCGCAGCAACATCGCCGCCCAGTCGGAGGCATCGGTCCCGCCTTCGCCCGCCTGCACGCTCAGAAACGCGTTGCAGGAATCTTCAGGCTGCGACAGCATCGCCTGCAATTCGACGTCGCTCAGCCGAGTTTCGAGCCACGCAACGGTTTGCAGCAATTCTGTGGTGCTCGCGCCCGAGGCATCTTCCTGGGCGAACTCCATCAGCACCTGCAAATCGTCTGCCCGCAAACGGATATCCTTGAGCGGCTTCATTTCCAGCGAAACGCGCCGCAACTCGGCCACGAGATCCTGGGCCTTGAGCTGATTATCCCAAAAGCCGGGGGCCGCCATCAGGGCGTTGATTTCCTCGGCGCGCTTTTGTTTGCCCGCTAAGTCAAAGAGAGTCCTGCAAGTGCTTGATCCGGCTCAGCAAATCGACGCATTTCGCCCGCAATTCATGTTCCATGGGCCACGCCTCCGGTTTCGCGATCCTCGGTTGTCATTTCGGCGATTTTCCCGCCGGGTACGCGACGAATTATACACCGCTCTCCCACGGCAGACTACCGCACCCCGCCGATTTCACGCCCGGAATCTGCGACCGACCTCCCCATGGAAGCGCTGCGCCGCCGCCGTCAGGCCGCCTCCTGATCGACCTCCGGCGTCGCGGCCCGCCCGTTGGCCAGCAGGCCGGGGTGGGGAATCGTCGGACGCACGGCACACCCCAAGGCCTGGGCGATCATGTGCACCACCGTTTCCTGCTGCTCCTCACGCAATTCAGGAAAAACCGGCAATGCCAGGGTTTCCTGTGCCGCCCTCTCGGAAACTGGCAACATGCCCGCCTGGTAGCCCAGGCTGGCAAAGCACGGCTGCAAGTGCAGCGGCCGGGGGTAGTAAATCGCGCAGCCGATCTGAGCGGCACGCAGCGCCTGCAACACCTGATCGCGGCGGCCGTCATGCACGCGAATACAATACTGATTGTACACGTGCCGCCGCCCCGGCAGCTCGACCGGCGGTGTCAGGCTGTCGAGCAACCCGAAAGCGTCGAACATTGCGGCATAGCGGGCAGCGTTTTCCCTGCGCGCCGTCGTCCAGTGTTCCAGTTGCCTGAGCTTGACGCGCAATACCGCCGCCTGCAGCGCATCGAGCCGGCTGTTAAGCCCGACTTCGATATGTTCATAATGCCCGGCGTCGCCGTGCACGCGCAGGCGGCGCAGGCGGCCAGCCAGGGCGAAATCGTCGGTCGTCATCAAGCCACCGTCTCCCGCGCCCCCCAGGTTCTTCGTGGGGAAGAAACTAAAGCACCCCACGCTGCCGAGCACGCCGGCGCGGCGCGAATGGTATTCAGCCCCGATCGCCTGGCAAGCGTCTTCGACAATGGCCAAGCCGTGCCGGGCGGCGATTCGCCACAGCGGGTCCATGTCGGCGCACTGGCCGTACAGGTGCACTGGCAGAATGGCGCGCGTTCTGGGGCTGATCGCCTGTTCGACAGCCTCGGGGTTGATGTTGAAGCCTGCCGGTTCGATATCGACGAACACCGGCTTGGCCCCCAGCCGATGAATCGCGCTACCGGTTGCAAAAAACGTGTAGGGCGTCGTAATGACTTCGTCGCCCGGAGCCAGATCGAGCGCCATCAGCGCCAGCAACAGCGCGTCGGTTCCCGAGGCGCAACCGATCGCTTCGCGAGCGTCGCAATAGGTCGCCGCGTCGCATTCAAACTCGGCCACTTCATCGCCCAGAATGAAGCGCTGTTCCGAAAACACCCGCTGCACCGCGGCGCTGATTTCACCTTCAATTGTTTTGTATTGCGCCACGAGGTCGATCAGGGGCACTGGGCAGGGGAGATCGGCGGCACAGGGTGTATCACTCATTGGCGACTCCATTCGCGTGAGGAAGGAAATGCAACCCGACAGAACGGTGGTGGCAACCGGACCCCCGCTCGATTGTCTTCAGATTTCCAACGTGATTCGGCCGTCATGACCGTATTCCACCGCGATGTGACCGACGCGCGGGGGGTGGATGGCGAGTAAAGTACGTCTGCCACCAATTCGTGTCAATCCGGATTCCGGGCTGTGCAACTGGTGCAATTGGGTCCCGTCGTCAGTCGCCCGCCCAATGTAAACGCCCCCCCGGGACCCTGATCGCCTTGGATTACCTGGTGCCGAACTCCCCCGGCTTGCTCACTGAAAACGGAATCCGAAACACTCCCACAATCGTCGTCAGCCGACTCACAACTCGTTGCGGCGCCGGCAGTTCATCCTGACGATTGTCCGGCCGCGGACCGGCGCTTTAATGGTCGGCTCGTGGGGGCGGCTGGCTGACGATGGTCGTCGAGACCGCTGACTTTGTACGCGGCTCTTCGTCGGGACATCCTGAACCGAAACGCGGGTTGCGGGCCGTGCGGACGCACTGCGTCAGCCGAATCGCAACTCGTGGAGGCGCGTCGTGT